>CAIRQL010000180.1 GCA_903880675.1 uncultured Holophagaceae bacterium | reverse complement strand
ACCTTCACCCGGGAGAAGAATGAATCTTCCCCCCAGTGGGCCATGGACGGGCAGCGCCTGGCCTTCCTGGCGGACCGGGACGGGGGCCAGCAGGTCTACCTCCTGGCGGTGGATGGCGGGGAGGCCCGCAAGCTGACGGAGGCCAAGGACGGCGTCCACACCTATGCCTTCAGCAAGGACGGGAAGTGGCTGGCCTTCAGTGCGGGCAAGGCCGAGGAGCGGCAGCTCTCCCTCGTGGACCTGGGCAGTGAGGACTTTACGGTCACAGCCCTGCCCAAGCACGCCACACCCATCCGGGACTTCGTCTTCTCCGAGGACGGCAAGCAGATCTGGTTCACCAGCCCCGACCGCATTGACAAGGACGACCTCAAGCGCCGGGAGAAGAAGTTCGATGTGCGCGTCGCGGACCAGGCCCAGCCGCCGGTCCACCTGTGGTCAGTGGACCTCAAGGAGCGGAAGGCCAAGCGCTGGACCGAGGGTGCCGCCTTCACTGTGGCCGCCTTCCAGGTGTCTAGGGACGGCCGCTGGGCCGCCTACCGGGCGCTGCCCACCACCCGCGGTCTGGGGGATATCTCCCAGGAAGAGGCCAGCCTCCATCTGCTGGACCTGGGCACGGGCTTGGCCCGGCCGGTCCTGGAGAAGTACGCCCGCTTCATGGCGTTCTCTCCAGACAGCAGCCGTCTGGTCTATGCCGCGCCCGAGCGCTTCGAGCGCCTCCGCAACGAGAAGCTGTGGGTGCTACCCACCGCTGGCGGCCCGGCCAAGAACCTGCTGGCCGGGAAGGACATGAGCGTATCCAGCGCCACCTGGTCCGAGGACGCCAGCACCCTGTACTTCACGGAGGGCATCGGGGTCGACCAGCACCTCTTCTCGGTGTCGGCAACGGACGGCACCTTGAAGCAGCTGACGGCCCGGCCCGGGGTCATCGCCGGGGGCTACAACGCCGATACCCGGACCTTCCTCCTGACCTGCAGCGACCCCAAGACCCCCGCCAACCTGTTCGTGGCGAAGGCCGCCACCGTGGGCGCGCCCGGCAGCTGGGTGAAGG
The DNA here is from genome assembly GCA_903880675.1 of uncultured Holophagaceae bacterium. Taxonomy (GTDB): domain Bacteria; phylum Acidobacteriota; class Holophagae; order Holophagales; family Holophagaceae; genus Geothrix. The sequence goes on along the minus strand of CAIRQL010000180.1, from coordinate 13,484 downwards.
TGTCCAACGCCAACCCCCAGGTGGCGAAGCTGGCCCTGGGTGAGACCGAGGCCATCCGCTGGAAGGCGCCGGACGGCGTCGAGGTGGAGGGCCTGCTCATCCGGCCCGTGGGCTACGAAAAGGGCAAACGCTATCCCCTCATCGTGCAGCTCCATGGGGGGCCTGCAGCGGCCGATCAGCGGGGCTTCCAGGGCCGCTACGGCACCTACCCCCACATCTACGCCGCCGCCGGCTATGCGGTGCTGCAGCCCAACTACCGGGGCTCCTCCAACTATGGAGAAGCCTTCACCCGCCAGATCGGTGGCAACTTCATGCGCCTCTCCTATGGCGACATCATCAGTGGGGTGGATTACCTGATTACCGCCGGCCTGGCGGACCCCGACCGCCTGGGCATGATGGGCTGGAGCGCCGGTGGCCACCTCTCCAGCTGGACCCTCACCCAGACGGATCGCTTCAAGGCCATCAGCACCGGCGCTGGGGCCGTGAACTGGATCTCCATGTACGCCGATTCCGATGTGCAGAGCGTCCGGGAGTTCTACCTGGGCGGGCGACCCTACGATGCCTGGGACAACTTCATGAATGAGTCCGCCCTGAAGTACGTCAAGAACGCCAAGACCCCCACCCTCATCCACGTGGGCGAGGCGGACCAGCGGGTGCCCAAGCCCCAGAGCGATGAGCTCTACATGGCCCTCAAGAAGCTGGGGGTGCCCGTGGAGTACATCGTCTACCCCGGGATGCCCCACGGCCTCACGGAACCCCGCTACCAGCTGGTCAAGATGGTGAGCGAGTTCAACTGGTTCGAGAAGTGGATCAAAGGCCGGGCCGAGTGGTTCGACTGGAAGGCCCTCCTGGACACCCTGCCAGCGGAGTCAGACGCTAAGTCTGAGTCCAAGCCTGAGTCCCCAATCACCGCCGCCAGGCGGCGGTGACATCTAAAAAGCGGGCCCCGATCGGGGCCCGCTTTTTAGTGAAGGAGCAATGCTTAGTTGACGACCAGCTTGCGCGCTTCCAGCAGGTTGCCGACGGCCTTCTCTTGGGCGGTGATGGCCTTGGCGTAGGTGATCTGGGCCTGGAGCTCGGCGCTCTTGGCGGTGTCCAGGTCGTTCTGCTTGGACAGCACCAGGAAGTTGGTGCTCATGCCGTTTTCGAACTTCTTCTGTTCGGCTTCCAGATCCTTCTCGCGGAAGTAGCGGGTCTTCTCGGCGGCGGCCACGCCCTTGGCGGAGGCCTCCACATTGCGGAGGGCCTGGCGGGCCTCCAGGGTGATGCCCAGCTCCAGATCCTTGAGGTTCAGCTCGCTCTGTCGGCGGCTGGCCCGGGACTGCGCCAGGCTGCCCTTGGCGGCGCGGTTCTGGATGGGCATGGAGAACTGCAGGCCGATGGAGTAGCCGGGGTAGGCGGCCTTGGACAGGTCCTTGTTCACGGCGGTAATGCCCTCCGAAGCGATCTGGGAGGCGGCATTGCCGGAGTAGGTGGCGAAGGCATCCAGCTGGGGCAGGGTCCGGTTGACGGCGGCGGTCTCCAGCACTTGCCTGGTCTTAAGGTCCAGACGTGCGGTCTTGAGCTCGATGCGGCTGGCCAAGGCCCGCTTCTCGGCGGTGGCTTCGTCCATGCCCATGGGCTTGACGCCGGGGGCGTCCGTCAGCTCGAGACCTGCGGGGCGCTCCGAGGAGGGATAGAGGGCGCGGATCAGGGCGTCCTTGCTGTTCAGGTCCTGGGCCTCGGCGGCGATGATCTCCTGTTCCCGCTGGGCCACGGAGGCCTCGGAGGAGGTCACCTCGATGGGGGCCAGGGTGCCAACCTGGACGCGGATCTGGTTCTCACGGAGCTGCTTCCGGGCCAGCTCCAGAGTCTGGCGCTTGTTCCCCAGGTTCCGCTGCGCAAACACCACATCCCAGTAGAGGGTCTCGGTGCTGGCCACGAGGTCGATGATGGACTTCACGAAGGTGAGGTCAGCGGCCTGGGCGCCCAAGCGGGCCACGATGAGGCGGCTTTCCGTGGCCTCGCGCCCGAAGCCGCGGAGCAGGCTCTGGGTGTAGGTGGCGGACAGGCTGCCGTCGTAGGGGGTCGTGGTGGAGCCGCCGAGGGCGGAGCCGGAAGAGAATGAGTAGCGCGGCGTGTAGTTGAGGCTGAGGTTGCCGCCCCACTCGAAAGCCTTGGTGGAACCCACGGACAGGCTGCGGCTCTGGGTGGTGCTTTCCAGGGTGGCAGCAGGGGTCTTGAAGCCGTCCTGGGACTTGGAGAGGGTCAGGCCGCTGGTCAGGTTCCAGTCGAAGCTGCCCTGCTCGACCATCACGCCGGCCACGGTGGAAGTCCGGGTCTCGGTGGCGATCTGCACCTGCAGGTTGTTCTTCAGGGAGGTCTCGATGGCCGTCTGAAGCGAAAGCTTCGTGGGGGCCTTGGGAGCCTCCTGGGCCACGAGGGAGAAGCTCACCAGCAGGGCCGGGAGAATGGGGGAACGCATCATCACCACTCCTTGGACATCGGGAAAGAACCGCCGCACGGACAAACTGCCTACGGTTGGCACCGGATCAAGGTTTAGACCCAGGTTTCTAGCAGAATGACTCCATCGTAAGTTGAGGGCAAGGCCCATCTCCTCAAGCGTTGGAAAGTGGGCGCTTAAGGAGCTCTCGGGCGATGACCATGCGCTGGATTTCGCTGGTGCCCTCATAGATGGTGGTGATGCGGACATCCCGGTAGAGGCGCTCCACCACGTACTCCTGCGAGTAGCCGTAGCCGCCGTGGATCTGCACTGCGCGATCGCAGAGGAAGACGGCGCTCTCGGTGCTGAAGAGCTTGGCGGTGGCGGCTTCCTTGGTGCAGGGCTGGCCGGCCTCCTTGAGGGTGGCGGCCCGGTAGACCAGGAGGCGGGCAGCCTGGAGGCGGGCTTCCATCTCCGCCAGGTAGGTCTGGATCATCTGGTGCTCGCCGATGGGCTTGCCGAAGGAGACCCGGGCCTTGGCGTAGGTGATGCTCTCGTCCATGGCTCGCTGGGCGATGCCCAGGGCCTGGGCGGCGATGCCGATGCGGCCCACATCGAGGCCGCCGAAGGCCACCTTGAGGCCGTCCCCCAGCTGGCCGAGCAGGGCGTCATCGGGCACGAAGGCATCCTCCAGAGCCACCATCACGGTCCGGCTGGAGCGCAGGCCCATCTTGTGCTCGGGGCGGCCCATGACCACACCGGGCTGGTCCGCGTCCAGGATGAAGGCGCTGATGCCCTTCTTGGCGGAGTCGGGGTCGGTGCGGGCCATGGTGATGAAGTAGCGGCCCACCCCGCCATTGGTGATCCAGGCCTTGGCGCCGTTGAGCCGCCAGCCGCCCTCCACGCGGGTGGCCCGGGCCTTCAGGGCGGTGGCATCGGAGCCGGCGTCGGGCTCTGTGAGCATGAAGCCGCCCAGCTCTTCGCCGCTGGCCAGGGGCTTGAGGTACTTCTGCTTCTGCGCTTCGGTGCCAAACGCAAGGATCGGTGCGCAGGCCACGGAGTTGTTCACGCTCATGGCCACGGCCACGGAGGCGTCAGCGTAGGCCACCTGCTCCAGGGCCAGGATGTAGCTGAGGAAGTCCACCCCGGCGCCGCCGTAGGCCTCGGGAACGGTCATGCCCATGAAGCCCATCTCGCCAAGCTGCCGGATGATATCCGTGGCGAACTCGCTATTGGCGTCCCGCGCGGCTGCACCGGGCTCGATCTCGGCCTTGGCGAACTCCCGGGCGGCTTCCCGGATGGCGAGCTGGTCTTCGGTGAACTGGGGGAACATGGGGGCTCCAAAGCTGATTCCAGGGTAGCAAGCGGAGCCCCCCCGGCGGGGCGGGATTCTGGCTGGCGGGTGGGGCTTGGGCCTATGTCGCCAGGCTGCGGCGGAGCAGGTCCACGGCGGCCTTCGAGCCCTCCCACATCATCCGCTCCCAGGCTTCGTCCAGCCCGCACCACAAGTACTCGCTGTGCTCGGCGGGCTCGAGGCGCACCTCGGCGGTAGCCGGCACCTCCATGGAGAAGCAGACCTCGGTGTTAAAGCGGGGCTCGTCATCGGGGAAGCGGACGATGGTGGGATCCACCCAGAAGCTGTGGGAGAGGCCCAGGGGGCGCAGGGTCCCGGTCAGGCCCGTCTCTTCCAGCAGCTCCCGGTGGGCGGTCTCCTCCGGGACTTCGCCGGGCTCCATCATGCCTGTGACGCTCTGCCACCAGAGGCCGTGGGCGGGCACCCGCAGCATCATGAGCACCTCGGGGCCGGAAGGACCGCGCCGCCAGGTGAGGGCCGAGACGCTGCGGCTGGGCTCCCGGACAGGCTGGAGGTCGAGGGCCAGGAGTTCGAGGAGGTGGCCCTGGAGGTGGTCTGCCGCCTCTGCCCAGGACGGCGCCTCGGCGCCCATCAGCGAGGCCAAGCTGCAGACGCCCTTGTCCGTGAACCCGCAGGGGGTGATCCAGGCAAAGTGGTTGAGGTTGGGGGCGACGTTGAAGGCGATGCCGTGGGTGCTGATCCAGCGGCTGAGGTGGAGGCCGATGGCACCCAGCTTCTCGGGCCCCCGGGGGGTGTCCACCCAGATGCCAGGGGCTCCCGAGAGCCGGCGGGCCAGGACGCCAAAGTCGCCGGCGGTGCGGATCATGGCCTCTTCCAGGCCGCGCACCAGGCGACCCACATCCTCCCGGCCGCCCCGGAGGTTGCAGATGGGATAGGCGACGACCTGGCCCGGGCCGTGGTAGGTGACTTCGCCGCCCCGGTCCGTGCGGTGGACGCTGAGGCCTTCGGCGCGCAGGAACGCCTCGCTGACATGGATATCGGCGGGGGTGGCGTTGCGGCCCAGGGTGTAGACCGCGTCGTGCTCGAGGACCACCAGCTGGTCCGGCCGCCCCTCTTCGGCCACATGGGCCGCCAGGGCCTTCTGCAGGCGCAGGCCGGCGGGATAGAACACCCGGCCGAAGCGGCGGAGCTGGGCAGGGCGGGGGACGGAGAAGCCGGAGACAAGCATGGGGTGAGTCTAACCGAGGGGGCTATCGGCTATCAGCTATCAGCTATCGGCTATCAGCCAATGCAGGCCCAGGCTCCTCCATTGAGGTGGTTTGCTTTTCTCGGCTCGGGATCGGCGCAGCCGATCCCGAGAAGGGGGAACCCAAAGTGGGGCACTCTTCTTGGGTTCGGCCATGATGGTTCCATGGTGACGGTGCTGGTGGTGGGGGGCGGCGCGGCGGGTCTGGTGGCCGCCTGGCGGGCCGCCTCGCTGGGCCACGCCGTGACGCTGGTGGAGGCCAACGGTCGCCTGGGGGTGAAGCTGCGCATCAGCGGGGGTGGCAAGTGCAATGTCACCCACGAAGGCTCCCCCCGGGACCTGCTCACGGCCTTTGCCAAAGACCAGGCGCGCTTCCTCCGGCCGGCCCTGAACGCCTTCGGCAGCGCCGAGGTGGTGGAGCTCCTGCGCCGGGAGGGCGTGCCCACCCAGGCCCGGGAGAACGGGCGCATCTTTCCCCTGGACCGGCCGGGCAGCGCAGGCGCCGTGGTGGCGGCCTTCGAGGGCCTGGTGGAGCGGGCCGGCGTGACGGTGCGCCGGGGCCTCCGGGCCACGGGCGTGACGGGCCAAGCGCCCCGCTTGAAGGCCCTGCAGGCGGACGAGGAAACCCTGGTGGCGGATCTCTTCATCCTGGCCACGGGCGGCGCCAGCTACCCGGAGACGGGCACCCGGGGCGAGGTGCCGAGCTGGCTGGCCCCCCTGGGCGTCCCGGTGCAGCCCTGGTTCCCGGCCCTCTCACCCATCCCCCTGCGCAGCCCGCGCCCCACCTGGGAGGGCGTGCCCCTGCGGGAGGGTGTCCTGCGTCTGTCCGCCGGGAAGGATGGCCGCCGTCTGGCGGAGTTTGCCGGGGACCTGGTGTTCACCCGCTTCGGGATCAGCGGTCCCGCTCCGCTGGAGCTGAGCCAGGCCACGGAGCGGGCCCGGCGGGCCGGGGCCGCCTGGCTCACCTATGCCGCCGTCGCCACCCTGCCGGAAACCCTGGACGCCGCCCTGCAGGCAGAGCAGCGGAGCAACCCGCGGCTGCTGGCGGAGACCTGGCTGCGCCGCCACCTCCCGGAGCGCATCGTGGCGGCCCTGGTGACCGAGGCCGGTGCCGCCCTGTCCCCCATGCTCAAGGACCTCACCCGGGCCGGCCGCCGGCTCCTGGTGGAGCAGGTCACCGCGCTGCCCCTCGGCGAGCCCCAGGCGGTGAGCCTGGCCCGGGGCGAGGTGGCCGCCGGCGGCATCGCCCTATCCGCCGTGGACCCCCACACCATGGCCCTCCGGGGCTGGGACAACCTGCGCGTCTGCGGCGAGCTGCTGGACATCGACGGCCCCGTCGGCGGCTACAACCTGCAAGCCGCCTTCAGCACGGGGTACCTCGCGGGGACGATCTAATCACCTAGGCGTTGGGATCAGTGATGGCAATGAAAAGAAGAAATGGAAGCAGAGGACTGCCGAGGAGCGGAGGAAAGCAGAGAAAAGAAAAAAGGAACTTGGCCTTTCTCGGCTCTCCTCAGCTCCTCCGTCTTTTCTCCGCTTATCTACTTCCTTTCGCAGTTCTAAGTTCTGCTTTTCTCTGCGCGCCTCCGCCCTCTCCGCAGCCTCTGCGAGAGTGGTTTTCTTTGATGCCTGAACTCAGATCCGTCCAGCCAGATCCAGCACCAGGTCGAGGAGCCTGGCGGCGTAGCCGGTCTCGTTGTCGTGCCAGCCGAAGACCTTCACGAAGCGGGGGCCGAGGCTCAGGGTCAGGTCCAGGTCCACCACGACGCTCTCCCGGCGGCCGGTGATATCGCAGCTGACGGTGTGGGGCTCGGCCAGGGCGATGAGTCCCTTCCAGGAGCCCTGGGCAGCGGTGCGGAAGGCTGCCTGCACGGCCCCGGGGTCGGCATCCTGGGCCAGGACCACGGTGAGGTCCACCAGGTTCACGCTGAGGGTGGGCACGCGGATGGCCAGGCCACTGAAGCCCGGAGGCAGCTCCGGCATGGCCCGGCGCAGGGCGCCGATGGCACTGGAGGTGGTGGGGATGATGCTCTGAAAGGCGGCGCGGGCGCGGCGGCGGTCGGCGTGAGGGGTGTCCAGGAGGCGCTGGTCGTTGGTGACCACGTGGACGGTGCTCATGCCCGCCAGGGCCAACCCGAAGGCATCATCGAGCACCCGCAGCAGGGGCGCCGTGGCGTGGGCAGTGCAGCTGGCATTGGAGATGATCCGATGCCGTGCCAGGTCCAGGGTTTCGCCATTGACGGGGGCGATGATGGTCGCATCGGCATCGGGGCTGGGGGCACCAATGAGTACATGCGTGACGGTACCCCGCAGGTGACGGGCTGCCGCCTCTCGGCGGGTGAAGCGCCCGCTGGCCTCCACCACCAGGCCCACCGTGTCCGGCCAGGGGATGAGGGCGGGATCCGGCGCGTGGAACAGCGGAATGCGGTGCTCGCCCAGGACGAGGTGGTCCACACCTGCGAACGTCTCGCCGGTGATGGGCTGAGGCAGGGCCCCGTGGATGGAGTCCCGCCGCAGCAGATGGAGCACCTGCTCCAGGGGGGCGGGATCGTTGACGGCAACCAGCAGTCCTGGGCGCTCGAGCCCCAGGCGGCGCACGGCGATGCGGCCGATGCGGCCGAGACCGTTGAGGGCGACCCCGGTCATGGCTGGCTCCCAGCGAGGAGCAGGAGACAGGCCTCACGAAGGCGGGCCGCATGGGCCCACTCGTTGTCATGCCACGCGAAGCACTTCACGAGGCGGGGGTCGAGGCAGCGGGTGAGAAAGGGATCATAGAGACAGCTGGCGGTGCGGCCCAGGAGGTCGCGGCTCACCAGTTCCTCGTCCAGGACCGCCACGAGGGAACCCTGTCCGGCAACGGCCCGAAAGGCAGTGTGGACGGCCTCAGGATCAGCGTCTGCTTGGAGCCGGGCTGTCACATCCAGCAGGCAGCCATCGGGGGTGGGGACCCGCACGGCCAGGCCCGCCAGGCGCCCGGCGAAGCGGGGCAGGGCGGCCATGACCTCGGCGGGAGCCGGGTCCGCCGTGGGGATCATGCTCAGGGCGGCGGCCCGCGCCAGGCGCAGGTCCGGATGGGGCAGGTCGAGGATGCGCTGGTCGCTGGTGTAGCTGTGCACGGAGGTGGAGAAGGCCGACTCAATGCCGAAGGCCCCGTCCAGTACCTGGAGAAGGGCGGCCAGCGGCAGGGCCGTATCGCTGCCGCAGGTGACGATCCGATCCCGCACCCCATCGAAGTCGGCATCGTTCAGGCCTGGAAACAGCAGGCAGTCCGCATCGGAGCAAGAGCCTGCCAGGAGCACCTGCGTCACGGAGCCACCCAGGTGTCGTGCTGCCGCAGCCCGGGAAGCCGGCGTTTCATTGCAGTCGAGGACCAGCTGGGCGCCGGCATCGGCAAAAGGCGGAGAGGCAGAAGCATCCTGCCGGTGCAAGGGTAGGCGGCGTCCGTCCAGATGCAGGCACCCCTCCCCGGCCGTCACCGTGAAGGCTGGCGTCCCGTGCACGGAGTCGTGGCGCAGGAGGTGAGCCAGGGCCCCGGCCTCTGCTGGATCGCTCAGCGCCACCACCTCCAGGCGCGGTTCTGCCAGCAGGTGGCGCAGGGCCATCCGCCCGATCCGTCCAAGGCCGCTGATGGCCACTCGCCGCACGACGCCTCCGGGATCCTGGGGGGCCGCCAAGGCGGACCGGGTTGAAAAGAAAGGCCCGGCTTGGGGCCGGGCGCAGCTGGGAATGAGCCTGGGATCAGCTGGCGAGGCCCACGCGGCGAAGCCTGCTAGCAGGGGCTTCCAGCTTCTTGGCGAGGGTGTTGCGATGGATGCCGAGCTCCCGGGCGGCAGCGCTCTGGTTGCCCTCATGGGCAGCCACAACCTCCTCCAGGTAGATCCGCTCGAACTCACGGCGCGCCATCTCCAGGGGGATGCCGCCGCGCACCATTTCGGCTACGAGATTCCGCAGCTTGTCACGCATTTCAGTCTCTCCAACGATCCATTCGGAACCCCGAAGGTAACACTCCATTGACGCGAGCGAAAGGGCATGACATTTTCGAAACCCAGGCGCCGCCTGTGGAAAACGCTGTGGATTACCTGTGGAACACGCCCCTGATTTCGTGCCCAGGACCATACTGGTGCTGACCTTCTGAGAGGAGACCCCATGACCCTGGCCCAGCCCCAGCCTGGCGAATATGCGGAAGCCTACGCCCACTACCTCGGCACCCCGGTCCAGGGAGATGTCTTGACCCTGCTGGAGACCCAGGCCGCCGAGCTCGGACTCCTGTTTCGTGCGCTGACTGACACCCAGGCCCTCCATCGCTACGCCCCCGGCAAGTGGAGCCTCAAGGATCTGCTCCAGCACCTCACGGATGCCGAGCGGGTGTTCACCTACCGCTGCCTGCGTATCGGACGGGGCGATGCCACGCCCCTGCCAGGCTTTGATGAGAACGCCTTTGCCGCCGCCGCCCAGTCCGATGGGCGTCCCCTGGGCCTGCTCCTCGTCGACTTCCAGGCGGCCCGGGCCGCTAGCCTCACCCTGTTTCGCAGCCTGCCCGAAGCGGCCTGGCTGAACCCCGGCACCACCAACGGTCGGCAGGTGACGGCCCGCTGCATGCCCTACTTCGCCCTGGCCCATGCGACCCACCACCTGGCCGTGGTGCGCGAGCGCTACCTGCCGGGGTTGATGTAGTCCTTCCACGCATCCAGCGATTGCGCCAGCTTGCTCAGCTGGTCTGGCTCGGTGGTGCGGAAGCGGCTCACGAGCTTCCAGCCTTGGGACACTTTCTGGTAGCGGTGCAGCCAGAGGCTGGGTCCCTCCCAGGGGGCCTCGGAGTCGGTGCGGGTCTTCACCAGGAAGGCCACGGTGGTCCAGGGCCCCCGGGCCAGGAAGGTGCGGCCCAGCTCCTGGATGCCGGACTCCTCGTCGGATTCCAGCACCAGATCATCGAGATCGGGGATGATCATGCAACACCTCGCTTGTTCGGCTCATCGTATCCCCTGGAGGCCCCCGATGGAAAAGCTCATGGGATTCATCGGCGCCACCGTGGGCAGCCTGGTGGGCTGGTACCTGGGCGCGCTGGTGGGCTTTACCACCGGCATGGTGCTCAGCATGGTGGGCACGGGCCTGGGGCTTTGGGCGGGGCGCTGGGCCGTGCAGCGCTGGCTGGAGTCCTAGAGTTTTCGCGGTCGCCGTGGTTCCATTCCAGTCATGCGCATTGAATGCATCGCCATCGGCACCGAGCTGCTCACCACCCGCCGCCTGGACACCAACTCCGTGTGGCTGGGGGAGCGTCTCGCGGCCCTGGGCCTGGGCTTTCATCGCAAGACCGCCGTTGGGGATAGCCGGGAGGACCTGGGCGGACTGCTGCGGGAAGCCCTGGGGCGGTCGGATGTGATCCTCACCACCGGGGGCCTCGGCCCCACCTTTGATGACTTCACCAAGGAGCTGTTCGCGGAGCTCCTGGGCGTCGAGCTGGTGGAGGACGCTGGCAGCCGGGCGGACATGCTGGCCTTCTACGCCGCGCGTAACCGCACCCCGCCCCAGGTGAACTTCAAGCAGGCCCTCATCCCCGTGGGCGCCGAGCCCCTGCGCAACCTGGTGGGCACGGCCCCCGGCGTCTGGTGGCAGGATCCGCCGGAGCACCCCGGCGTGCGCATCGTGATGATGCCGGGCGTACCCCGGGAGATGAAGCGCATGTGGGAGGAGCACGTGGAGCCTCGCCTCGCCGTGCTGGCCGGGAAGCCCGTCCACACCCTGCGCATGGTGGTGGCCGGGGTGCCCGAGAGCAACCTGGATGAGCGCACCCGGGGGGTCCGTGAGCAGCACGGCCACCTCGACTGGACCATCCTGGCCAGCCTCACCCAGGTGGAGCTGCTGGCCCGGGGCTCCGATCCCGCTGACTTGGCCGCGGCCCACGCAGCCTTCGAGCCGGTGCTGGGACCCGACCTGGTCTCCGTGGGGGACGGCAACCTGGAAGACGCTGTGCTGGTTGCTCTGCGGACGCGGGGCCAGACCCTGGCGCTGGCCGAGAGCATGACCGGCGGCCTGCTGGCCTCCCGCCTCACCGCCATTCCCGGGGCCAGCCGCTCGTTCCTGGGCGGCGCCACGGTCTACACAGCGGGTGCGAAGGTCGCCCTGCTGGGCCTGGACCTCGCTTGGCTCCAGGCGGTGGGCACCGTCAGTGAGCCTTGTGCCGTGGGCCTCGCCGAGGCCGCGCGCCACCGCCTCGGTGCCACCTGGGGCGTGGGCATCTGCGGCAATGCCGGGCCCGATGCTGAAGGCGACGCGCCCGTGGGCGCTGTGTTCATCGCCATCGCTGGACCTGCGGGCACGACGGTGAAGGCCCACCGCATGGCGGGGGACCGGGCCGAGATCCAGCTGCGCAGCACAGCCCTGGCCCTGGACCTGCTGCGTCGGGCCGTGGTCCATCCCGCCCCGGGCCGCTGATACACTGCGTCCATGCTTTCGTCCCCTCCGAACTCACTCGTCCTCTGGTGCCTTGCGGCCTTCGCCTGCGGCAGCATTCCCTTCGGCCTCCTGCTGGTGAAGCTGGCGGGCAAGGGCGATGTGCGCGCCCACGGCAGCGGCAACATCGGCGCCACCAATGTCAGTCGGGTGGGGGGCAAGGGCCTGGGCATCGTCACGCTCCTGCTGGATGTCCTCAAGGGCTTCCTGCCGGTCTTCCTGGCCAAGAAGGCGGGGTTCGGCGTGGACGCCCTCTCTCTGCTGGCCCTGGCCGCCGTGCTGGGTCATGTCTACACCCCCTGGCTGAAGTTCCAGGGCGGGAAGGGTGTGGCCACGGCCCTGGGAGTCCTCCTCGCCGTGGATGCCCAGCTGATGCTCGTCCCCATGGGCACCTTCATCTTCGCCCTCTGGCTCACCCGCCACGTCAGCCTGGGCAGCATCCTGGCGGCGGCCATGCTGCCCGTGCAGCTCTACCTGATCAGCAGCTTCACCCGCGCCTTTGGGGGCTCCCTGCAGAAGGACCTCAGCTTCCTGCTCCCCTGGACGGCTCTGGCCCTGCTGGTGATCTGGAAGCACCGGGAGAACATCGTGCGCCTGCAGGCAGGCACCGAGTCCAAGCTGTGGGGCACCAGGCAGGAGGACCCCCATGACGCGGCCTGATATCGGGGTCTTCGGCTCCGGCGCCTGGGGCACCGCCTTGGCCATCACCTGGGCCAAGGCCGGTGCGAACGTCGCCCTGTGGGGCCCCTTCCCGGAGGAGATGGCGCTGCTGGCGGCGGAGCGCTGCCACCCCCGTCTCCGGCAGGCGCCCTTTCCGGAGGGCCTGCGCACCTCGGATGATCCGACGGCTGCCCTGTCGGCGCCCCTCTGGATCTCTGCCATGCCTACCCAGGTGAGCCCGGCGGCCTGGGCTGGCCTGCGTCCCCAGGCCTCGGTAGCTCCGGACTGCCTGATCCATGTCAGCAAGGGCATCCTCCAGTCCACCCGCCAGACCCTCTCCCAGGCCCTGACCGGCGTGCTCGACCTGCCCGTGGGTGCCCTCTCCGGGCCCTCCTTCGCCGACGAGGTCTCCATCGGCGTGCCCACGGCCATCGTGCTGGCCCTGCCAACCATCGTCGCCGAGGAACGCGCCCGAGCCCTTCAGGCTCAGCTCTCCTCCGAGCGCCTGCGCATCTACCTCAGCCGGGATGTGGTGGGCACGGAGCTCTGCGGTGCGCTGAAGAATGTCCTCGCCATCGCTGCGGGCCTGGTGGACGGCCTGGGCCTGGGCTACAACGCCCGGGCGGCGCTCATCACCCGGGGCCTCGCCGAGATGGCCCGCCTGGTGGAAGTGCTGGGTGGCCAGTCGGCCACCGTCATGGGCCTAGCGGGCATGGGCGACCTCCTGCTTACGGCCACCGGCCCCCAGAGCCGCAACCGCACCTTCGGCGAGCTGGTGGGCAAGGGTGCCACCGTAGCCGCCGCCCGGGACGCCCTGGGTGGCCAGGTGGTGGAGGGCATGTTCACCACTGAGGCAGCCCTGGAGCTGGCCCGGGCCCACGGCCTGGACCTGCCCATCGCCACCGAGGTCCAGCGCCTCCTCAACGGCGAAAGCCCCACCGAGGCCGTGCGCCGGCTGATGACGCGGTCCCTCAAATCAGAGTGAGTAAGAGATTAAAAACTCTCGCAGAGAGCGCTGAGATTGCCGAGGGGCGCGGAGAAGAGAAAAAGGAAGTTGATAAGCGGAGGAAGGACGGAGGAGCGGAGGAGAGCTGAGCAAGCCTGTGTTTCTCCGCTCTCCTCTGCTCCTCGGCACTCCTCTGCTTACATCTTCCTTTCTCTGCGCGCCTCTGCCTTCTCGTCCTTTCTCTGCGAGAGTGGTTGCTTTCCCCCAGGTGCCCTCATCCAGCGCTGAACTGCCCCGGTAGGGCGGCCCGTGACCGTATCTGGCTGGGCTGGTAGAATCATCCGTTTGGTTAAGGAGATCCCATGAAGGTCCTCATTCTGGGCGTCAATGGCTTCATCGGTTCCCATCTGGTGGACCGCATCATGCAGGACACGGACTGGGAGGT
>CAIRQL010000179.1 GCA_903880675.1 uncultured Holophagaceae bacterium | reverse complement strand
GTGATCTTCCTGCAGATCGGCATCCTGCTCTCCTCCATCGCCGCCCTGCTCAAGAAGAAGCCCATCTACTTCGCGGGCCTTGCGGTGGGTGTGGTGGGGCTGGTCTACTTCGCCAATGGCTTCTTCCTTCTCTTCTAGCGGTTGGGCCCTCACGGTCGCGGCCATCATCGAGCGGGAGGGCCGCTTCCTGGTGGTGGAGGAGACCGATGGCGTGTCGCCTGAGATGGTGCTGAACCAGCCTGCGGGCCATGTGGATCCGGGTGAATCGGTCCTGGCTGCGGTGGTGCGCGAGACCCGGGAGGAGACCGGCCTGGACTTCACGCCGGAGGCCCTGGTGGGCATCTACCCGCTGCGGGCCGCCAATGGGCGGGACTACTTCCGCCTCTGCTTCACGGGCACGGTGCCGGCGGGTGCCAAGGCCGCACCCGAGGACCCGGACATCCTGGCCTGCCACTGGCGCACTCGGGCTGAGCTGGCCGCAGCACCGCTCCGCTCCAGCCTGGTGCTCACCTGCCTGGACGACGCCCTCGCCGGAAGGCGCTTCCCCCTGGACCTGGTGGCGGAGATCCGGGCCGAGCGCTGAGGCAGGGCCTCGCCACAGTTATTATTCAGTGAAAAAGATATTTGTCTTTGCTGATGATGAATTTAGGTCAAGCCTGCGGCGGATCCAGCAGGTTGGGCAGGGCTTCGAAGCCGTGGCTGAGGGCCTTGGCCCAGCTGTCGGAGATGGCTGAGAAGTGGGGATCCGTGCGCTCGATGCGCCGCTGCACCCGGAAGGTGAGGGCGTTCTTCTCGATGACCGCCAGGTCCAGGGGCATGCCCACGGAGAGGTTGCTGCGGATGGTGGAGTCCATGGAGACGCAGACGGCCTTCATGGAGTCTTCAAGGGTGCTGGCGGGGGTGATCACGCGGTCCAGGATGGGCTTGCCGTACTTGTGCTCACCCAGCTGGAAGTAGGGGGTGTCGTCCGTGGCCTGGATGAAGTTGCCGGCGGTATAGACCAGGAAGAGGCGGTGCTTCCCGCCCTTCCGCTGGCCTGCGACCAGGAGGGTGGCATCGGCGTCGGCGCCCTGTTCGATGATGGCCTTGCGGTGGATCTCCTGCATGCGCCGCATCTCGGCGCCCACGATCTCGGCCACCTCGAACATGCTTTCCACGTTCATGATGGAGCGGAAGGCGGGGTCCCGATCGCCCTTCTGGATGCCGTGCTTGATGCGGGCGATGACGCCCTGGGTGATGGAGAGGTTGCCCGAGCAGAGCAGGGCGATGACCCGCTCCCCGGTCTTCTCGAAGGTCACCATCTTGGTGAAGCGGGAGACATTGTCCATCCCGGCATTGGTCCGGGTATCGGCCAGGAGCACCAGTCCCTCGGCCACCCGCAGGCCCACACAATACGTCATCGTTCCGTTCCCTTCGTCGCTACTGCTGCTGTTGGACCTGCTGGGACCCGCTCGGGGCCGCCAGAGAGATCATGACATCAGCCTGGATTCCGATCTCCGTCGTACCGTACACCGAGCCCCGGACCGGGGCGGCGTCGTGGGCGTCAAGTCCTGAACAGAGACGAACATACAGCTCGGTGACGCAGAGACCGTTGGTGGCGTCGAAGCCGATCCAGCCCAAGCCATCCACCCAGGCCTCGGCCCAGGCGTGGGTCTCCCGCAGGGCGTGGCCAGCCTCGTCGGCCAGCAGGTAGCCGCTGACATAGCGGGCCGGGATGCCCAGGCTTCGGGCGGCGCTCACGAAGAGGTGGGTGTGGTCCTGGCAGACCCCCCGACCCAGGGCCAGGGCCTCGGCGGCGGAGGTGGCGGGGGTGGTGGCGCCTCCCTCGTAGGCAATGGCTTCCCGCACCCGGGCCGACAGGGCGTGGAGGCGGGGGATGGGCTCCCGCTCGGCGATGGACCGGGCCAGGGCGAGAATCGCCGCATCCGGCCGGGTGAGCTGGGTCTGCCGCAGGAAGACGGGCAGCGGTGCCTCGTGGGGGAAGCCCGAGACGATGCCGTGGCGCTCCTGGGTCGTCACCGTCCCCGTGGCCACGATCTCCATCTCGCTGAAGGCGCCCCGGCGGTGGTAGAAGCCCTCGCCATCTCCGAAGGCATTGAGCGGAAAATCCGTCACCGGAGTGCCGTTCACCGTGACCGCCCAGGCGCCAAGCTGCTGGCAGTCCAGGGCGCCCGGCTGCAGACGCAACAGCAGGGAGACCTGATTGGCTGGCGTCGCATAGCGGTAGGTCGTCTGATGGCGGACGGCGAGTTCCATGGTATTCCTAGAAGTGGTACGAGTCGGCGATTTCGTTGGCCAGTCGGTTGGTCAGCAAGAGGCAGTGTTGCACGGACTCGTGCAGACCCCGCTCGATGAAGACCCCATTCCGACCCGCCTTGAGCAGCGCAAAGAGCTCATCGGCGGTCTCGTTGCAGGCGGACCGGGTGCCGTGCTCCTTGGCCAGCCGCACCAGGTGGGTGCGCATCTGATCCACACAGAAGGCCACGGAGCGGGGGAAGGTGCGGTTCACCATGAGGAAATCCACGATCTGGGCCGGGGTGTGCACCCCGCCGTAGACATGGTGGTAGGCCCGGATGCCGGAGAGAGCGTGCAGCACCGAGGTCCACTGGTAGTGGTCGCGGCCGCCGCCCACCACATCGGTCTCCGGCAGCAGGACGTAGTACTTCACGTCCAGCAGCCGCAGGGTCATCTGGGCCCGCTCGAGGGCGCCACCGATGCGGGCAAAGTCGTGGCCGGCGTGGCGCATCATGCCGGTCTCCATGGTGCCCCGGAAGACCGAGGCCCGGGTCTTCACCCAGTCCAGGTGTACCGGCAGCTCCCGCAGGGCGTCGGCCACCGCGCAGCCCTCGAAGTGGCGCCAGCTCTCGTTGAGCGCTTCCCACATCTCCTGGGTGAGCTTGGTGCGCACCGAACGCCCGTTGGCCCGGGCCCGCACCAGGCAGGACTGGATGGAGGCAGGGTTCTCGGGGTCCAGGAGGAGGATGCCCACCACGTCCGCTTCGGTGACCGGGCCTTCATGCTGCAGGAAGCCTTCGCAGCCGGTGACCCGCAGGACGGAGCGCCACTCGTCCCGGTAGGCCGAGCCCGGCAGCACGGCCATGCGCTGGCCCATGGTGAGGAGGCGGGCCGTGCACTCGGCCCGCTCGAGGTAGCGGGCCATCCAGAAGAGGTTGTCGGCGGTGCGACTCAGCATTCCCTTTGTCCCTTAGTCCCGTAGTACCCAGGTGTCTTTGACGCCGCCGCCCTGGCTGGAGTTGACCACCAGCGAGCCCTCGGTGAGGGCCACGCGGGTCAGGCCCCCGGGCACCAGGCGCATGCGCTTGCCCACCAGACAGTAGGGGCGGAAGTCCGCATGCCGCTGGACCACGTCGGTGGCGCCCAGGGTGGGCACCGTGGACAGATCCAGGGTGGGCTGGGCGATGAAGCCGCTGGGGTTGGCCCGGATGCGGTCCGCATAGGCTGCGATCTGCGCCTTCGTGGACTTGGGGCCGATGAGCATGCCGTAGCCGCCGGAGCCATGCACCTCCTTGGCCACCAGCTCGCTGAGGTGCTCCAGCACATAGGCCAGCCCCTCCTTGGTGCCGCACTGCCAGGTGGGGATGTTGGCCAGGATGGGTTCCTCGCCGAGGTAGAAGCGGATCATCTCCGGGACGTAGACATAGATCGCCTTGTCATCGGCGATGCCGGCGCCGGGCGCGGAGCAGAGGGTGACGCCACCGGAGCGGTAGGCGTGGAAGAGGCCAGGCACACCCAACAGGCTGTCCGGTCGGAAGGCCAGGGGATCCAGGTAGTCGTCATCGATGCGGCGGTAGATGACGTCCACCACCTTGGGGCCCGCCGTGGTCTTCTTCCAGACCCGGCCATCCTCCACGAAGAGGTCCACGGGCTCCACCAACTCGATACCCATGAGGTCCGCCAGGAAGCTGTGCTCGTAGTAGGCGGAGTTGAGCGAGCCCGGCGTCAGCAGGACCACCACCGGGTCCCCCGTGCAGGCCGGCGGGGCAACTTCCTTGAGGGTGCGCAGCAGCTGCGCGGGGTAGTTGTCCACGGGCACCACCCGACCGCGGTGGAAGAGCTCCGGGAACATGCGGGTCATGATCTCCCGGTTCTCCAGCATGTAGGAGACGCCGGACGGCGTGCGGCAGTTGTCCTCCAGTACCTCGAAGGTGTCGGGCCCGGTGCGCACGATGTCGATGCCGACGATGTGGCTGTAGACCCGGCCCGGGGGATCGAAGCCGATCATCTCCGGTCGGAAGGCCTCGTTCTGATACACCAGATCCTGGGGGATTAAGCCTGCGCGGAGGATCTCGCCGCGGTGATAGACGTCGTAGAGAAAGGCGTTGAGAGCCTGGGCCCGCTGGCGAATACCCTGGTCCAGGCGCTGCCACTCCAGGCGGCTGAAGATGCGGGGCAGCAGGTCGAAGGGGATCAGACGCTCGGGGTCGCCGCCCTCGCCGTAGACCGCAAACGTGATGCCGATGCGCCGGAAGATGGCCTCGGCCTCCTCCAGGCGCCGATGCAGCCCGGCGGTCCCCGTCTCATCAATCCAGCGCTTCACCTCCGCGTAGCACGCGCGGATCCCGCCCTCTGAATCGTGCATCTCGAAGAAAGACATGGTGCCTCAGTTGGGTCTGCAGCCATTCTTCCGGAGGGGGCCGAAAATTACAAGTCTAAACAACAATGGGGTTTACGAGTCAAGGGTGGGAAATCCCTTGAGGCGTTCCCTTCCTGCGCAGAAACGCGGCGGCGATGAGGGAGGTCAGGAAGCCCGTCAGCACGGTGCCGATGGCGCCCGCCATGGCGCTGGCTCGGGGGGTCTGCATGGGGGCCTGGGCCTTCACTGCAGCCTCGATCTGGGCGGCGCTGAGGCCCTGCTTCGCCATCAGGTCTCGGCCCAGGGCCTCCAGGTCGGCGAAGTAGGTGGGGAACACCACGGTGGTGAAGAGCAGGCTACCCGTGAAGATGATCATGGCTCCCAGGACGGTGGCATTGAGGCCATTCATGACCTGGCGCAGGTAGCTGCTGTCCCGGGCGGTGGTCCGCAGACCCCACACCAGAATGCCGACCTGCATGGGCACCACCAGCCAGAAGAGGCGGAGCAGGGACGGGTGCCGGTACCACCCGGTGAACCCCATGACGAAGGTCCAGGCCGCTACGGAAAAACCCAGGACGAGGCCAGCGCGAATGGGTGGGGGCATGGGCTTCTCCGAAAGGCCCCAGTGTGGGCCCCGGGCGGTGCCGGGTCCATACCGGCCTTCAGAAGACGTGGCCGCCGCCGTTGACAGGCAGGGTGGCACCGGTGACGAAGTTCGCCAGGAGGATGCCCAGCACGGCCTCGGCCACATCCTCGGCCTGGCCGTTGCGGCGCAGGGGCGCATGGGCCGCCGCCGCCTGCTTGTGCTTGTCCGGGATGTGCATGGTGGCGTCCGTGAGGATGAGGCCCGGGGCCACTGCGTTCACCCGGATGCCCATGGGCCCAAGCTCGAAGGCCAGGGCCCGCACGAAGCCCTCCAGGGCCGCCTTGGCGGCGCTGTGGGCGCAGAAGCCCCAGCCCGGGGTCCGGGCCAGTCCGCTGCTGATGGCGATGATGGTGCCGTCATGGCGCTCCAGCATCTGGGGCAGGACGGCCTGACACCCGTGGAAGGCCGCGCCCATCTCGCCCGTGAGCTTGGCCTGGAAGGCCGCCCAGGGGTAGTCCTGGAAGCTGGTCATGGGGAAGCCGATGGAGGCGTTGAGCACCAGAATGCCGATGGGTCCGAACTCGGCCTGGACCGTGGCGGCCATGGCGTCCAACTGGGCGCGGTCCCGGGCGTCGGCCTTCACCGCCATGGCCCGCCCGCCGGCGGCAGCGATTTCAGCCACCAGGGTGTGGGCCGCCCCCTCGCTGGCAAAGTAGTTCACGGCCACGGCCACACCCTGGGCGGCCAGGGCCCGGGCCACGGCCGCACCGATGCCCCGGCTGGCGCCGGTGACGAGGGCAACATTCCCTGCGAGGGCCATGGATCCTCCTGGATGCGTGTGATCCGATTCTCCGCCCGGAAGCGAGGCGACTCAAGCGTTGGTCACCCGGGCTTGCTCGATATCAGCTGCGCCGATATCGAGATGGCAATTCACGGCAGGGGAACCACCAACTCCTGAATGACCATGCCGCCAGGATCGTCGGGGCCAAGCGGAGGTAGCATGGTCGCCATGACACCCCTCGCCGCCGACCTCCTGATCCTGCTCCGCCGCGACCTGCGCTGCCTGGCCCGTGAGGTGGCTCTCTTCCCGGATGACCTCGCACTGTGGCGCACGATGCCCGGCATCGCCAATAGCGCCGGCAACCTGGCGCTGCATGCGGCGGGCAACCTCCAGCACTTTGTGGGCGCGGTGCTGGGTGGCTCGGGCTATGTGCGCCAGCGGGAGCAAGAGTTCGCACAGCGGAAGGGCACTCGCGCGGAGGTAGCGGCGGCCCTCGAGGCGGCCCTGGTCGAGGTGGAACGCACCCTGGCGGCCCTGGAGCCTGCGGCGCTGGATGCCGCCTTCCCTGTTCCCGTCGCGGGCGTGCAGCCGCCCACAGGGCGTTTTCTACTCCACCTGGCCGCACACCTGGCCTTCCACCTGGGCCAGGTCGGCTACCTCCGCCGCGCCCTCACCGGCGACCCCACCAGCGCCGGCGGCATGGGGATCCAGGAACTCACGCCCTGATCCATTCCCTCGGGTGTACGGGAACCTTTGATAATCATTCTGGGTCCCTATGCGCTTTTTCCATCTCGATTTCGGCTGCGCCGAAATCGAGACCGATCGGATTTGTGTCATAGCGCGAGACCACGAATAGGCGACCATGCTACCCCGTCTTCGCCTGTGCCATCCTTGCGGCATGGATCTTCAAGCCCTCCTGGACGAACTCGCTGCGGAAGCGGCGCCCCATGCGGCGCAGGGCCGGGTGGCGGACTACATCCCGGCCCTGGCGGCGGTGGATCCGGCGCACTTCGGCATTGCTCTGGCGACCATGGACGGGCAGGTCTTCGGCAGCGGGGACTGGCACCTGCCCTTCTCCATCCAGAGCGTATCCAAGGCCTTCTCCCTGGCCCTGGTGCTGGCCCGGGACGGCGAGGACCTGTGGCGGCGCGTGGGCCGGGAGCCCTCCGGCAATCCCTTCAACTCTCTGGTGCAGCTGGAGGTGGAGAAGGGCATCCCCCGCAACCCGTTCATCAACGCTGGGGCCCTTGTCCTCATCGACCGCCTGTTGTCCCTCACCGGCGACTCCCTGGGTACGCTGCGGGGCTTCCTGCGAACGGAGAGCGGCAACCCCGCCGTGGACTCCGATCCGGAAGTGGCGGCTTCCGAGGCCACCCACGGTCACCGCAATGCGGCCCTGGCCCACTTCATGGCCAGCTACGGCAACCTGGAAAACCCTGTGGATACGGTGCTGGACCACTACTTCCGGCAGTGCGCTCTGGCCATGAGCTGTGAGGACCTGGCCCGGGCTGGCCTGTTTCTGGCGAACCACGGCCTACGGGCCGACGGCTCGCGCCTGCTCACCCGCAGCGAGGCCAAGCGCCTCAACGCCGTGATGCTCACCTGTGGCACCTACGATGCGGCGGGTGACTTCGCCTACCGCGTGGGTCTGCCGGGCAAGAGCGGGGTGGGCGGCGGCATCCTGGCGGTGCTGCCGGAGCGCGGCGTGCTCTGCGTGTGGAGCCCGGCCCTGGACCCCCACGGCAACAGCGTGGCCGGCGTCGAAGCCCTGGACCGCTTCACCACCCGCACCGGTTGGTCGGTCTTCTAATCTCATCCGGGCTTTTCTGAACAGCCTTTTAACCGCAGAGGACGCAGAGGGCGCAGAGAAGGGACTGTCCCCTCCGGTCGCCAAACGGCTCGAACTTGGTACCGCCCCGAGATGTCTTGCAAAGGACAGGAAGGCGCCTCTTTCGGGGCCACGCCTGGATGGATGGGCGTGTCTTCACACCTACAGAATTCCTCTGCGCTCTCTGCGTCCTCTGCGGTTTATCTTTGCTTTTGCTCTTGCCCCAGGAACTTCCGGGTGGTCGGTCTTCTAGGTCATGGACTGCATGGCGTCCGAGGGCTCAACCCGGGCCTGGTCGTATTTCCGGCCGTCCCACAGCAGCCAGGCGGACCAGAGGCAGAACAGGGCCACGGCCACGAAGATCATGGTCAGGCGGATCCAGGGATCGCCGTAGTTCAGCCGCACCCGCACCCGGGCCACGGCCACGCAGGCCCACAGCACGGCTTCACTGGCCAGGACGCCCGCCATGATCGTCCGGACCTCCCGCCAGGGCACCACCAGGCCAAGCATCAGCAGGGTGGTCAGGCCGAAGATCATGATCAGCGGGAAGCCCAGGCGCATCGTTAGGACCGCCAGGAGCAGCAGGCAGAAAGCAGCAGGGAGAAGGCGGCGGAAGGGCATCAGAGCTCCGGCGATGGAATAATAATACTCCATTATCCGAAATATGCTTCAAGAGTCAGGAGCCGATCACCCAACCTGTCTTCCGCTCTGCCTCTGCCAGGTAGGTCCAGGCCAGAAACCGGCTCTGCTTCTGGCCTTGGGCCATGGGCACGGTGCGGAGGTCGGCGGCGCCGGCCTGGTGGAGGGCCCGGCGGAGGCCCGGCAGCTCGGCGGAGCGGGAGACCAGAGTGGTGAACCAGAGCACTTGGTCTGAAAGGTCCCGACTCTCGGTGATCAGGCGGCGGATGAAGCCCGCCTCGCCACCCGGGCACCACAGCTCCGCCCCCTGGCCGCCGAAGTTGCGGGCGGCGCCCGGGGCGCTGCGGCCCAGCTTGCGCCACTTGGTCTGGGCGGCCTCCTGGGCGTCGCGCAGGGAGGCGTGGAAGGGCGGGTTGCAGAGGGTGGCGTGGAAGCGCTCGCCGGGGCGCACCACCCCCCGGAAGAGGGCGGCGGGGTCGGCCTGCAGGCGCAGGTCGAGGGCTGTCCCCAGGCCAGGGTTGGCGGCGAGGATGCGGGCTGCGGAGGCCAGGGCCACCGGGTCGATATCCGAGCCCACGAAGGACCAGCCATAGGCCCCGTGCCCCACCAGGGGGTAGATGGCGTTGGCGCCCACGCCCAGGTCCAGCACGCGCACCTGGGGCCCCCGGGGCGGGGCACCACCCTGGCTCTCCGCCAGCAGGTCCGCCAGGTGGTGCAGGTAATCGGCCCGGCCGGGCACCGGGGGGCAGAGGTAGCCCGGGGGGATGTCCCAGCCCTGGATGCCGTAGGCCTCGGCCAGCAGGGCCCGGTTCAGGGCCTTCACAGCCTCCGGGTCAGCGAAGTCGATGGTGGACCCGCCGTGGGGCGCCCGCCGCAGGAAGGGGCCCAGGGCGGGGCTGGCGGCCACCAGGCGGGGCAGGTCGTAGCCGCTCGCATGCGCGTTGCGGGGATGCAGGCCGGGCTTGAGCGGCAGGTCAGGTCGGGCGGGAGATCCCATCCAGGCAGTGTCCCCCGGACGTGGACCTCTGCGCCAGGGGTCGTTCACCAGGGGTGGTGGTGGTTCAACAATGCAAAAGGGAACAGGGATGAAGGGGATGAAGGGGAACACTGCGAAAAGCTGTCAAACGGCGATGAACCCCAATAACCAAGCCTGG
>CAIRQL010000178.1 GCA_903880675.1 uncultured Holophagaceae bacterium | reverse complement strand
CAAGGAGTTCACCCCGGCCATGGTCAAGGCCGTGTACGAGAACCTGGAGAAGGACCAGCCGAAGAACAGCTTCACCATCGGCATCGTGGACGACGTCAGCCACACCTCCCTGCCCTACGACGCCAGCTTCGATGTGGAGCCGGCCGATGTGACCCGCGCCCTCTTCTACGGCCTGGGCGCTGACGGCACCGTGGGTGCCAATAAGAACTCCATCAAGATCATCGCCGAGGAGACCCCCAACTTCGGCCAGGGCTACTTCGTCTACGACTCCAAGAAGTCCGGTGCCATCACCATCAGCCACCTGCGCTTCGGGCCCCGCCCCATCCGCAGCGCCTACCTGGTGACCAAGGCCAACTTCATCGCCTGCCACCAGACCAGCTTCCTCGAGAAGTACGAGATGCTCGAGACGGCGGTGCACGGTGCCACCTTCCTGCTGAACACCCCCCACGGCAAGGACACCGTCTGGGCGACCCTGCCCCAGGAAGTCCAGGAAGCCATCGCCAGCAAGCAGCTCAAGTTCTACGTCATCGATGCCTACGAAGTGGCCAAGAACACCGGCATGGGCGTGCGCATCAACACCATCATGCAGACCTGCTTCTTCGCCATCTCCGGCGTGCTGCCCCGCGAGGAGGCCATCGCCCAGATCAAGAAGGCCATCAAGAAGACCTACGGCAAGAAGGGTGATGCGGTCGTCCAGCAGAACTTCCACGCCGTGGACGAGACCCTGGCCAACCTCTACGAAGTGGCCGTCCCCGCCGCTGCCTCCTCCACCCGCGTGCGGCCCCCCACGGTGCCCACCGAGGCCCCCGAGTTCATCAAGCGCGTCAGCGCCGTGATGATGGAAGGCAAGGGCGACCTCCTGCCCGTCAGCGCCTTCCCCATCGACGGCACCTGGCCGGTCGGCACCACCAAGTGGGAGAAGCGCAACATTGCGCTCGAGATCCCCGAGTGGGACGCCGGCATCTGCATCCAGTGCAACAAGTGCGTGATGGTCTGCCCCCACGCCGCCATCCGGGCCAAGGTCTATGACCCCGCTGCCCTCGCCGGAGCCCCCGCGACCTTCAAGGCCGTCGACTACAAGGGTGCCGAGTACAAGGGCCAGAAGTACTCCCTGCAGGTGGCTCCCGAGGACTGCACCGGCTGCAACCTCTGCGTGGAAGTCTGCCCTGCCAAGGACAAGAGCAACCCCAAGCACAAGGCCATCGACATGGTCGCCCAGGCGCCCCTGCGCGAGGCCGAGGCCGCCAACTTCAAGTTCTTCCTGGACCTCCCGGAAGTGGACCGCACCACGGTGAAGCTGGACATGAAGGGCAGCCAGTTCCTCGAGCCGCTCTTCGAGTTCTCCGGCGCCTGCTCCGGCTGCGGCGAGACCCCCTACATCAAGCTCCTCACCCAGCTCTTCGGCGACCGCACCCTCATCGCCAACGCCACGGGCTGCTCCAGCATCTACGGTGGCAACCTGCCCACCACGCCCTACACCAAGAACCGCGATGGCCGCGGGCCAGCCTGGGCCAACAGCCTCTTCGAAGACAATGCGGAGTTCGGCCTGGGCCTGCGCCTCTCGGTGGACAAGCACCAGGAGTTCGCCCTGGAGCTGATGCACCGTCTGTCGGCCACCCTAGGCGATGAGCTCATCACCGGCATCGCCACCGCCGACCAGACCAACGAAGCCGGGATCAAGGCCCAGCGCGAGCGGGTGGAGATCCTCAAGCAGAAGGTTCGCCTCCTGGCGCAGCCCGAAGCGAAGATGCTCCTGGACATCGCCGACTACCTCGTCGACAAGAGCGTCTGGATCGTGGGTGGCGACGGTTGGGCCTATGACATCGGCTACGGCGGCCTGGACCACGTCCTCGCCACTGGCCGCAACGTCAACGTCCTGGTGCTCGACACCGAGGTGTACTCGAACACCGGCGGCCAGGCCTCCAAGTCCACGCCCATGGGCGCCGGCGCCAAGTTCGCCATGGCCGGCAAGAGCATGCCCAAGAAGGATCTGGGCATGATCGCCATGAGCTACGGCGGCATCTACGTGGCCAAGGTCGCCTTCGGCTTCCGCGACGCCCAGACCGTGAAGGCCTTCCACGAGGCCGAGTCCTACAAGGGCCCCAGCATCATCATTGCCTACAGCCACTGCATCGCCCACGGCTACGACATGGCCAACGGCTGCGACCAGCAGAAGCTCGCGGTGGACTCCGGCCACTGGCCGCT
>CAIRQL010000177.1 GCA_903880675.1 uncultured Holophagaceae bacterium | reverse complement strand
TGTCACAGAGGCTGTGACAAAAATGTGCGTAACTCGTGACATTTCTTGTGATGCCTATCACTAGCCTGGGTCATGACACCCATGGATTATGGTCAGGTAGCACACGGAGCAGCCATGCACATGGACACCGCCGTTCGATCCCACAACCCCGCCTTCTGGACCACTGCTGAGCGCCTGCACGAGGTGTTCAATCAGCTGGAGCGCCAGATGAGCGCCTCCCCCCGCGGGCTGGCGATCCTCCGGCAGGTGCAGGCTCTGGAAGCGGAGTTCGAGGCTGAGGTGAAGCAGCGGAGTCGCGTCGCCGCCTGACGCTAGCTCGCATGCAGAGAGGCCCGGCGGTTGCCGGGCCTCTCTGTGTCTGGGGTGCCCTTACTTGGTGTGGACCCACCGCTTCACGATGCCGCAGAAGGCGCCGCTGTCCCCACCATCGGGGATGAAGACGCCGGGCCAGCGGAGGTCCACCAGCCAGGTGCGTGCAGGGGTCGTGCCCACGGGCAGGCTGAGGCCCAGCTGACCGGCCCCGATGGCGTGCGGCGAGCCTGGGCTGAGGGTCCGAGTGCTGGGATCGTAGCCCTCCAGGGTGGCCACGGGGCTGGTGCCAGCCAGGGCCGGGATGCCCGCAGGGTTCAGGGTCAGGTCCGAGGGGAAGGTGAGCTGCAGGCTCGGCATCCCCGCCAGGCTGGCACCCATGGCCGGGCTGGACACCACGGCCACATCCGTGGCGCAGGGCAGGACGAGGTGACGGTCCACACCAGCCGAAGCCGAGGCCGCCGCCAGCACCATCCGTCCCCCGGGGTGTACCGGGGGCTGCGGGCCGTTGGGGTCCACCTTGAAGTAGCGGCCATCGGAGGGAGGGGCAGGCACCAGGGCCACGCCGTTGATGGTGACCACCGTGTCGGCAGGCGGCACGCCCTTGTCCAGGGTGACGATGACCAAGCCCTGCACCGAGGCCTCGCCAGCGGCGGGATCCGCCAGATACAGACCACCGCCCACGGCGCCGATCTGCCAGCGCTTGCTGCCGGAGCCGCCCAGGGGCAGCGGGTTCGGGTCGGGTGGTGCGGGGGTGGGAGTACCGGGCGGCGGCGGGTCAGCCAAGGCCCCCGAGGGGCTGACCGTCACCGAGACCGTGGCAGGGACAGAGGTGGCATGGGCATCGCTGACCACCAGAGTGAACGGCAGGGTGACTGGAACTGCACCGTTGGGAACGGCCGGCGCCACGAAGGAGGGATGGGCCGTGGTGGCACCCAGCAGGGTGATGCCAGTTCCCGCCGAAGGCGTCCAGGCAAAGGACAGGGGCTCGCCATCCGGATCCGCACTCTGGCTGCCGTCCAGGGACACGGTGGTCCCGGCCAGCACCGCCTGGTTCGTCCCAGCGTTGGCAACGGGGGCGGGGTTGGGCAGGGGTGGAGCGTTCACGGTGATGGTCACGGTGACGGGGCTGGAGCTAAGCTGCCCGTTGCTCACGACCAGAGTGAAGACAAGGGCCAGGGGCGGCGCGCCAGGGGCCAGGGTGGGGGCGGTGAAGGTGGGGCGGGCCACCGAGGTGGCCGAGAGCGTGATGCCGGCAGGCGCGGTCCAGGCATAGGTGAGGGGCAGGCCTGAGAAATCGGTGCTGGCGCTGCCGTCCTGCGCCACGGTGGCGCCGGAACTCACGGCCTGGTCCGGCCCGGCATGGGCGATGGGGGCCTGAATCGGGACCTGAATTGCGGCCGCCGGGGCGGCCCCCTGCCTGCCGCCGCCCCCGCAGGCAGTGGCCAGGAGGAGCACGGCGGACAGGGCATAGGGAGTGGTGCGCATGGGAGCTCCGGAGGAGAAAGGACAGCGCATTCCAGCGACGCGGGGGTGGTTGCCCCTGCGCCGCTGGAGTGCGGGTGCTACTGGCGCAGCTTGGTGAGGGCCGAGGTGCGGGTGCCCCCGAAGGTCGAGTTCACGGTGACGGTGGCGGGCTGGGCCACCCCGGTCAGGACCACGATGTAGAGCCCATGGCCCTGGTAGGTCATCGGGACCCCTGCACCGTTCACGCCGTAGCCCATGAGGGTGAGGGCGGGCGTGCCATCCACGATGGAGGACGTGGCATTCACCGTGAGGCGCTGCTGGCCGGTGCGGTATTCGGCGATGGTGATGTTCACCGTGTCAGCCACATTGGGATTGACGGTCACCGTGACCAGGGCAGCGGCAGAGCTGAGCAAGCCGTTGCTGACGGTGAGGGTGAAGCCCAGGCTGGTGGGGGCGGCGGGT
Source organism: uncultured Holophagaceae bacterium (assembly GCA_903880675.1). Classification (GTDB taxonomy): domain Bacteria; phylum Acidobacteriota; class Holophagae; order Holophagales; family Holophagaceae; genus Geothrix. Next base: position 1,591 of record CAIRQL010000177.1, on the reverse strand, counting down.
GCGGTGAAGGTGGGTTTCGCCGTGTTGGCGCCGGTCAGGACCACATGGGTCCCCGATACCTGCACCCAGGTGTAGGTCAGGGGCAGGCCATTGGGATCCGTGCTGAGGCTGCCGTTCAGGGTCACGGCGGCATTGACCTTCACGCCCTGGGCGGTACCGGCGTTGGCCACGGGGGCCAGGGCCGGATTGACGGTGATGTTGACCGACGAGACCGCGGACTTGGCGGCCGTGTTGGTGGCCGTGAGGGTGAAGGTGAGCACCACTGGTCCGCCGGGGGGAACCACCGGGGCCTTGAAGGTGGGGGTGGCCGCCGCAGGGTTGGAGAGCGTCACGGGCGGCAGGCCCGCAAAGCCCGTCTGCACCCAGTTCAGGGTGAAGGCCAGCGGCGGGGTGTTGGGATCGGTGGTGGCGGTGCCGTTGAGCTGGACCGTGGCACCGGAGGCCACGGTCTGGGCGGCGCCGGCATTTGCTAGGGGAGCCAGCTTCACAGGGGCCGGGGCATTCACGGTGATGTTGACGCTGGCCGGGGTCGAGGCGGTGCCGGCGCTGTTGGTGACCACCAGCTGGAAGGTCAGGACGGCACTGATCACGCCGGTGCCCAGGACGGGGGCGGTGAAGGTGGGGCTGGCGACGGCGGTGCTGTTGAGCAGTGCGGCGGGACCGGCGGTCTGGCTCCAGGCGTAGGTGAGGGCCAGTGCGCTGGGATCCGAGCTGCCGGTGCCGTCCAGGGCGACGAGAGCACCGGAGGTGGTGGTCTGGGCCAGGCCGGCGTTAGCGATTGGGGGCACGGCAACCGGCGGGGGTGGGGGCTGCGGGCCGCCGCAGACGGGCGCCACGACCACAGAGCCGGGCCAGGGAGCGAGCTGGCCGACGTTGACGCCGTTGAAGCCGCCGGTGCCATTCACCAGGAAGGGGAAATCGATGAAGTTGAGGGGCACGGGCGGGTTGCCGATGCCGAGGTTCTCGGGGAATAGGTAGTCGAAGATGGGCGCCTTGTACTGGCCGGTGACCAAGCCGTTGCCAGACATGAGGGGGGCCGCCGCAGCATAGGCACCGCGCAGAACGGCACGCATCTCACGGGTGGCAGGCAGGAAGGTGCCTGCGGGCGGCATGGCCAGGACCTTGCTGGGCGGCCGGAACCGCCAGCGACCCTGGACCGCGCCACCACCCGCAGAGCCGGGGTCCACATCGATGGAGCCCCAGGAGCGATCGGAGGTAACCGTGCTGCAGGCGTCCGTGTCGATGCCGAAGAGGTCCACCACCCGGGAAGCATCGGTGGAGAAGCCCTCGAAGCGGGTGCGGATGGTGGCTTCCTGGGGGATGCCGTTGATGGGGGCACCGCCCACGCCCAGCAGGATCACATCGATGGCCACATAGGCAGGGTTGGTACCAGGGGCAGTGAAGATGCCCAGGTTGGCAGTGATGGTGTGGGCGGCGATGTAGATGGCATCCAGGCCGGCGGCCGGCATGGGACCGGCGCTGGGCTGGGGGCCATCCTTCATGACGCAGCCGGCATAGCTGATGTAGTCACCCACCATGAAGGGAGCGGCGAAGAAGGCATTGGGCGTCACGCCCGGCCCCGGGGGGGGCA
>CAIRQL010000176.1 GCA_903880675.1 uncultured Holophagaceae bacterium | reverse complement strand
TTCCACAGCAACCGACGCTTGGCATCTTCCATGACTGCCTCCTGGGCGAACCTAAGGATGGACTCATCAGGAGCGAAACAGGAAACAAGCCCGCCGAGCCATTCGCGCGCAGGCGAGCAACCGTGGCGAGTCCTTCTAGGGGCTGGGCTTCTTGGCGGTATTAACCGCAGCCACAGATTCCACAGATTGCCACCGCCCCCCCCCCTCGCATGGGCCCGCCACAGGCGGCTTCCAGCGGTGCCGGAAGTCATCCCGGGGTGCCCATACCCAGATGCATCCCAACCCCAAGATCTTTATCCTCGTCCATCCCTTTTATCCCCCGTCAAAAGCATTTGAAACAGGGATGAAGGGGATGAAGGGGATTAGGTAAAGCGCGATGCCTTCTGTGCTCGGCTGTAGTAGTCCAGCGTGACGGTATAGGGGCTGCCGACGGGCTTGCCTTGGGGGTCCAGGCCCTGCAGGGTGAGCACGATGGGCTTGGCCGAGACCATGCGCTCGGGGGGCAGCTCAACGAAAACGTGATTGCGCCCCTCGCGTTCCAGGATGAGGGGGACCACCCCGGCTTCCTCCGCACTCACCGCCCAGGAGCCCCCGGGCAGGATCAGGTCAATGATGCGGCGGCCGTTGTTGTTCTCGACCCGGGCCTCCATGGACTGGGTCGGCCGGCCATTCAAGCGGACCTCCAGCTTGTGGGCCGTGCAGGCCGTCATGGCCAGCAGGAACGCGACGGAGGATTGAATGCGCATGGCTCAGGCCTTTTTCAGCTTCAGAGCCGCCGTGATGGCCTGCTCCAGCTCCGCCGAGCGCAGGGAGCCGATCAGCAGGGTCTGCCCGGATTTGAGGGTCAGCTTTACGCCCTGGTTCCCCTGAACATTGAAGGCCTTGCCTGTCGCGCCATAGCGGATGCCCCAGCCCCCATATTCGCCCATGGGGCTGTACTCGCAGGCCTGGGCCAACTGGATGCCATCCACCTTGAAGAAGTGCAAGTGAAAGGGGAAGAACCGGATGTACAGGCCGTCCCTCCGGACCTCGGTGGCCAGGTTCATGGCCAGGAAAAGGCCGGGCAGCGCCAGGCCCACGAGCACAAAGAGCAGCACAGCACCGGTGTTGGAGAGGGGATTGTTGCCCACGGGATGGTGAAACATAACCTGCTGAACCACGATCCCCCCGGACAGGGCGAACATCCCAAAGAGCAGCAAAAGGATCCACCACTGGCGGAAGCGCTGGGTCTCGGAGAACAGGACGGCGTCAGCCGGGGTCGACATCGTGGGCTCCGATGCAGTGGAAAGGGGTGGCCTAACGGACGATGCTAACCTGCCCTGCCTGCACCGAGGCGCTGAACGGAGCCGAGGAAACAGGGAACTGAGAGAGAGCGGAAGGCAGTGCAGGCGGGGTCCGAGTTGAGGCGAGGGTTAGGCCGATGATGGTCATTTCTTGGTTTCTTCGGTCTTACGGTAATAGGTTGCCTGTGGTGGTGGATCTACCAACTCGGCACGAGATGAAAACGTGTTCATGCCTGAGATTTTCAATGAGGAGCACAGTTCATTG
>CAIRQL010000175.1 GCA_903880675.1 uncultured Holophagaceae bacterium | reverse complement strand
GTTGAGCTTGGCCTGGAGGTCGTCCAGGTCCGTGACGCCGTCCTTCAGGCCCACTTCCACCAGGTGCAGGTCGTCGTGGGGATCGAAGTTGGTCTTCAGCACATCGCGGTACATGGGGTGCAGACCCCGGCTCACCAGCACGGTGTTGCGCTTCTTGGCGACCCGCACGGCCATGAGGGCCGCTTCCACGCAGGCGGTGCCACCGTCATAGAGGCTGGCGTTGGTGACATCCAGGCCCGTGAGGTCGCAGATCAGGGTCTGGTACTCGAAGATGTGTTGCAGCGTGCCCTGGCTGATCTCGGGCTGGTAGGGCGTGTAGGCAGTAAACCACTCCTGACGGCTGGTGAGCGCATCGATGGCCGAGGGCACAAAGTGGTCGTAGGCCCCGGCGCCGAGGAACTGGGCGCAGAAGCGGGTGTTGCGGTTGGCCAGGCCGAGCATCTGCCAGGCCACGTCCTGCTCGGCACCCTGGGTGGGCAGCGCCAGGTCCCGGTGCAGGCGCGCCGCTGCCGGTATGCCCCCCAGCAGCGCCTCGGCGTCCGGAACACCGATGGTGTCCAGGAGGGCGCGATCCTCAGAAGGGGAAGAGGGCAGGTAGCGCATGGTGACCTCGAGCAAAGAACCATGGAACGGCAACAGTCCAGGGTATCAGGCGGCCCCTGTGCTTAATGTCGCTTCCACAGGTCGAAGGGCTGGGTTCCGATCAGGAGGTTGAAGCCGCCGGCCGCCTTGCCGCTGCCCGGGGGCGGGTTCAGAACCTTGAGGGCGCCGTAGGAGAACTCCACGTAGAAGTTCGAGAGGGCGGTGCGGAGCATGAGGCCGGCGCCCTGGGCCCGGGGTGAGGTGTCCGCCTGCATCAGCTGGGAGCTATCCCGGGCCACCCAGGCCACATCCAGCCGCGCCGACAGCTCCACGGTCAGCCCCAGGCCCACATAGAAGCGCACCGGCAGGCCGAAGCGGACGGCAGCGAACTCCGGTGCCATGAAGCCCACGGGGCGGGAGCCAATGACGAAGGAGGGTCCGCCCAGAACCCACCAGCGGTCCAGGGGCAGGCGCCGGCCCTGGCCCCACTCCAGGTCCAGGTCGGCCCCCAGGTGGTCGCCAAAGGTGGCCAGCCCCCGCACCCGGAGGTAGCTCTGGTGGAAAGTGGCGGCGGGCAGCGCACCGGCCTCGGCGCGGCCGGTGCCAAAGCGACCGCGGAGCAGCAGGCCCTCCCGCGGCAGGGTGTGGCGGTCCAGGTTGTCCCATTCGGCGGACAGGAAGGCCGAGTCCTGGCTCTGGGTGAGGCGGCGGCCCTGCTCCCGGAAGGCGGCGTTGCGGCGGCCCACCTCCAGGGTGGCCTTGCCCGTCCCCAGGTTGCTGAAGCGGAAGTAGGTGCGCAGGACCAAATCAGAGGCACCGACGAGGCCGCCCTCGCCGCCGGCCGGCAGTTCCGGGGAAGACCAGGGCAGGGGGATCTCCAGGCGCTGCTGCCAGTAGTCCGCCGCCAGCTCCACGCCCGCCCCCCGGGAGAAGCCGAAGGGGCTGCGCAGGGCGAAGGAGGCCTGCTCCTGGAGGCGGTTCCGGGCCGCACTCAGCTCCACCTCCGTGCCCCGGAAGCCCAGGTTCAGGGCCCGGAAGCCCAGGCCCAGCTGGCCGCCCAGGGTGGTCTCGTAGCCCAGGGCCAGGTCGATGCGCTCCCGCTGCTGGGGCACGGGCACCAGAATGAGGGCCGTCCCCCCGCCGGGGTCCGGGCGAAGCTGGTAGCGCAGCTCCGCCAGGTGAAGTCGATGCTCCGCCAGGCCGATGCGCTGCTGCAGGTCCGCCGGCCGGAAGGGCTGGCCCACAAGGGGGCCCAGCAGCTTCAAGAGGTGGTCCCGGTCCAGGTCGCCGCCAGCGGATGGCCGGATCTCCACCCGGGTCACCTGGGGCTCTGCCAGAACAATGGTGAGCCGCCCGCTCTCCGCATCGAAGGCCGAGCCCCGAGCATCCACCAGGGGCTTGCCCTCCATGAGCAGGCGGTAGACCAGGTGAGCCATGAGCCGGCCGAAGGTCTGGGGGTTGAAGGTCTCACCCAGGACGAGGGTGCCCTCCACCGTGGGCTGTAGCGCCGGCCCCCAGGCTGCCGGGGCCTGGAGCGCCAGCTCCCGGATGGCAGCGTAGGGCCGCAGATGGATGGTCAAGGTGGCATCTGGGTCCAGGGTGGCCCAAGCCTCCCGGGCCAGGCCGTGGACGAGGATCTGTTGAAGGAAGATCTGCACATCCTGGAGGCGGACCGCGCTTCCTTCGCCCCTCATGAACTGGGCCTGAAGGGCGGTCACGGCAGCGCTGGGGGGTGCAGGGGCCTCCCAGGCCAAGCGGGCCACGGGCAGGACCTCCTGGCTCAGGCGGTCCCGGAGGAGGGTGTTCATGGCCTCTCGGCGGGTGTCGAAGGCCTCGCGGCCCAGGCGCACCAGGCGGGCGCCGCCGGCGCCATAGTCGAGGAAGGCACCTTCGGGAATGCCGGGGCGGATGAGGAAGTCTGCCGCCGCCCGGCTCTCCCACTGGCGGCGCTCCACCACCAGGTCCAGGCTGCGGGCCGCCACGGAGAAGATGTTGGTGGAAGGCCGGGTCTCCAGGGGGGCGCTGGCATCCACGCCGATCACCAGGTCCGGCTGAAAGGCCTCTTTGGCTGTGGTGACCGGCAGGTTCTCCACCAGGGCGCCGTCCACATACTGCTGGCCGTCGATGACCACGGGCCGGAAGCCGCCCGGGATGGACATTGACGCGCGCACCGCCTCCACCAGGTCGCCCCGCTGGAACACTCGGCCCTGGCCGGTCTCCAGGTTGGTGGCCAGCACCCGCAGGGGCCGCTGGAGGCGGTCGAAGTCCCCGCCCGAGAAGTAGGCGCCCCGGGCCAGCAGGCCCTGAAGCGTGTGCTGGATCTCCACCCCACTGCGGAGGCCCTCGCCCAGGGAGAAGTGGCCGGCCAGGCGCTCAATGGACAGGAAGGTGCCGCTGTGGTCCTCCTGTTCCTGCAGGGTCTCGCCGGGGTCCCGGAGGTGGGGCTCCAGGAAGGCCCGGGTGAGGTCCAGGCGGCCGAACAGGTCCTCGATCTCCAGGCCCGAGAAGCCGCTGGCGTAGAGGGCTCCCACCAGAGCCCCGGCGCTGGTTCCCGTGAGGCTGTCCAGGGGGTAGCCGACCTCCTCGAAGCGCTGCAGGACGCCGATATGCGCCAGGCCCCGGGCGCCGCCGCCGCTGAGGGCCAGGGCCACCCGCGGCATCCCCGGGATGACCACCCGGGGCGTGAAGCGGAACACCATATCCGGCGCCTCGACCTGGACCTCGATGCGCCGGGGTGTCGCTGCGGGCGGAACGGCAACCTGGCCCCAGAGCAGGGCCGGAAGCGCCGCCAGCAGCAGGGTCCTCACGGGAGGGCGGCCCGCTGCGCCTCCATCAGCGCCGCACAGCCCACCAGCCCCAGGTCCACCAAGGCAGCTGCCTCGGCCCGGGAGAAGGGGCGACCTTCGCCCGTGCCCTGCAATTCCACCAGATCCAGCACGCCGCCACCCGCCGGACGCGCCGCCACCAGGTTGCAATCCACCGCCGCCCGGTGGTCCTCCTCGTACTCCAGGTCCAGGATCAGTCCACGTCGGCCCTCGCCACTTTCCACGATGCCCGCACTTACCGCCGCCACCTGGCGAACCAGGGCCGCCTCCAGGCCTCGGGTACGCAGGGCCAGGGCCACTGCCACCCAGGCCCCGGTGATGGCGGCACAGCGGGTGCCGCCGTCAGCGTTTAGAACGTCGCAGTCCACGGTGAGGGTGTGCTCCCCCAGGGCCGTGAGGTCCACCGCCTGGCGCAGACTGCGGCCGATGAGGCGCTGGATCTCCACGGTGCGACCCTGCTGCTTGCCCCGGGTCGCCTCGCGGTCAGACCGCGTGTTGGTGGCCGCCGGGAGCATGCCGTATTCCGCAGTGAGCCAGCCCTGGCCCCGACCCTTCATCCAACCCGGGACCTTGGCCTCCAGGCTGGCGGAGCACAGGACATGGGTGTTCCCCAGCTTCACCAGGCAGGAACCGCCGGGGTGCAGCTGGACGCCGATTTCCATGAACAGGGGGCGCAGGGCCTCGGTGGAACGCATCAGCAGCACCCCTTGCTTTCGATCTTGTCCACCCGCCCCTGGTGCCGGCCACCTTCAAAAGGTGTATCCAGGAAGATTTTCAGGTAGGATTCTGCATGGAGCGGTTCCGTCAACCGCTGGCCGAAAGCGATGGCGTTTGCGTCATTGTGCTGTCTGGCCAGCGCTGCGTGATCCTGGGAAGTCACCAGTGCGCAGCGGATGCCAGCGTGGCGGTTGGCCGCCATGCTGATCCCAATGCCGGAGCCGCAGACCAGCACCAGACGATCCCAGCGGTCCCTGCCCTCCGCCGCCCGGTGTGCGAAATCCGGGTAGTCCACCGAGCCCGTTCCATCCGTTCCGAAGTCCACCACCTCGTGCCCATGCTCCAAGGCCCAGGCCTTGAGCCGTTCTTTCAGGTCAAACCCCGCATGATCGCTTGCAAATCCGAGCTTCATCGTCCAGCCTCCCCGTCCCCAGCCTACCGCCGCGGGACCCGTTCATGCTGAATCCCTTCCTCCAATACCGGCCCCAGGATCGGGGCTTCCTCCTCTGCATGCCCGAGGCCGTGGATGCCACCGAGTGGCTCCGCGCCCTGCGCAACCTGCCGGGGGACCTCCAGGGCCGCGAGCGCCTGACCCCGGCCAAGGCCCAGATCTTCCTGGCGGACGGCTCTCTGGTGGAGATGCATGCTGTCCCCCTCCGCTGGCAGCGGGCCTACTCCTGGCTGTCCTCCCTGGCCCTGCGTCCGGGCAACGCCGGTCCCACCCTCCGCTACTGGACCGCGGCCCTGCGCCTGCTCCAGTCCCTGGTGGTCCGGGGCGCTTTGCTGCCCCAGCTCGACACCTCCAGCAACCCCTGGCGTGCCCGCTGGGGCGTGAGCCTCACCAGCCCCTCGGATCGCGCCGTCCTGAGGCAGCTGGCGGAGGCCATGCCCCCGGCGGCCCTGGCCTTCCCGGAGAATGACACCTGGGCCTTCACCAAGACCGTGCTGCTGGGCGACTTGGACGCCTTTGACATCGAGGACGACCAGGCCCTGCCCCCCTCCGCGGACGCCGTGCTGACGGCCTTCCTGGAGGACGGCGCCGACTTCGTCATGCGCTTCGTGGCCGGTGGCCTCCGGGCCGGGGACGACCCCCGCCTGGCCCTGGTCCACCGCCTGCGGGGCCACAAGCGGGACCGCCTGCCCTGGGACGAGCGCATCATGGTGGCCCTCTCCCACCAGCTACCCGAGTTCCCCACCACCGGCATCACCGAGCGCACCCTGGGGGAGCAGCTCACCCAGTGGAGCGAAGGTGCGCGCCCCCAGTGGCTGCGGCCCAGCCTGCGCCTGGAGGCACCCCCCGTCCCGGCCGTCGCCCAGGCCGTGCAGGATGCGGACCGCCTGACGGAGGAGGGCTGGCTGCTCAAGGTCGGCCTGGAGACTGAGGCTGGCTCCGATATCGGCGTCGCCCGGCTGTGGGAGCCGTCCACTGAGACCGACGTTCTGCAGGCCCGCCAGGCCCTGCTGCGGGGCCTGGCCCGCGCCGTCCCCTTCTTCCCAGCCCTGGAGCGGGCCCTCTCTGGCCAGAAGCCGGAGGACCTGGTGCTGCGGCCCACCGAGGCCTGGGGCTTCCTCACCCGCGGTGCGGCCCAGTTAAAGGAAGCCGGCTTCCTGGTGCACATCCCGGAGGACCTGGCCGACTTCGGCGGGGCCAAGCGGCTCCGCGCCAAGGTGCGCCTGGGCGCCCGGGATGTGACCGAAGCCTCCCCCACCACCCAGGCGGGGCTGGAGGGCAGCGTCAGCGCCGACTGGTCCCTGATGCTGGGCGACGATGCCCTGAGCGTTGAGGACTTCGCCCAGATGGTCAGCCTCAAGCACCCCCTGGTGGCCTGGAAGGGCAAGTGGGTGGCCTTGGACCCCGAGACCCTCAAGCAGATCAACTCTGTCATGCAGGCCAGCCGGGGCGCCGGCTTCGAGAGCATGACCAAGGGCGAGGCCCTGGCCGCAGCCCTCACGGGCACGGCCCGCATCCCCGGCGTGAGCGAGGCCATCGAGGTGGAGGTCGCCGGCGACTTCGGTGCGGCGCTGGAGGACCTGAAGATCCTGCCGGACAAGCCCATCACCCAGCCGGAAAGCTTCCGGGGCCAGCTGCGGCCCTACCAGCTGCGCGGCCTGGCCTGGCTGGATGGCCTGGCCCGCCTGGGCCCGGGCGGCATCCTGGCGGATGACATGGGCCTGGGCAAGACCATCGAGGTGCTGGCCCTGCTGCTGCACCGCCAGATCCAGAACCCGAATGTCGGCCCGCCCACCCTGCTGGTCTGCCCCACCTCACTGCTGGGCAACTGGGAGCGAGAGCTGGCCAAGTTCGCCCCCACCCTGCCGGTCTTCGTCCACCACGGCAACAACCGGGACCGCCTGCCGGCCCACTTCCGGCCCCACACCCTGGTACTCACCACCTACGGCGTGGTGCGCCGTGAGGAAGACACCTTCGGCGGCCGCGTCTGGGGCATGGTGGTGGTGGACGAGGCCCAGGCCATCAAGAACGCTGGCTCGGCCCAGGCCAAGGCCATCCGCAAGTTGCGGGGCGCCAGCCGTCTGGCCCTCACGGGCACGCCCATCGAGAACCGCCTCACCGAGCTGTGGGCCATCATGAGCGCCGC
>CAIRQL010000174.1 GCA_903880675.1 uncultured Holophagaceae bacterium | reverse complement strand
GCAACCGGGCCGTGGCGGCGGAGTCGAGGCTGCTGGCGCCCGGCGGGAAGGCAACGCTGCTGAGGTCCCCGGCCTCGCCCCCGAAGAGGCTGCCGATCAGGGTGAAGGGCGAGGTGGCGAGTTTCCCCAGGAGGCCAAAGATGGCCTTCCAGACCAGCTTGCCGTACTTCACATCGGGATCGTCCAGGCTGCCCTCGATGGGCAGATCGAAGGCGATGAGCCCCTTGCGGTCGCGCAGGAGGGCCAGGCCGAACTTCACCGGCAGGCCCGTGGCGTCGGGGCTCTCCACCTTGTCGCCCAGGTAGAACTGGTCCAGCTTCACGGCGTTCTCGGCCTTCAGGTTGCGGTGGTCGATGCGCAGGCGGGCCTCCACATCGAGCTTGCCCTTCTGCACGGTGTAGCCCAGGTATTTCCCGGTGTAGGGCGTGAAGTCGGTGAGGTCAGCGCCCTGGATCTTCAGGGTCACGTCCGTGTCCAGGTCATGGCGCAGGGGCGTGGCGTGGCCGGTGATGGTGACGGGCGCCAGGCCCCCGGCCCGGCCGCGGAAGGCCACCTCAGAGGCGGCGTCTGGGTGGCTGGACAGGCCGAGGTAGGCACCTTCCAGGTCGCTCAGCACCAGGGCCGCGCTGGGCTGCACCGAGCGGTCGATGAAGCTGAGCCGACCCCCTGTGATGGCCAGCTTCTGGATCCGCAGGTCCGGCGCGGCGGCGGGTGTGGCGGGCACCACCGAGGCGGTCACCGGTGCGGGCTTGGCGCCCTCCTCCAGGCGCAGGGCCAGGGCCACGTTGGTGCGACCGTCCGGCTGCAGGACCAGCCGCCCTTCGGGGTCGATCCAGTCCACGGTCTGGAGGCTCAGGGCCAGGGGCGCCGTGCGCAGGTCCAGGCCCGCCAGCCGCAGCTCCTTCCAGCGCAGGAAGGGCTCGTTCTGAGCCGCGTCGCGCACCTCGAACTGCTGCACCGAGAGCGCACCCTGGTAGGCCAGGCCATCGGTGCGGCGGCCCTCAAAGGCGAAGCGCAGACGACCCTCAGCGCCGAGGCTGCCCGAAGCGATGCGCAGTGCCAGCGCACCATCCAGGTAGGGATCGAAGGACGCCAGGGCCAATCCCTGGGCCTTGAGGCGCAGGTCGCCTGCAGGCTTGAGGGCGTGGAGGGTCCCGTCCAGTTTCAGGGAACCGCCGCCGACCTTCAGGTCCAGCGCAGCCCGAGTCGGGGCGGCTGGATCCAGAGAGAAGTCCTGCAGGCGCAGGTTGACCTCCGTCGCCGCCACCTGCACGGGGCGAGAGGGCACCTTATCCTCGAAGTCCAACCGGAGGCCCTGGAGCCGCAGGTCCCGGATCAGGAGCTGCAGGGGTTTCGCCTCAACCTTGGGGGTTCGCGGCTGGGGCGGCGCCAGCATCCGGACCAGGTTCAGGCCCTCGGGGGTCCGCTGGACGCGCACCGCGCCCTGGTCCACGAGGATCGAACCTACCTCCACCGAGGGCGCCAGCAGATCGGCCTTGCCACCTTGGACTTCCACCGAGGGCAGGTCCAGGGCCGGGTCGGCGATGCCCCGCTCGGCGAGTTTGAAATTTTTCAGCGAGAGGCCTAGGTCCGAGAGCTCGACCACCTGCTTGCCCGGGCCCCACTCGAAGCGGTACTGCGCGCGCAGCGTGGCCGTGCCGCTGCGGACCTCACTGGCCACCTGCTTCTCGGCATAGGGTCGGTAGTGGGCCAGCTGGAGGTTCTCCAGAAGGAAGTTGCCCTTGGCGGCCAGGGGCTGGAAGCCCAGCTCCCCCTTCCAGAGCAGGTGCTCCCGGGCCTCGGTCCAGGCCTCCAGGGTGAACCCGCTGCGATGGTTCAGCTCCGTGCGGAGGCCATCGACCCGGAAGGAGAGGGGGCCGAGCACGCGCTGGTAGGCGGGCACGAGGGTGCGGTCCAGGAACTCGAGGCGCCCCTCACTCAGCTGGAAGTGGCCCACCTCGACGATCCAGGCCGATGCGCCAGCTGGATCGGGCGGTTTCGGGGTATCGCCCTCCAGCAGGTCCTGAAAATTAAGCCGGCCCTTGGCATCCAGGCCCGCCCTCACCACCAGGCCTTCCACCTCGATCGCCGCGAAGGAGACCGTGTGCTGGAGGAGGGCCCAGACTTCGAAGTTCAGATAGAGCCGGCGCAGGGTCACCCAGTCGCCACCACTGGGCTCGGCAATCCGCAGTCCCTCGACGGTGGCGCCCAGGGTCAAGGGGTTGAACCGCAGGTTCGCCACGGTGACCGGACGCTTCAGGGCTGCGGTGGCCTCCCGCTCGAGGCGAGGGCGGGCGACGGCGGGCACCAGAAAAAAACCGGCCAGCAACCAGATGACAAAGCCACCGGCCAGGACCGTCAGCAGGACGCGAAACCTGCTGGAAAAGGCCGAGAGAGCGGATCGGAAGGGCATGGGAAAAGCATAGTCTCTTCCGGGGCTTGTGATTCAAGCCACAAACCCGTATTCGGAGGGACGCAAGGGGCCTATGCTCCAGGCGTCGCGGTGCCGCCATGACTGCCAACTTCGAGCGTGTCGGTGGGCCGCTGGACCGAGAGGCATGGTGTCATGGCGACACGACGCGTGGTGATCCTGGGAGCCGCTGGGCGGGACTTCCATAACTTCAATACCGTCTTCCGGGACAATCCGGCCTTCCAGGTGGTGGCCTTCACCGCCACCCAGATCCCGGGCATCGAGGGGCGCCGCTACCCGGCCGTCCTCGCCGGTGGCCTCTACCCCGAGGGCATCCCCATCGTGGACGAGTCCGAGCTGGTGGACCTCATCGCCCGCGAGCACATCGAGGAGGCCATCTTCTCCTACTCGGATGTCCCCCACGCCACCGCCATGCACCTGGCCAGCCTCTGCATCGCCCATGACTGCGACTTCACCTTTCTGGGCGCCGCCAAGACCATGCTCACCTCCACCAAGCCCGTCATCGGCATCACCGCCGTGCGCACCGGGGCCGGCAAGAGCCAGACCACCCGCACCATCAGCAACATCCTGAAAAAGCTCGGCAAGAAGGTGGTGGCCATCCGCCACCCCATGCCCTACGGCGACCTCGCCCGCCAGGCCTGCCAGCGCTTTGCGGGCTACGCCGACCTCGACAAGCACGCGTGCACCATCGAGGAGCGGGAGGAGTACGAGCCGCACATCGACAACGGCTTCGTGGTCTACGCCGGCGTGGACTATGAGCAGATCATCCGCGCCGCCGAGCAGGAAGCGGACGTGATCCTGTGGGACGGTGGCAACAACGACCTGCCCTTCTACCGCAGCGACCTCCACATCTGCATCGCCGACCCCCTGCGCTCCGGCCACGAGCTGGCCTACCACCCCGGCGAAGCCAACTTCCGCATGGCCGACATCATCCTCATCAACAAGTGCGACAGCGCCCGGGAAGCCGACATCGCCGCCATCGAGCGCAACGCCGCCCTGGTGAATCCAACGGCCCGCGTCATCCGCGCCAACAGCCCCGTCACCTGCGATCGTCCCGAGCTGGTGAAGGGGATGCGCGCCCTCGTCATCGAGGATGGACCCACCCTCACCCACGGCTCCATGTCCTACGGAGCTGGAGTGGTGGCCGCCAAGGCCGCCGGCGCCCACGAGATCGTGGACCCCAGCCCCTACGCCGTGGACTCCATCGCCGCCACCTACCGGAAATACCCCAACGCCAAGGGCATCCTCCCCGCCATGGGCTACGGTGAGCACCAGGTGAAGGACCTGGAAGCCACCATCGAGGCCACCCCCTGCGACGTGGTGCTGAGCGCCACCCCCATCGACCTCACCCGCGTCCTGAAAGTCACCAAGCCCATGACCCGCGTCCGCTACGAGCTGGCGGAGATCCGGGAGGGGCAGCTGGAGGGGGAGGTACGAAGGATTTTGGGGCTGTGAGATGTGAATCGCGGGGCGTTGCCCCACGATTCACATGTGGTAAGAAGTGCATTCCTCATGGACGGCCCAGTGGATCGACTGGGCCGTTTGTTGGCCGATGCCGGGGATCAGGAGGAGTTCCTCCAGTGGCGCTGCGACGATCTTCTCCAAAGTGCCGAAGTGGTCCAAGAGGCGCAGGGCCCGTTTGGTCCCAATCCGTGGGAGGCTGGACAACACCCTGATCTGGAGGGCCCTCTTGCCTCTGGGACTGCGCCCAGGGCGGCGCCATGTCGAACTGGAAACGGACTGCATTTGCTGCGCCGTGTAGAGAATCAGCCTTGCCGTTTCCGCCTCATCCTGGGACCGCAGAACAGGAATTCCGAAGACAACCGAAAGAGTCAACATCGCCCCCTGGACCGCCTCCCGCTTGATGTGGCGCTGGGTCCATTCCGAAGAAGGTCCCTCCAAAATCAGGAATGACCGAACTGGGGACTCTGCAAGCCGCCGGGCCTGGGCGAACAGCCTCCCCTGGAAGAGGCTCTCTAGGAAATCAGGGACACGCTTCCGTTCCAGCACAGCCTTTTCTTCAATGAAGTAGTCCCCGGTCTGCAGTCTTTTCACCGTGACTGTCACGCCCTCCATCTGGGCCAGAAGCGCTCCCACGCTGGCGATCCGGCTCTCCCGATCATCCACAACAATCCGAATTGTTGCCCCGCCGGAACCACCCCGCACGTCCCACCCCACCCAACGATCCTGCTGTGCCCAAATCGGTTGGCATTACCCTATCTCAGAATGTGGCTTTAGCCGCATTCTGAGCAAAGGAGCCCCCATGCCACTTCTATTCACCCCCCTAAAACTACGCGGCCTCACGCTGGCCAACCGCATCGCGGTGGCACCCATGTGCCAGTACCAGGCGGTGGAGGGGGTTGTGGGCGAGTGGCACCGGGTGCACTACGGCGGACTGGCCCAGGGCGGGGCTGGCCTGGTGCTTACCGAGGCCACCTCCGTGGTCCCCGAAGGCCGTATCAGCACGGGCGACCTGGGCATCTGGGACGATGAGCAGGTGGAGGGTCTGGCTGGCCTCGTCCGGTTCATGCGGTCCATGGGCGCTGTCCCCGGCATCCAGCTGGCCCATGCGGGCCGGAAGGCCTCCCACGCGGCTCCCTGGGTGGGGGGTGACACCCTGAGGCCCGGCGAAGGGGGTTGGCTCCCGGTGGCCCCCAGCGCCCTGGCCTTTGACCCGGCGGACGCCGCGCCCCTGGCCCTGGACGAAGCCGGCATCGCCGGCGTGGTGGCGGCCTTCGCCGCCGCGGCCCGCCGCGCGCTGGCCGCAGGCTTCCAGGTCGTCGAGGTCCATGCGGCCCACGGCTACCTCCTTCACCAGTTTCTGTCGCCCCTGAGCAACCAGCGCAGCGACGGCTACGGGGGTTCCTTTGAGAACCGGACCCGGCTGGCCCGGGAGGTGGTGACCGCGGTCCGTTCCGTGTGGCCCGAGACCCTGCCGCTGTTCGTGCGCATCTCCGCCACCGACTGGGCGGAGGGCGGCTGGGACCTGCCCCAATCTGTTGAGCTGGCCCGGACCTTCAAAGCCCTCGGCGTGGACCTGGTGGACTGCTCCTCCGGCGGCCTGGTGCCCACCCAGAAGCTCGCCCCGGGGCCCGACTATCAGGTACCCTTCGCCGCCGCCGTGCGCGCTGGCGCCGACCTCCCCACGGGCGCCGTGGGGCTCATCACCGACCCGACCCAGGCCGAGGCCATCCTGACCGAGGGCCAGGCAGACCTGATCCTGCTGGGCCGGGAGCTGCTCCGGGATCCCCGCTGGCCCCTGCGCGCCGCCCAGTTCTTTGGCGTCGAGGCCCCCTGGCCCCCCTCCTACATCCGCGCCGCCCGCGGCCCGGCCAGCCTGCGGCAACCCCTGAGCTAAATCCGGTTCCCCAATAAACGGTTCACCCAGGATTTCAGGGAAGAGCCAAGACACGCCAACCACACCCCCTTGTTCTTTCTAAGCACACCCTGGCAAAAGTAACCACTTTCGCAGAGACAAGATGAGGGCGGGCGGAGGGGCGCCGAGGGCTTTGAATCAACCGCCCGCAGCGCTTGGAGGCCCCGGCTCGGGGGGTACCCGCCGCTGTCCTCTGCGACCCTCAGCCATCTCCGCATCCTCTGCGAGAGTTGTTGCCCTTCTCGCACGAATACGAACTCACAGGAAAGCCCCTACAGGGCCCGGAAGAGGGTCAGGACGCGTACGTCTTCGGCGCCGCCGGCGCGCAGGGCCTGGGCGCAGCGCAGGAGGGTGGTGCCGGTGGTCCACACATCATCCACCAGCAGGACGACACCAGCGGGAGCAGCGCCGCTTCGAAGGGTGATGGCCCGGCGGGGCAGGCGCCGGCGCTGGCTCTCGGTGCGGCTGGCCTGCCGCCCCTGGTGCCAGGCCTTCTTCAGGAGGGGCCGACAGGGCCGCCCCAGCCGCTGGGCGAGGACCTGCGCCGCCTCGGCCCCCAGGTCGAAGCCCCGCAGCAGGCGGGGCAGGAAGGTGCCGGGGGCCCAGGTGACCAGGTCCACCTCCGCCGCCCAGGGGGGCAGCGGGGCCATCGCCACCCGCTGCAGGAGGGCCCGCCGCCAGCCGGCCTCGCCCCGCTTGATGGCCGGGACCAGGAGCGCCCCCAGCGGGGGCCGCCCGCCGTGGTAGTCATACAGGGCGTCGCCCAGGTCCCAGGCGGTGGCCTCGGGGCAGTCGCCCTCCCCGTGGCACAGGGCACAGCGGGGGCAGCGTCCCTCGGAGAGCCCCTTGAGCCCGGCCCAGCAAGCGGCGCACAGACCGGCTTCCGCCCCGACCCCGGCAGGCCCCAGGCAACCCCTGCAGAGGAGCAGGGAACCCCGCACTTCCCGGAGGCGGGCGAGGAGGTCCGGCAGGCGCATGGGGCATGATACCCACGTGGATTCAGTGCTAGCATCGCCGGAAGTCCCTGGACCACCCCATGGAATTAAACGTCCGGATCAACCTCCGGACAGTACGGAGCCCTCATGTCCAACGAGCCCCAAAAGACCTCCCAGCTCTTCGCCCGCAAGCCCCTCGCCATGCTCCTGGAAGAGGCCAAGGGAGAGAACCGCCTGCGTCGGGTGCTGGGGCCCGTGCAGCTCACGGCCCTGGGCATCGGCGCCATCATCGGGGCCGGCATCTTCGTGGCCACGGGCGCGGCGGCCCACAACATCGCCGGCCCCTCGCTCATGCTGTCCTACGTCATCGCGGGGATCACCTGCATCTTTGCGGCCCTCTGCTATGCGGAGTTCGCCGCCATGGTGCCCGTGGCGGGCTCGGCCTACACCTACGCCTACGCCACCCTGGGGGAGCTCTTCGCCTGGATCATCGGCTGGGACCTCATCCTCGAGTACGGCGTGTCCAGCGCGGCCGTGGCCACGGGCTGGTCTGCTTACTTCCAGAGCGCCATCAGTAAGATCGGCATCCACATTCCCAAGGTGGTGAGTGAGTCCCCCTGGAAGTACGACCCGGCCACCGGCCACTTCGCCGCCACTGGCGCCGTTATGAACCTGCCGGCCCTCATCATCGTGCTCATCGTCACCGCCATCCTGGTGAAGGGCATCCAGGAGAGCGCCACCTTCAACGGGATCATGGTGACCATCAAGGTGGCGGCCGTGCTCTTCGTCATCGCCGTGGGCGCCTTCTTCGTCAACACCAGCAACTGGCATCCCTTTGCGCCCTTCGGCTGGACTGGCATCAGCTTCTTCGGGCACCGGGTGGCGGGCATGGTGGACGGCGGCGGTGCCCCCATCGGCACCATGGCTGGCGCAGCCATCATCTTCTTCGCCTACATCGGCTTCGACTCGGTCTCCACCCACGCCGAGGAGGCCAAGAACCCCCAGCGGGACGTGCCCATCGGCATCATCGTCTCCCTGCTGGTCTGCACGGTCCTGTACATCGCCGTGGTAGCAGTCCTCACGGGCATGGTGCGATTCGATCAACTGGACATCAACGCCCCCGTGTCCACCGCCTTCAAGCAGAAGGGCATGGGCTGGGCCGAGGGCCTCATTGCCACGGCCGGCGTCAGTGGCATCACCTCCGTGCTGCTGGTCATGATGCTCAGCGGCCCCCGCGTGTTCCTGGCCATGGCCCGGGACGGTCTGCTCCCCAAGGGCACCTTCGGCGATGTGCATCCCAAGTTCCGCACCCCCTGGAAGTCCACCATCCTGGTGGGCATCTTCGTGGGCGCCCTGGCGGGCTTCCTGCCCATCGACGCCCTGCTGCACCTGGCCAACATCGGCACCCTGCTGGCCTTCGTCATCGTCTGCGCCGCCGTGCTCATCATGCGGAAGAAACACCCGGAGGCGGTGCGCCCCTTCCGTTGCCCCTGGGTGCCCTTTGTGCCCATCATGGGGGTGCTCACCTGCCTCATGCTCATGTTCTCCCTGCCCGTTGCCAACTGGTGGCGGCTCATCACCTGGCTGGCCCTCGGCTTTGCCATCTACTTCCTGTATGGCAAACAGCACAGCGTCATGCGGAACCAATCCAGCTAGGGGTGCTTCCACGGCTCGAACAGCAGGCAACCAAAATCCATGCCGCCTTTTCCTTATCACCGTCCATCATCGTTCATCACTGGTTCCAATTTTTCTGTCCTCTCTGCATTCGAAACTCAACCCAGTGCTAGGTTTCCATGCAAGATAACGATCCTCTCACAGCCCAGATCATCGGTTGCGCCTACTTGGTGGCGAATGGACTGGGTTCTGGTTTTCTGGAGAAGGTCTACGAGAATGCCCTGGCTCACGAACTTCGAAAAGCTGGGTTGAAGGTCTGCTTATTGATGAATTTCGGAAGGCCGAAGATAGAAATCCGCAGATTGATGATGGACCAAGGAAGCAAAAGCATGGAACCAGTGATGAACGGTGATGGACAGTGATGAAAAGCACCCTCTTTTAAAAGGATGCCAGGCCATGAGCATATGGAATGACCTCACCCCCTCAAGGCGCTGTGACTGGATCGACCAGCTCCGGGGCTGGGCTGTGATCGTGATGATCCAGACGCACACGGTGAACGTGTGGCTCACGCCGGGCCTGCGGCCGGAGTGGCTGAACTTCCTCAACGGCCTGCCGGCCCCCAGCTTCGCCATGGCGGCGGGGTTCAGTCTGGCCCTCAGCACCTTCAAGGCCGACGGCACCCTGCGGCCCTTCTGGCCTGACACGGCCAAGCGCCTGGGCTTCATCCTGCTCTGCGCCTACGCCCTCCACGCCCCGGGCTTCACCTTCGCCGACTGGACGGTGCTGGCCACGGTGCAGAAGCAGAAGGAGATCTACAAGATCGACGTGCTGCAGTGCATCGTCTTCAGCCTGCTGATCCTGCAGGCCCTGGCCCGTATCATCCGGCACCCCCGGGTCTACGCCTGGGTGGCCCTGCTCCTGGCCGTGGTGGTCTGCTTGGTGGCCCCCTACGTCTGGGCCACCGGCGTTGGCGACGGCCTGTGGCTGCCCATCCGGGGCCTGCTCAATGGCAACTCCGATCGGGGCCTCCAGGCCCTCTTCCCCCTCTTCCCCTGGCTGGCCTTCCCCGCCTTTGGCTCGTTCCTGGGGGGTCTCTACCGCTGGGGCCGTACCGAGGCCGGCGAGGATGGGCTGGCTCGCCTGAGCGAGGCCAAGTGGCTGGCCGGCCTGGCGGCCGTGGGCTTCGTCTGCTGGCTCTTTGGCTCCACCTACCAGAAGGCCTGGCTGTGGCAGGGCACCTGGATCCAGCCCACCCCCGGCACCTGGCTGCTGAAGGGCCCCATGGGAGCCTGGACCTACAACGAGCTCGCCACCCTGCACAACACCACCCTCCCCAGCGTCCTCAACCGCCTGGGGTGGATCCTCATGGGCGGTGCGGCCCTGGGCGTGATCGAGAAGCTGCGGCCGCGGTGGCCCGGTCCCAACCTGGTGGTGGCCGCCAGCCACGAGAGCCTGCTGCTCTACATGCTGCACCTCAACATGATCTTCGGCCTGATGCTGACCCCGTTCTTCGTGGGCCTCACGGGCTGGGACTGGGGCACTCTGGGCTGGACCGGCACCCTCCTGCTGGCGGCGGGCCTCATCGTCATCAACCTCTGGGCCTGCCAAGCCTGGCGCAACGTGCGCGAGACGCCCATTCTCATGCGGCGCCTCCAACGCTACGCCGTGAGTGTCATGGCCGTGTGGTTCTGCATCGGGGGCTGGTACACCTTCCGGCACTTCCTGCGCAGTCCCGAGCTGGCCAAGGAGCCCTACGTCTTCCTGAACGCTGCCCGCGCCCGCAAGGGCCTGCCCGCCACGCCGGACGGCCTGTGCCGGGACCCGGAGGAATACTTCCGCGAAGCCGAGGCTCGAAAGGTGGCCCTCACGCCCGAGTCCCGCGCCGAAATCACCCGCCTGATCCGGTCTCGCAAGTAAACGAGGTAATATAGATCGGGTCATGACCGATCCCGGCAACAGTTCCGCCCCCACCCTGCTCACCTTCGCCCTCCTGGCGGTGCTGACCTACCGCTGCGCCATGGCCGCCCTGCTGTCGGCCTTCCATGCCCTGCCTTCCCTGCAGCGGCGACGGCTCCTCGAAGAAGAAGCCATCCCGGACACCCGGCTGGCGGCCCTGCTGGAGCATCCCCGCGCCCTGGGCATGGCCCTGCGGCTATGGAATCAGCTCCTGCTGCTGGCCCTGGCGGCCCTGGCCTGGCCCCTGCTGGCCGGCCTGCCCGGCAGCGGCTGGACCTTTGCGGGGCTCATGCTGGTCTCCCTCTGGCTGCTGGATCTGCTGCTGCCGGCCCTGCTCACCGCCCGGGAACCCAGCCTGTGGCTGCAGCGGCTGTTCCCGCTCTTCGCGCCGGTCATGACCGCCCTGGGGCCCCTGGTGCATCCCATCGCCCGGGTTATCCACCGCCAGCGCGCCGAGGACCGAGCCCGGGACGACGACGAGGAAGAGACCACCGATGAGGCCGTCACCGCCCTGCTGGAAGAGGGCGAGGCCGAGGGCATCCTGGAAGCCGAGGACCGGGAGCTGATCCGCAATGTGGTCAGCTTCGGCGATACGGTGGTGCGCGAGGTCATGACCCCCCGCACCCGCATCGTGGCTCTGCCCGTCGAGGCCGACATCCCCACCGCCTGGGCCGCCTTCACCGCCAGCCGCCACTCCCGCCTGCCCGTCTACGAAGGCAGCATCGACCGCATGCGCGGCGTGCTCCTGGTCAAAGACCTGATGCAAGTGCCGGACGGCGCCCAGCCCCCCCTGGCCTCCATGCTGAAGGCCCCCCACTTCGTGCCCGAGAGCAAGCCCGTGGCGGAGCTGCTGCGGGACCTCCAGCGGGCCCGCACCCAGCTGGCTCTGGTGGTGGACGAGTTCGGCGGCGTGTCGGGCCTGGTGACCATGGAGGACCTGCTGGAGGAGGTCTTCGGCGAGATCCAGGACGAGCACGAGGCCCCCACCGGCATGCAGGAGCAGGCCCCCGGCGTGTGGCTGGTGTCGGGGCAGGCCCACGTGGAAGACGTGGCCGATACCCTGGGCCTGGCCTGGGAGCGGGACGGCTTTGACACCGTCGGCGGCCTGGTCATGGCCCGCCTGGGCCACGTGCCCCGGGCCCAGGAGACCGTGGCCGTGGAGGGCGCCCGCCTCACCGTCACCCGCATGGAAGGCACCCGGATTGTGCAGGTGCGGGTCGAACGCACCGAGCCCGCAGAACGCTCGTGAACCTGCGGTTCACGAGAAAAGGAAAGCTTTACCTATCTCCAATCTCCAGCCGCTAGGCTGAAGATTGGAGCCTTGCCGCATGATCCGTCGCATCCTCGCCCTAACCGCCATCCTGGTCCTCCCGCTGACCCTCGTCTTCGTGCGGCGGGCCCAGCACCGGGCCCTGGTGCCCCAGCCCCGGGGCATGGTCCTGGGGCTGTACGCGGGCCTGCCGGACTACGACTACAGCGAGGAGCTGGACCGCATCGCCGCCACCGGGGCCACCTGCGTCAGCCTCCAGGCCATCTACCGCATGGACAAGGGCACCAGCACCGAGGTGGGTCGCCACCCCACCTCCAGTCCCACGGAGGAGAGCCTCCGCCGGACCTTCCAGCAGGCCCGGGCCCGGAGCCTCCGGATGATGTTCTTCCCCACCCTCAACATGCGGGAAGAGGCCGAGAACGCCGAGTGGTGGCGCGGCAACATCGAACCGGCGGACTGGGACCACTGGTGGGCCAGCTACCGGGCCTTCAATGTCCGTCTGGCCACCCTGGCCCAGGAGGGCGGTGTGGAGTGGTACAGCCTGGGCACGGAGATGGCTTCCACCCACCCCTTCCCGGACCAGTGGCGCCGCCTGGCGGCGGAGGTCCGCACCGTCTTCAAGGGCAAGCTGCTCTACAGCGTGAACTTCGACAGCCACGACAGCTTCACCTTCGGCGACTGCCTGGACGTGATCGGAATCAACACTTACGACCCCATCGCCAAGTACGACGACTACCCCTCTCCGGACCAGATCCGGGACGCCTGGTGGTGGATCGTCTTCAAGGCCCGCACCCTCACCGCCCGCTTCCAGCGCCCCACCCTGATCACCGAGGTGGGCTACCCCTCGGTGGCCCACGCCCATGTGGGGCCCTGGGACTTCCGCACAGAGAAGCCCGTGGACCTGGGCCTCCAGGACCACCTCCTGAAGGGGGCCTTCGGGGTGCTGCGCCACTGGAGCGACGGGGACGCGGTCTTCTACTACCTCTACGGCGAGCACCTCAACCGGAAGCCCGTGGGCGGCCTCCTGGACCGCACCTACGCGGTGTGGGGCAAGCCCGCCGAGGCCACCCTGCGGAAGTACTTCCGGGAGCCCATCTGGGAGGGCCACATCCCGCCCCGGGCCGAGGACAGCCACGACGCCATGGTGCAGTCCCTGGTGAGCTGGCACCGCAAGGTGCGGGACTACGAGGATGCCGAGCTACCCCCTTGGATGGTTGCTTGGGAAGCCAAGCACCCTGGGGACGCCTTGGAGGCCTTGGCTATCCTTGGTAAAGAACCGGCTCCAACACACAAAATCCCCAAAGGGGAGGAAAGGTAAAGACTGGGGCCCCGGCCTGCCGATACCTCGACCATGGACCTTCCTGGCCGCCCCCACGCCCTCCCCCATCCCGAGCTCCCCACCAAGACCCTCCTGGTGGTGGAGGATGACCGGGCGACGCTGAGCCTCTACCGGGCTGGCCTCAAGGGTCTGCAGGGCTTCCGGGTGCTCACCGCCCAGGACGGCAAGCAGGCCCTGGACGTCCTCCGCCGGGAGCCGGTCCACGTCCTGGTGACGGACCTCAACATGCCGGTGATGGATGGCTTCAACCTCATCGCCAAGACCAGCTGCCTCCACCCCCAGGTGCCCATCATCGTCATGACGGGCCTGGACGAGAGCCAGCACCTGAACACGCCCCTGCAGATGGGGGCCATCCGCATCCTGGCCAAGCCCCCTCGCCTGACCCTGCTCATGGATGCCATTCGGACCGCAGCGCAGTTCCAGCCCACGGGCATGGTCCGGGGCATTGGGCTGAATAGCATCCTCCAGCTCCTCAACTGGGAGAAGAAGTCCTGCACCCTCACCGTCAAGCCCGAGACCGGCATGGGGCTGCTCTACATCAAGGCGGGCGAGGTGGTCCATGCCGCCTACCAGGCTGAAGAGGGCCTCCGGGCAGCCTACGAGATCCTGAGCTGGGACCGGCCGGATATCGAGTTCGTAGAGACCTGCCGGGTGGAGCGGACCATGGACATGCCCCTCACAGAGCTCTTGATGAACGCGGCCATGCTCACGGACCACCACCGCCCGGAGTTCGGCGAAGCGTAAACGGACGAGGCCCAAAAAAGGGACTTTCGTCAAAATCTGCCCCTGGGGTGCGCCACGGGGCGGCCATGGGGGAATAATGACGCCTGTGCGGCCCCGCGGGGGCCCCTTCCCTGGCAGGTACCCATGTCTCAGCTGAAGCCCTTCTGCGCCCACCGTCCGCGGCCCGAGCTCGCCGCCCAGGTGGCCTCCGTTCCCTATGACGTTGTCAACACCCAGGAGGCCGCGGAGCTCGCCAAGGGCAACCCCTACTCCTTCCTCCATGTGGGCCGCCCTGAAATCGACCTGCCCTCCGGCATCGACGTCCACGCTGACGAGGTCTACGCCAAGGGCGTGTCCAACCTGCGGGGCCTGATTGCGAGTGGCGCCCTGTTCCAGGAGAACACCCCCTGCCTCTACGTCTACCAGCAGCGCATGGGCGACCACGTGCAGGCGGGCCTGGTGGGTCTCTGCTCCGTTGAGGAGTACGAGAACGGCCTCATCAAGCGACACGAGTTCACCCGCAAGGACAAGGAGGACGACCGCACCCGCCACGTCACGGAGCAGGCCGCCAACGCCGAGCCCGTCTTCCTGGCCTACAAGGCCGTCCCCTACATTGACCACATCGTGAACGACATCCGGAAGCAGATCCCGATGTACGACTTCGTGACGCCCGATGGCATCGGCCACACCGTGTGGGTGGTCTCCGGCGAGACCGTGGTCTATGAGCTGGTCCACCTCTTCAACGGTGTCCCCGCCCTCTACATCGCCGACGGCCATCACCGCACCGCCGCTGCCATCCGCTACGGCCAGGCCCGCCGCGCCGCTGAGGGTCCGGGCAACGGCGAAGAGCCCGACGAGAGCTTCCTGGCCGTGGTGTTCCCCCACGACCAGCTGAAGATCATGGACTACAACCGCGTGGTGAAGGACCTCAACGGCCTCAGCCCGGAGGCCTTCCTGGCCCAGGTGGCCGAGAAGTTCGACGTCAGCTCCTCCACCACCCGCAACCCCCTGGTGCCCACCACTTTCGGCATGTACCTGGGCGGCACCTGGTACGAACTCAAGGCCAAGCCCGGCACCTACCCCGCCGGCGATCCCGTGCGCGGCCTCGATGTGAGCATCCTCCAGGAGAACCTGCTGGCACCCATCCTCGCCATCGACGACCCCCGCACCAACACCCGCATCGACTTCGTGGGCGGCATCCGGGGCATGGATGAGCTGGAGCGCCGGGTGAAGGAGGGCTGCGCCGTGGCCTTCGCCCTGTATCCCACCTCTCTTGAACAGCTCATGTCCGTGGCCGATGCCGGCGAGGTCATGCCGCCCAAGTCCACCTGGTTCGAGCCCAAGCTCCGCTCCGGGTTGCTTGTTCGCATGTACGAAGGTTGAAGCCATAACTCATCCAGGAGAAAAGTCATGCTGATCCTCATTGCCGACGCCTTTGATGCGAGCCTGCCCAAGCGGCTGGCGCCCTTCGGTGAAGTGTCCGACGACATGGCCCGCCTGGGCGAGGCCACTGTTCTGCTGGTGCGTTCGAAGACGAAGGTGACTCCCGATACCCTGGCCCAGGCGCCCGCCCTCAAGCTGGTCATCCGCGGCGGCGTGGGCATGGACAACGTGGACAAGAAGGCCTGCGCCGAGCGGGGCGTGAAAGCCATGAACACCCCCCGCGCCAGCAGCGTGGCCGTCGCCGAGATGGCCATGGCCTTCCTGGTGGCCATTCCCGCCCGCCTCATCGAGGCCCACATGGCCATGAAGGAGGGGAAGTTCCCCAAGAGCGAGCTGAAGCGCACGGAGCTGTTCAAGAAGACCCTCGGCCTGGTGGGCGCGGGTGCGATCGCCAGCGAGGTGGCCAAGCGCGCCCAGGCCTTCGGCATGAAGGTCATCGCCTACGATCCCTTCCTGAAGGAGCACCCCATCGCTGAGCTGGTGAGCCTCGAGCAGCTCGCCGCCCAGGCCGACCTGATCAGCATGCACACACCCCTCACGGACGAGACCCGCGGCATGATCAACGCTGGCCTCATCGAGCAGATGAAGCAAGGCGTGATCATCGTGAACACCGGCCGGGGGAAGTGCGTCAACGAGGCCGACCTGACCGCCGCCCTGCAGAGCGGCAAGGTGCGGGCCTACGGCACCGATGTGTGGCCCAGCGACCCCCCCCCGGCGGACTGCCCCCTGCTGAGCGCCCCCAACGTCTTCATGGCCCCCCACATCGGCGCCAGCTCCAAAGAAAACCTCGGCCGCATCGGCGACGATGTGGTGCTCATTCTCAACGATTTCAAGGCTTAAGTACAACCACTCTCGCGGAGGGGCGCTGAGGAAACAGAGGCCGCAGAGGAACGACAAAACGCCTTTCTCTGCCATCTCCGCCTTCTCGTCTTTTCTCTGCGAGAGTTTTTCGATTTTCTAATCCCAGGAGGTTCCCATGACCCATCGCATGATCAACTTCTACGCTGGCCCGGCTGGTCTGCCGCTGCCTGCCCTTGAGCGCGCCCAGGAAGAGCTGCTGGACTTCGCTGGCACGGGCATGTCCGTCATGGAGATCAGCCACCGCGCCAAGGAGTACGACGCGGTGCACGAGGAGGCCATCGCCCTCACCAAGGAGCTCATGGGCCTGCCCGCCAACTACAAGGTGCTCATGCTCCAGGGCGGTGCGCACCTCAGCTTCGGCATGATCCCCCTGAACCTGCTGCGGGGTGGCCAGAAGGCCGATTACCTCGTCACGGGCAACTGGGCCGAGAAGGCCACCAAGGAAGCCAAGCTGGTGGGCGGCGACAACGTGCGCGTGGCCGGCAGCACCAAGGACCAGAAGTTCAACCGCCTCCCCTACGCCAATGAGATCACCATCGGTCCCGATAGCACCTACGTGCACTTCACCAGCAACAACACGGTGGAAGGCACCCAGTGGCACGAGTTCCCGGAGACCAACGGCGTGCCGCTCGTCTGCGACATGAGCAGCG
>CAIRQL010000173.1 GCA_903880675.1 uncultured Holophagaceae bacterium | reverse complement strand
TGAACAGCCTGGAGAAGCTCTACCTCTGCCTCCGGGACCTGCAGCCGGAGATCCACCTCGACGAGGGCCTGCGGGTCCGCGCCCTGAAGCCCCTGGAGCGGATGCTCGCCTTGGGCTAAGGCGAATCCCGGCCAGAATGGGTTCATGACCTCCTGGAATCCCCACAGCTGGCAGCACCACCCGGCCCTCCAGCAGCCGGTCTACGAGGATCCCTCCGCCCTGGAGGGTGTCCTGGCCCACCTGCGCCGCCTGCCGCCCCTGGTGGTGCCCCAGGAGGTGGACCGCCTGCGGACCCTGCTGGCCGATGCCGCCGAGGGCCGGCGCTTCCTCCTGCAGGGGGGCGACTGCGCCGAGCAGTTTCAGGACTGCGCGCCGGAGGCCATCGAGGGCAAGCTCCGGGTGCTGCTCCAGATGTCCGTGGCCCTCACCCACGGCGGCCGTAAGCCGGTGATCCGGGTGGGCCGCATTGCGGGCCAGTTCGCCAAGCCCCGGAGCAGCGCCACCGAGGAGGTCCTGGGCCGCACCCTCCCCAGCTACCGGGGGGACCTGATCAATGGGCTGGAGGCGGACGAGGCCTCCCGCCGACCTGACCCGGAGCGACTGCTTCAGGCCTATTTCCACGCCACCGCGACCCTGAACCACCTGCGGGCCCTGGCGGCGGGCGGCTTCGCCGACCTGCACCACCCCGAGCGCTGGGGGCTGCCTGGGGCCACCGGGGAGGTCCCCGCCTACCGCCGGACCCTGGAGCAGGTGAAGGAGTCCCTCGACTTCCTGGAGGCCCTCGGCGGCGTGCAGCGCGAGGTCCTGGAGCGCATCGACTTCTTCACCAGCCACGAGGCCCTGCTCCTCCCCTACGAGGAGGCCCTCACCCGCTGGGTGGGGGAGGGCGCCGGCCACTACAACCTGGGTGCCCACACCCTCTGGGTGGGCGAGCGCACCCGCCAGCTCGATGGGGCCCACATCGAGTACCTGCGCGGCATTCGCAACCCCCTCGGGGTAAAGGTGGGACCTTCCGCCACCCCCGCGGACCTCGCCGCCCTGCTGGACCGCCTGGACCCAGGCCGAGAGCCTGGGCGCATCACCCTCATCCCGCGCTTTGGTGCCGAGCGGATCCAGGCGGCCCTGCCCCCCCTGCTCCGTGCGGTCCAGGCCTCCGGCCACCCGGTGCTCTGGAGCTGCGATCCCATGCATGGCAACGGTGCCAGCGTCCTCGTGGACCTGGGTGGGGGCGCCACCCGGACCATCAAGACCCGGGACTTCGGGGCCATCCTCTCCGAGCTCAAGCAGGCCTTCGAGATCCACCGGGCCCACGGCTCCCGCCTCGGGGGCGTCCACATCGAGCTCACGGGCGAGGCGGTCACGGAGTGCACCGGGGGCACCGAAGGCCCCTCCCGCACGGACCTGGCGAAGGCCTACCAGACCGGCTGCGACCCCCGCCTCAACGGGACCCAGAGCCTGGAGATGGCTTTCCTCATCGCCGGCCTGATGCGGGCCTGAGGCCTGGACCTACTGGACGGTGGGGTGCAGGCCCTCGGGCCCCAGGCGCACGGTGAGCTGATCGAAGGCGGCTCCGAGCTGCAGCACGGTGCCTGCCGGCAGGGCAGGGAACGGCCGGAGCCTGGGGGGGGGCAGGAGCACGGCCTCCCCGGCCCGCAGAAGGGGCAGGTCCAAGCCCTCCCAGGCCCGCGTGGGCACCGTGCGGCGAGTGGTCCCGGCCCGGAACTCCAGGCTACCCTCGGGCCAGGCGTCGGTGAGCCAGGCCCCCAGCAGCGGACCCGCGTCCTCGTCCAGGGCCAGGCAGAACCCCGCCACCCCGCCCCCAGCAAGGCCAATAGCCGCCAGGGTGGGCAGAGGGAGCGTAGCCACTTCTCGCTCCGGTCCCCGCAGGCTGAACCGGTCGAGCTGCGTCCCGTCGAAGCGGCGCAGGAGGGCGGGCCGGGGCAGGCACGGACCCAGGGTCCCAGTCGCCGGCGCCAGGCTGTCCGGCAGGGTGCCCCGCCGATCCCACTTCTCCGCATAGGCCACGGCCTGGCGCACCCGGGCCAGGGCCCGGGGTCCACCCGCCAGGACCTGCCTAAGGCTGGGGGGCACGAGCACCTCCGCCAGGCGGTCCGGGTCAGCTTCCCCCAGCTTGCGCAGGCGGATGGCCTCGATGCGGTTCAGGTCCGCCGTGCGGCCAGACGCCAACCGGGCGACCAGGGCCTGTCGCAGGCCCCCACCCTCCGCCCAGACCGCCGTGCCGAGCAGCATCAGGACTGGGCCTCCAGCCATTCCCGCGTGACGGGCGAGAGGGGCTTCGCCCGGTTGGTGGCGAAATCAAGCATGACCTGGACAGACTTGCCTTCAGCAAACAGCTCACCGCCCAGGCCCTTGGTGACCCGGTAGCTGAGCTCGAAGGAGCTGTTGCCAACCCGGGTGCAGTGCAGCTCCACCCGCACATCGTCGCCCAGGAGGATGGGCATCCGGTAGTCCAGCTCCACCCGGGCCAGGAGAAAGCCCTCCTCCTGGAACTTGCGGCCGCCCAGGTAGCTGCGCCACCACTGGAAGCGGCCCTGTTCGAGGTAAGTCACGATCATGGCGTTATTCACGTGACCCATGGCGTCCAGGTCACCGAAGCGCACCTCGATCGGGTGGGAAAAGGGCATGACAGCCTCCGAATCTTCCACCATAGCGCAGGCCCCAAGGGACGCCACCCCAACTGCCTGCGGCCATGGCATCATCCCTCGATGCCTGCACCACTGATCCTGGCCTACGATCCCGCCTGCACCCTGTGCTGCCGGATGACGCTCTGGCTGGCCCGGCGGGACCGGATGGGGCTCCTGCACACGGTCTCCCTGCGGGATCCAGATCTGATCAGCATGGCCCCAGAGCTGGCGGGCCTGCCCCTGGAGCGGGAGATCCACGGGATGGATCTGGGCAGCCGCCAGGTCTGGGCCGGGGCCGACCTGCTCCGCCCCATCGCCCGGCGCCTACCGGGCTGGCGCTGGCTGTCGCCCCTGCTTGCCCTGCCCGGCCTGCCGCGCCTGCTCAACCGCATCTACCTGCGCTGGGCGGCGGCGCGGTATCGCCGCACCGGACTCCCGCCGTTCTGAAGGCGGCCAGCGTAGGCTGAAAGCATGGAACCCCGTCCCGCCGCCCCCTGGCAACCGGACCGCCGCTGGGCCGATCCCCTGCTGGTCCTGCTGGCCCTCCTGGCCCTCCTGGCAGCGGGTTCTGCCCTTCGCCTCCGCCGGGACGCCGCCCGCCGACCAGCTGCCATGGCCTCCCTCCAGGGCCGCTTTGCCGAGACGGCCCTGGGGGCTTCCCGCCTGCTGGGCAGCGGCCGGGCCGGGGCCATGAAGGCGGAGATGCCCCTCAAGGAGCCCTGGGACCGGGCCCTGCTGGCGGTGCTGGAGGCCGAGTCGGGCCAGCCAGCCAAGCCGGCCAGCGACTGGATCCAGGCCGCCACGCCCGCCGGGCCCGGCGGGGAGCCCTTCCGCAGGGCCTGTCTGGCCGCCCATGCCGGGGGCCCCCTCCCCTCGGCAGCAGACCGCCGGGAGGTCCACCGGCGCCTGGGAGGCGGGTATGCCGCCGACCTCCTGGAAGCCCGCCTCCTGGACCGGGAGGGCGGAGGTGAGCCCCTCCGGGCCCGGGCCCGGGCGGCCCTCCTGACCCGCATGGCGGCCCTCTCGGTCCTGGGCCTGGTCGGCCTGGCGGCGGCGGCCGGCGGTCTCGGCTTCGGCATCTACCTGGTGAATGCTCCGCGCAAGACGCCCCCCCCACCCCTGCCGGTCTGGGGCCTATCCGGGCGGGCCGCAGCCCTCGTGTTTCTGGCGTGGTTCCTGGGCTTCTTCGTGGCGGGCCAGGTGGCGGCGGCCCTCCTCCTGCCCTGGCCCAGCCTGCGTTGGGCGGCGGTGCCCCTCAGCTATGGCCTCCATGCAGCCCTGGGCCTGGCCCTGGTCTGCCGGGCGGAGGGCGCCTCTCCGGCCGAGCTCTGGCGCCGAGTGGCCCCGGGCCGGGCGGGCCGGGACCTGGCCTGGGGCGGGGCCTTCCTCTGTCTGGCGGTGGCCATGGTCTTGGTGGTGGCCCCCCTGTCGGGCCTGGTGCTGCGGCCTGAGCAGAGCCCCCAGCGGGACCTGCAGGAGCTGCTGCGCAGCGCCGCCGGCCTGGGCCCGGGGCTGGTGCTGTTCCTGACGGTGGCCGGCCTGGCCCCCCTCTTCGAGGAGTTCCTCTTCCGGGGCTTCCTGTTGCCGGTGCTGGCCCGGACGGGTCGGACCACCGTGGCCATCGTCGTCACGTCCCTCCTCTTTGGCGCGATCCACCTGCAGCCCGCCGGTCTGCCCGTGCTGGCCACGCTGGGCCTGGCCATGGGTCTGGCCCTCCGCCACACAGGCAGCCTGCGGACCCCGCTCCTGGTTCACGCCTGCTGGAACGGGGGCCTGTTCCTGTTGATGCGGACCTTCGCCTGAAGACCCTTCAGGGGTGCGCGAGGTCCCGCAAGATCAGGGACACCACCCAGCCCGCCACCAGGAGGAAGCCCAGGATGGCCGCCACCCACCCCAGCCTCCGGCCCCAGTCCGGAACCTCGGGTTCAGGGTCCGATGGGGGGGTCCGGCGGGACGCCAGATAGGTCTCCACCGGGTCCTCCGCCAGACGGATCCGCAGGGGCTGGGTCTGGCGCCTCTGGGCCTCGTGGGTAAACGGCTGGGTGATGTCCACGGGTATGGTGGGGGGGCGGAAGCGCGCCGAGGACAGGTTGCTGCCATCGTCCTCCTGGCTCAGGGCTGCAAAGAGCCGGTCCTGCATCCCGGGGGGTCCCGGCAGGGCATCGATCAGCTCCTCCAGGAAGTCCCGGAGGGTGATGGGGCGCTCGGCAGGATTGGCGGAGAGGGCCCGCAGGAAGACCGCCCCCAGGGCGGGGTCCAGGTCCGGTGGCAGGGTGACGGGCTCCCGGAGGGCATGGATGACGATCTCCGTGATGACCTTCCCCGGGTGCGGCAGCTGACCCGTGAGCAGCTCGAAGGCGGTGGCGGCAAAGCTGTATCGGTCCGAGGCCGGGGTGCCGTCCTCGCCCCGGAGGACCTCCGGAGGCGCATAGGCCGGGGAGCCCATGAAGCTCCCGGTGGAGGTCAGGCGCAAGGCCACGGAATGGGCGAAGCTCTCGGGGTCTACCACCGGCGGCTCCAGGGGCTCGTCGGGCAGGGCACCGGGGTGGGCCATGCTCCGGGCGATGCCAAAGTCCATGAGCTTGGCTCGGCCTTCCTCGCTGAGCAGGATGTTGTCGGGCTTCACATCCCGGTGGATGATGGCCTGCCGGTGAGCGGCCCGGAGGGCGCGCATGGCCTGGATGAGGACCCGCACGGCGGCCTCGCTGTCCAGGCTCTTGTCCTTGATGTGGCGCGCGAGGCTCTTGCCCTCCACGTACTCCATGGCCAGGAAGGGGCCCACGCTCTCCTCCACGCCCACGTCGAAGACGGTCACCAGGTTGGGGTGGTTCAGCTGGGCACTGATCTCGGCCTCGCGGTGGAACCGCAGCAGGGCCTTCTGGCGGGTGGCACCGCCGACCCGGACCACCTTGATGGCCACTCGGCGCTTGAGAAGCGGATCCTCCGCCAGGTACACCGAGCCCATGCCCCCCTGGCCGAGGGGGCGCAGCACCTGATACCTGCCGATGACGGTTGGATCTGCCATGGATGAGTGATTCTACCCGGGGGACCCACCGGGAGAGTCCAGGTAGAATGGAGGATTCGATTCAACGGAGATGCCCATGGCCGCCCTGCTCGAAGCCATCGAGATCAAGCGCAAGATGTTCTTCGAACTGGAAGATGTGCCCTACCACTGCCTGGACGTGGAGATCTCCACCCCCACGGCCCGCGGCGGTCAGACCCTGGTGCGCATCAAGATGCGGAACCTGCTCACCCGGGCGGTCTTCGACAAGACCTTCAAGGCCGGGGACAAGTTCAAGGAGCCGGACCTGGTCCTTCAGGAGTCCAGCTACCTCTACAGTGATGGCGAGGGCTCCCACTTCATGGACCAGGAGACCTACGAGACCCACACCCTGGGACCGGACCTCCTGGGCAACGCCCTGGACTACCTCACCGAAGGGCTCATGGTGCAGATCCAGAAGTTCAACGGCAACCCCATCGGCCTGCAGATGCCCACCCAGGTAGAGCTCATCGTCACCTACACCGAGCCCGGCGCCCGGGGCGACACGGCCAGCGGCAACGTCACCAAGCCCGCCAAGCTGGAGACCGGCATCGAGATCAAGGTGCCCCTCTTCATCAAGGAGGGTGAGCGGGTGAAGGTCAGCACCGAGACCGGCGACTTCGCAGGCCGCGCCTGATGCACCCGGCCGCCGAATGAGCCGCAAGTACCGCCTCGGGCAGAGCCGGGAGGCCCAGGACATGGACCACCGGGACACCTACTCCCGGGAGCGGGCGGCGGACAGCAAGCGGCGGCAGCGCACGGCGGAGCGCCTGGAGACGGGCATCGAGTCCCATGACGCCGAGGCCCTCCTCCGCCTGCCGGATGCAACGCCCTGGTTGCATCTGCCGGAGGCCACCCTCATCCAGCGCCACAGCCAGTGGGTGGACCTGGAGCTGGCGGATGGCACCACCCTGTGCGCCACCCTGGGCGGCAAGCTGAAGGGCGTTCACCTGGTGTGCGGGGACCGGGTTCGCTACGTGCCCATGCCCCAGGAAGCCACGGACGCCAAGCGGCCCCAGGCCCAGGTGGTGGCCGTGACACCCCGGCGCACCCTGCTCAAGCGGGGTGGCAGCGATGACCGGGAACCCTGGCAGCTCATCTGCGCCAATGCCGACGAGCTCTGGATCTGCGCCGCCGTGGTGGACCCACCGCTGCGCCCGGGCCTGCTGGAGCGCGCCCAGGTGCTGGCCCTGGATGCGGGCCTCACCTTCCGCGTGCTCATCACCAAGCGGGACCGGGCCTCCCTGAAGGACACCCTGCCGGAGCTGGACCCCCTCCGGGAGCAGGGGGTGGCCATCCACGAGACCTCCGCCATG
Organism: uncultured Holophagaceae bacterium; assembly: GCA_903880675.1. GTDB lineage: Bacteria > Acidobacteriota > Holophagae > Holophagales > Holophagaceae > Geothrix. The sequence continues at coordinate 24,021 of CAIRQL010000173.1, read as the reverse complement.
AAGGGTGAGGGCATCGAGCCCCTCCGCCTGCTGCTCCAGAACCGGGTGGTGGTCCTGGTGGGCCACAGCGGCGTGGGGAAGAGCACCCTGGTGAACGCCCTCCTGCCCAACCTGGGCCTGAAGACCGGCGGCCTGACCCGCTTCGGGACCGGTCGCCAGACCACCACCGCCGCCCGGTGGCTGCCCCTGGACCCCGAGACCGGGGCCGCCAGTGGCATCCTGGTGGACACCCCGGGCATCCGCACCCTCAGCGTCCGGGGCTTCGATCGGGCCCTGTTGGGCCGAGTGTTTCCCGAGTTCCCCGCCGAGGTCCTGGAAGACCCCAGCGGCCTGGACGCCGAAGACGAAGCCACCCTCGACCGGCTCCAGCTGGACTACCCCGAGCGCCTGCAGAGCCTGCAGCGGCTCTGGCAGGAGATGGATACCCGCAACCCCAACCAGAATGTCTGGCGCTAGGACCGGCCATGCAGGACCGCATGCAGTCCGATAGCAAGCTCCTCGGCCTCCTCTATGCGGCCGTGTTTGGGACGCTCTTTCCGCTGTTCCTGGTGCTCGCCCGAACCTTCACCCGTCGGGAGCGCTGCCACGACACCGCCGACGGCATCGCCGATGCCTTCATGCTGCTCCGGCCCCGCTACCTGGAGGCCATCCTCGGCAACACAGCCCAGGTCCTGGGCCGGCCCTTGGAGCACCCGACCGTGGCCCACACCGCCCGGGAGATGGTGCGCCAGCACGCCCGCTCCTGGGTGGACTTCTTCTTTTTTGGCCAGCGCCCCCCGACGGAGGCCCTGGCGCAGTTCGCGGGCCTGGAGGGCATCGAGCACCTGGACGGGGCCCTCGCCGAGGGCCGCGGGGTCATCCTGCTCACGGCCCATGCCGGCAACTACGAGCTGGGCGGCATCCTCCTCCGGGAGCGGGGCCTCCGCATCCACACGGTCTACAAGCCGGACCGCTTCGAAGCCGTGGAGCGGCTCCGGGAGCGGCTCCGCAACCAGAGCGGGGTGGTGGGCATCCCGGTGGGTGGCGCCGGGTTCTCCACCCTGCCCCTGGTGTCCCTCCTGCGCCAGGGCGCGCTGGTGGGCATGCAGGGGGACCGGGACTTCAGCCTGAACGGCCTGTCCGTGCCCTTCTTCGGGCGGGAGGTGAGCTTTCCGCGGGGGCCCTGGGAGCTGTCCGCCATGACCGGCGCCCCCATCGTCACCAGCTTCTTCTTCGTGGACGAGGACCGACGGTTCCACGCCAGCTTCGGCCCGCCCATCCGGGTGTCCGGTGCCCGGGGCGAGCGGGGGCCCGCCATCGAAGCCGGTCTGCGGGCCTATGTGGCCGACCTGGAGGCCCTCATCCGCCGCCATCCCAGCCAGTGGTACTGCTTCTACCCCTTCTGGGACGATCCGGCGCGATCCCCCCGCTGACCCCCCGGGGGGACCGGCCCGTCATCTCCCATCGGCATCCTGGGCAGCTCATGGGATGATGGGGGTCGCCCCGGGCCCGGCCAAGGTCCCGGATTCTCCAAGGAGCCCCTCCCATGCGCATCGCCTTCCCTGTTCTCCTCGCGGCCCTGACCGCCATCGGCTGCCAGTCCAACAAGGGCAAGGGTTCCGATCCCGTCGTGGCCGCCCCCACTCAGCCCGGCGTGGTCGCCCAGGCGCCCGCCGCTGTCGAAGCCCTCACGGGCAAGGTGCTTGAGCGGATCGACGCCTCCCCCTACTGCTACCTGCGCCTCAAGACGGCCAAGGGCGAGGTCTGGGCCGCTGTGCCTGAGGCCAAGCTGGAGAAGGGCCAGGAAGTGACCATTGGCAACCCCATGCTCATGGCCAACTTCGAGTCCAAGACCCTGAAGCGCACCTTTGCTGAGATCTACTTCGGCAACCTGGGTCCCGCTGGCGGCACTGCCGCTGCGCCTGCGATGGGCGCCGCTCCCGCAGGTGCCCCCGCCACCAACCCCCATGCCGGCGTGGCCAACACCGCCCCCGGGATCGAGGTCGGCAAGGTGGAGAAGGCCAGCGGCGCCGATGCCCGCACCGTGGCTGAACTCTGGGCCCAGAAGGGCAGCATCAAGGGCAAGACTGTCACCGTCCGGGGCAAGGTTGTGAAGTACAGCGCCGGCGTCATGGGCAAGAACTGGCTGCACATTCAGGACGGCAGCGGCGACGCCGCCAAGGGCACCAACGATGTCACCATCACCACCCAGGACACCGTCGCCAAGGGCGATGTGGTCACCGCCAAGGGCGTGGTGGGCACCGACAAGGACCTGGGCTCTGGGTACACCTACCCCATCCTCGTCGAAGACGCCAAGGTCGTGAAGAAGTAGCTGCGAGCTGCTGTTCCATGAAAAACGGGCGCCAATCGGCGCCCGTTTTTCACAGGGAAAGAGACTGGGTCTAGGCCAGCGCGGGAACTGCAGCGAGGTCCTTGGCCCAGGCTGGCACGGTGCGGACGCCCTTGGGGGCCTGCAGGGCCTTCTGGTAGCGCCGCAGATCGCCTTCGTGGTTGACGATGAAGTCGCTTTCCTCGGCGGCGCTGGTGATGGGCAGCCAGGCGGTGGCGGCGCGGCCCAGGGCAGAAGGCGCCACTTCAAGGGCAAGGCTGAAGCTGGCGGCCTTGATGATTTGCTGCAGCAGGGCGGTCTCCTCGGAGCTGGAGAAGTCCGCATCGTGGAGCACCACCACGGCCTTCACGGCACCAGACTGCACCTTGGCGAGCAGGTCGAGGAGCGCCCCGAAGCGGTAGCCACGCTCGGAGAAGCCGCGCCGGTTGACGATGCCGTCAGCGCTGGTCTGGAAGCGGGGCAGGACCACGGGGAAGGTGCGGTCCCCGCTGCCGAAGCGCAGGTCCTCGGCGGTGGCCAGGTCGCCCAGGCGCTGGGCCGCATCGCAGCCGAAGGTGCCCTGCCCGATGACGGCCACGGGGCCGGCGGCCCGGAGGGCATCGGCAATGGCGTCCACACTGGCGGGCGCACCCTGCAGGCTGGGAACAGGGGCGAGGTCTTCGCGGTTGTAGACCTCGTAGGCGGCCCGCTCCTGGTCGCTGATGAAGAGGGTGGTCTCCTTGCCTTCGAGGGGGCGGGGCCGCAGGCGGTGGACCCGGTTGCCCTCGTGGTCGATCCACACGGGGTTGCCCAGGGCGGAGTAGCGGCTGATGGAGGGGACGCTCTTGAGGTACCAGACGCGCTTGCGGAAGCGGAAGTCCCGGCTGGTGAGCGCGCCCACGGGGCAGAGGTCCACCACATTCCCGGCGAAGGGGTTCTGGTCCATGGTCTTGCCAGCGTAGGTGGTGACTTCCAGGCGGGAGCCCCGGTTGGCCACGGTCAGCTCGCCGCCGCCGCTGATCTCGCGGGTGAAACGGACGCAGCGGGTGCAGTGGATGCAACGGTTCTTGTCGATGACGATCTTGGCGCCCAGGTCCTCGTAGCGGTAGCGGCGCTTGGTCTCCTCCATGCGGCTGTCCCCACTGCCGTAGTTGTAGGAGTAGTCCTGCAGCTTGCACTCGCCAGCCTGGTCGCAGATGGGGCAGTCCAGGGGGTGGTTGATGAGGAGGAACTCCATCACCCCGGCCCGGGCATCGGCCACGGCAGGCGTGTTGGTGAACACCTCCATCACCACGGCCTCGGGGTTGTCCTTGGGCGCCGGCGGCACTGTGGTGGTGCAGCTGGTGGCGAGCTTGGGCTGCCCCTTGATGTCCACCAGGCACATGCGGCAGGTGGCCACCGGGGTGAGGGCCGGGTGGTAGCAGTAGTGGGGGATGTCGATGCCCACCTGGCGGCAAGCATCCAGCACCAAGGTGCCGGGATTCACGCTCACTGCAACGTCGTTGATCTTGATCGTCGGCATGGGCCCACTCCACAGCTTCCAGAATGAGGCTTGACGACCTCGAGGTAAAGCAGGAGCACCGGGAGGGACCCGGGACTCACCCTCTCCCGACGGCCCCCACCATGCACTGGCGGCAGAATTCCAGGAAATCCCCGAGATCCGGGATGTCCAGGTTCACCGTGGCCGGGATCACATTGGAGACCACCACCCGCCGGCGGAGCTCCCCGGTGGACTCCATGGAGAACACGAACCAGGCCTGCCGGTCCGCCTCCGAAGACAGGGTGAGGCTCACCACCCGGGTCTCGAAGAACAGGTCCGGGGCGCCGCCATCCTCCGGGGTGTGCCAGGTGGGTATGTGGCCCTTCCGGACAAACTCAGTCCGCAGCTGCTCCAGGGTGTGCTGGACCGTGAACTGCACGTCGACCTGGATCTCCATGGACGCCTCCACCCCCCTTTTCGGCAGAATTCCCCCGCACCCAAACCCTGGCATCCATCCCTTCCGGTGAACCCCAAGTCATGGGAAAATCGAGGGTTCAGGGGGGACTGACATGCCAACGGCACTGATCTCGGTCTACGACAAGGCGGGGCTTATCCCCCTGGCAGAGGGCCTGCTGGGCCTGGGTTGGCGCCTTCTTGCCACCGGTGGGTCCCTCCGGACCCTGCAGGAGGCCGGCCTTGAGGCTCACGAAGTGGCCGCTTACACCGGGGCCCCGGAGTGCTTCGATGGGCGGGTGAAGACCCTGCACCCCCGCATCCACGGGGGTCTGCTGTTCCGCCGGGACCTGGCCAGCCACGTGGCCGATGCCAAGGCTCAGGGCATCGAGCCCATCGACCTGGTGGTGATCAACCTCTACCCCTTCGAAGCCACCATTGCCCGGGAGGGCGTCACCGCCGCCGAAGCCATCGAGCAGATCGACATCGGCGGCCCCAGCATGATCCGCAGCGCCTCGAAGAACCACGCCTCCGTGACGGTGCTCACAGACCCGGATCAGTACGCCGGCTTCCTGGACAAGCTCCAGTCCGGCGCCTGGGGCCTGGAGGATCGCCGGCGCTGTGCCCTCGAGGCCTTCCGCCGCACCGCCGCCTACGACACGGCGATCTCCGGCTGGATGGAGCGCACCAGCACCTCCCACAAGACCGACGAACTGCCCCACCACCTCTGCGTGAACCTGGTGCAGAAGCAGGGCCTGCGCTACGGGGAGAACCCTCACCAGCCCGCCGCCTTCTATGTGGAGCCCGGCCGGCCGGCCGAAGGTGTGGCCGCCTGCATCCAGCACCAGGGCAAGGAGCTGAGCTTCAACAACCTCCTGGACGCCGACGCCTGCGCCCGTCTGGTCTGGCAGTTCCCGGCCCCCGCCTGCGTCATCGTCAAGCACAACAACCCCTGCGGTGTGGGCCAGGGCCCCCATGCCCTCGAGGCCTTCCTGCGGGCCCAGGCCGGGGACCCCGTCAGTGCCTTCGGTGGCATCGTGGCCTTCAACCGCCCGGTGGGCGCCGAGGTGGCCCAGAAGATGGCCCCCACCTTCTGGGAGGTCATCCTGGCCCCGGCCTTTACCGGTGAGGCCCTCGAGGTCTTCGCCAGCAAGAAGCAGCTGCGCCTCCTCCAGACCCCGGAGCAGTGGCCCCAGAGTGCCCGGGGCCTGGACACCCGCTCCATCGGGGGGGGCTACCTGGTGCAGCAGACGGACGACGCCTTCGCCCCCTACGACACCTGGGAGGTGAAGGCCTCCGGTCCCGGCCCCAAGCCCCGGGCCGAGGACCTCATGCTGGCCCAGCGGGTGGCCAAGGCGGTCAAGTCCAACGCCATCGTCCTCGTAAAGGACGGTGCCACCGTGGGCATCGGCGCCGGCCAGATGAGCCGGGTGGACTCGGTGGAGATCGCCTGCCGCAAGGCTGGCGATCGGGCCCGGGGCGCTGCGCTGGGCAGCGATGCCTTCTTCCCCTTTGCTGACGGCATAGAGCTGGCCGCCAGCCACGGCATCACGGCCATCGTGGAGCCAGGTGGCAGCCTGCGGGACAACGAGGTCATTGCCGCCGCCCAGAAGCTGGGGATCTGGCTCTTCTTCACGGGCATGCGGCACTTCCGTCACTGAATGTTCTCCGGGGGTTCCGCGCTTCGCGCACACCCCCGGGCCCCCGCGCTCGGATCGGGCCAAGCCCGCCCCTCGCTTCTTTAGCCCCCGCAATCGTTCGTTCCACTGGAAACACCATGAAAACCTCTGAGCTTCGCCAGCGATTCCTCCACTACTTCGAGCGCCAGGGGCACCGCAGGGTGGCCTCCAGTGCGGTGATCGGGCCGGCGGACGATCCCACGGTGATGTGGACCAACTCGGGGATGATCCAGTTCAAGGACGTCTTCCTTGGCAAAGAGAAGCGCGACTACAGCCGGGCCACCTCCAGCCAGAAGTGCCTCCGGGCTGGCGGCAAGCACAATGACCTCGACATGGTGGGCTTCACCGCCCGCCACCACACGTTCTTTGAGATGCTCGGCAACTTCAGCTTCGGGGACTACTTCAAGGCCGATGCCATCCGCTTCGCCTGGGAGTTCGTGACCGGCCCCATGGACCAGGGCAACCTCGCCCTGGATCCCAGCAAGCTCTGGATCACGGTCTTCGAGGGCGCCGACGGCGTCCCCGCCGACACCGAGGCCGAGGAGATGTGGAAGGCTGCGGGTGTGCCGCCGGAGCGCATCATGCGCTTTGGCAAGAAGGACAACTTCTGGCAGATGGGCGACACCGGACCCTGTGGACCCTGCTCCGAGATGCACTACGACCGGGGCGCCCACCTGCCCGGAGACGCAACTCCCAACGGCGAGGGCGACCGGGTCATGGAGATCTGGAACCTGGTCTTCATGCAGTACGAGCGGGATGCCACTGGTGCCCTGACCCCACTGCCCAAGCCCAGCATCGATACCGGCATGGGCCTGGAGCGGACGGCCAGCATCCTGCAGGATGTGGACACCAACTACGAGATTGACCTCTTTGTCCCCATCTTCGAAGCCATCTGGAAGCTGGCCAAGGTGGCCCCCGAGGACCGCCGGGACCACGCCAACCGGACGGCCTCCCAGGTCGTCGCCGACCATATCCGGGCCGCCACCTTCATGTGCTACGACGGCGTGGTGCCCGGCAACGAGGGCCGCGGCTATGTCCTGCGCAAGATCATCCGCCGCGCCCTGCGCTTCGGCCGGAAGCTGGGCATCGAGGGCCTGTTCTTTGCAGAGCTCGCCCCGGCGGTGTTCCAGGCCATGGGCGACCAGTACCCGGAGATCCTGGCGGAGCTGGGCCGCATCCAGAAGTCGCTGCTGCGGGAGGAGCGCCAGTTCAGCCAGACCCTGTCCGCAGGCCTGAAGCTGCTCGAGGCCAGCGACATCGCTTCCGGGACCCTGGCCGGGTCGGACATCTTCCGCCTCTACGATACCTATGGGTTCCCTGTGGATCTGGTGGAGGACTGGTGCCGGGAGCGGGGCATCCACGCCGATCTCGACGGGTTCCAGCAGGAGCTGAACGCCCAGCGCACCCGGGCCCGGGCCGCCATGAAGGCCCATGACCTGCGCCTGGCCGGCGACCTCGCCGTGCTGGCGGAGCTGCCTCCGACCCGCTTCATCGGCTACGACCACCTGGAGGGCCAGGCCCATGTGGTGGCCCTCTTCGATGAGAATCACCGCCGGGTGACCCAGCTCACGGGCGCCGGCTATGCCCTCCTGGACCGCACCCCCTTCTACGCCCTCTCGGGTGGGCAGGTGGGAGATACGGGCCAGCTCCGCTTCGAAGGGGGTCATGCCGAGGTGCTGGATTGTGTGGCTCCGGCCCAGAAGCGCCACCTGCACCAGCTCCAGGTGTTCGGCACCCTGATGGAGAACACCGCTGTCAACGCCGTCGTCCACACCGTCCGGCGGCGGCGGGTGCGCGCCCATCACACGGCCACCCACCTGCTCCATGCCGCCCTCCGGGAGGTCCTGGGCACCCACGTCAAGCAGGCCGGCAGCGTGGTGGATGCCTCCCGCCTCCGCTTCGACTTCACCCACTTCGCCCCGCTCGAGCCCGCTCAGATCGCCGAGATCGAGCGCCTGGCCTCGCGCCAGTCGCTGCGATCCGTTGACACTTCCGTCCGGGAGATGGACATCGACGAGGCCCTGGCCTCGGGCGCCATGGCTCTCTTTGGCGAGAAGTATGGGGATGTGGTGCGGGTGGTCCAGGTTCCCGGCTTCTCCACCGAGCTCTGCGGTGGCACCCACGTGGCCAACACCGGCGAAATCGGCGTGGTGAAGGTCATCTCCGAGGGGGCGGTCAGCGCCGGTGTGCGGCGCATCGAGGCCGTGGCGGGCGAGCAGGCCCTGGAGCTCCTCCAGGCCGACGAGGCCATGATCCACGCCCTGGCCCGCCAGGCCAACACAGGCCGGGAGGCCCTGCCGGAACTCCTCGCCGCCAAGGACCACCGCATCGCCCAGCTGGAGCGGGAGCTGAAGGAGTCCAAGCTGAAGGCCGCCAGTGCGGGCGGTACGGCGGAGCAGGGCGAGGAGGTGCGCGGCACCCCCCTGGTCGTGGCCTCCGTAGAGGGCTTGGAAGGGAACGCCCTGCGGGAGCTGATGGATCAGGTGCGTACCCGGCACCGCAGCGCGGTCATCGTGCTGGCCTCCACCGTGGCTCCGGACAAGGTGGCGGCCCTGGTGTCCGTCTCCGCCGACCTGCCCCAGGATGCCGGTGCGCTCTTCAAGGCCATGCTGCCAGCCCTGAATGGCCGGGGCGGGGGCAAGAAGGACCTGGCCCAGGGCGGCGGCAGCAACCCCGCGGGCCTGCCAGCAGCCTTCGAGGCCCTGCGGAACGCACTGTAGCCCCGCGAGGGGCGCCTCCCCGCTACTTGGCGGCGGAGGCGTCCTTCTCGTGGCAGCCGAGGCAGGTGATCAGCTTGGGGTCGGGGCTGCGCCAGTAGACGCTGTCCTGGCCGCCCACCTCCTTGCGGAGGTTCTCGGGTACCCGGGCCCAGTAGAAGAGGAAGGCTGTGCTGCCGTCTGCCTTGGTCTCCTTCATGTAGAGGGGCCCCGGCTCCGTGCCGGGTTTGCCCTTCTCGTCCGTGAAGGTCGCCATGACGGCGTAGCCGCCAGGCTTCAGTGGCTTGCCCGCCTGATAGTCATCGATGCCGGAGGCCGTGACCCAGATGCGACGCCAGCGGTCACCGTGGGCCTTGCTGCGCACCGGAGCGGCTTCGGCCGGCTCGAGGCTGGCGTAGTCCAGGGCCCGGATGGGCAGGTCGGCCTCAGCATCGTTCCGCTTCGCACGGTCCGCCTCGGCGGCGGCCTTGTTGGTCTCCTCATTGCCGAAGACCATGATCCCACCCAACTTACCGCTGAACCCCCAGGCACCAAGCCAGAGGATGGCGACCACCAGGGCGGGTACGCCGGCCCCCCGCTCCCAGAACCGGCGGCCAGCGTGGCGGCGCTCGGCAAAGCCAGGGCTATCCTCCCGGCGCCAAGCCCGCCACAGCAGCCAGGTGCAGATACCGCCGATGACGAAACCCACCAGGGACGCCGTGATGTGGAGCTGCAGCATCTTCTGAAGGACCTGCTTCTCCGAGGCCACCACCGGGAAGTAGCCGGTGACGGGAATGAGGTTGACCTGCCGCCCCCAGAGGAGGCCGCTCGCCAGGGAGGCCACGCTACTCGCCCAGCCCACCGCCGCAAGGAAGAAAGCCGTCCCAGTCAGGGGCCGGGAATGCTTCGTCAGGAAGGAGATGAGGATGGCCAGAGGGAGTGCCGCCACCAGGCCCAGGGGGACATGGACGAAGGCGGGGTGTTCCCGGGCGATGAACTCAACGAGGGGAGAGGCGAGCATGGGACTCCTGGATCAGAAGACGCGGGCAACATTGAAGGCGATGGCCCACTGGGAGGAGAGCCTGGGCCCGCCACCGTAGTCCCCGCTCATCACCTGGTTGGCGGTGGTGCCGCTGGCGTTGGTGCCCGCCAGGGTGAAGCGGTGCTTGAAGGTCTTGTAGGAGAAGCCGGCCGCGAAACCGTTCTGGTAGGTGGAACCGTCCGTGATGCCGCCAGGGGCGGCCTTGGCGAACTTGGAGGGCCGGGGATAGTACTCGGCCATGACGGAGAACTTGTCCGTGAAGCCGTAGCGCAGACCCACGCCCACGTTGAAGACCCCGCCCTTGCTGAGCTTGGTGTTGGGGGTGGTGCCCGGCGGGACCGGCAGGATGGTGTCGCTGGTGGTGGTCTTGCTGACGAAGGTGGGGACCAGGGACATGATCAGATCGTCACCGATGAAGATCTCCGTCGGAATCTGGGCCGTGAAGCCGGAGACGCCGATCCTGCCGAAGGGCGTGATGCCCTCCTTCACAACTTCATCGAAGCGCTCGGCTCGGACGGCCATGCGCACGTAATCGCCGTTCCATACCTGCTGCTGGAACCCAGCGTTGAAGGTCTTGTTGTCCGCCGTGCGGTAGATGAAGAGGTTGAGCCCCTTGATGGGCTTGATGCCGAAGGTCAAGCCCACGCCGGCATAGGTGAACCCGTCCAGACCGTAGGCGTCCTTGCCGTGATCCTTGACGGGCTGGATGAAGCGATGCGTGAACACCACCCCCAGGTCCCAGTACTGCATCCGCTCAGCGGAAGGCAGGTTGATCACCAGGGGGAATTCGGATGATTCGGCGCGGAGATGCCCCCCGGCCAGGAGGGCGCAAGCGAGCAGGGGGGCGGTCTTCCGTGACATCGGGGCTCCGTTCAGTTACTTGGCGGCGAACTTGCGCATGATGGGGATCATCTTCTCGACATCCGCCAGCGACATCTTGTCCTTGAAGGCCGGCATCTTGTCCTTGCCGTCCATGGTGACCTTGATCCAGTCGCTGTCCTTCTTCTTGTTGGCTTTGCGGCTGTCCGTGAAGTCGAAGCCGTTGTCCGGCAGGGGCTTGCCGCTGTTGTCGCGGCCAGAGCCGTTGGCGCCGTGGCAGCGGGCGCAGGCATCCGTCCAGTACTTGTTGAGGTCGCCGCCCTGGAACTTGGGCACATCCTTGGCCGGATCGGCGGCGGTGAGGCTGGCAGCGGCCAGGAGGAGGGCGGGGAGGAAGAGGCGATGCATGGTGTCTCCATTAAGGGTTGAGAAGGAAATTAGTTCCACTTGTTCCCGGAGGTGGTGTGGCTGGTTCCGTGGCAGGAGAGGGCACAACCGCCTCGACCTTGGGTGGTGCTGGTGACGGTGTAGGTGGGGCTACTCCCGGCCGGGTTGCCCGTGGCCGGGGTGGTCACGGTTGTCCCGAACTTGATGGTATCGCTGGGGTACTGATCGTTGGGCGTGCCACTGACACCGCTGACCACCGTGGTGTCGAGGTACTTGAAGTGGTTGGTGACACCGGCCTTGTTGTTGGTGATGGCGTTCATGTCATGGCAGTGGTCACAGGTCTGGTTGTGGGCATTGGGATTGTTGTGCACACCGATGGCGTCGTTGAACTGGAGTGACGAGGCCGTGGAGGTGATCTTGTGGCAGGTGATGCAGTAGGTGTTTGCATTGACCGTCAGGGTGCCAGTCTGCCATCCAGGGGTCACCTGGCCGCCATGGCAGCTGATGTTGGAGCAGGTGAAGGCGGAAGTGCTAGGGGTGGTTCCAGCCGTGCCGCTCTTGGCGTTGAAGGTGGTGACGATAGCAACAGATGCCGGGGTGGTGGCCGATTTGGGTATAGCCACCCGCTTGCTGGCATTGCTGTAGTGGGTGTTGGTCGTATCCCCGGGCACGGATCCCAGATGGCAGGCCGAACAGACGGGATAGGCCGAGCCCGTCATGGTGGCTGGCAGGGCGGGCGTCGTGCGGGTGAAGGTGGCCAGGGAGAGGTGCTTGGGGTGTGAGCCCTGGAGGTTGGGCCAGGCAGAGCCCGTGGGTCCCTTGGTCGTGAAGTTGGCGCCAACATGGCAGGACATGCAGGTCCCAGTCGTCATCCCTGTGGCCAAGGGGGAGCCCAGGGTGTGGCAGACCGTGCAGGTGGGTCCCGCCTTGGTGGTAGTGCCGCTTTGGTCATGGCAGTTGAGACAGTCCGCAGTGAACTGGGCCAGGGTGACCGTATGGTGATGGTTGTTTCCAGTGGTGGTGACATCCGTCCAGTAGAAGGGGACAGGATGCGCCACACCGGAGCCCTTGGCGGCGTTCCAATGGTACACAACGGGCTCATGAATCATGGCGGTACCGGATGCACTATGGCAGGTGAGGGCGCAGCCGCCATCCCCCTCCGTGTTGGTGGACGTGATGGTGTAGGTGGCACCACTCGCGATGGGGAAGGCCGTGCCAGGGACCTTGAACTTCACGGTGCCGCTGGGGAGCTTGTTGGCGCTGCCAACCGAGATGGTGTCCAGCTCGGCAAAGTGCTTCACCGCCCCGGCATTGGTATTGGCCGGGGTCATGTCGTGGCAAATGGTGCAGTCCGCAGTCCCCGCCGTGGCGTGGGTGCCCCAGGCGTGGCGCCCAACAGCGTCGTTGTACTGGGAGACGGTGTTCCCGGCATTGATGGCATGGCAGAGGGAGCACTGGGTGGCGGAGTTGATGGCACCGGTCCGCCAGTTGGGTGTCGCCTGACCCCCATGGCAGCTGGTAGCAGAGCAGGTGAGGGCCGTGGGATTGAAGGAGGCCCCGCCGAGACTCTGGGCATTGAAGACAGCGGCCATGGCGACGGGCGCTGGGCCCACCGGAGGCGTAATCAAGGCGTTGGCGTTGTTGTAGTGCGTGGTCGTGCCCGTGCCGCTGCCGGCATGGCAAGAGTTACAGGTGAGCGTGGTGGGCAGGCCCATGTGCTTGGCGTGAGCTCCGGCAATGTTGGGGAAGGTTGACCCACTCGGACCAGCGGGAAGGCCACTGGCCCCCAGATGGCAGGACAGGCAGGTGCCGGCGCCGGTAGCCAGGGTTACGGGGTTGCCTTGGGTGTGGCAAGCCGAGCAGAGCGGGGATTCCGCATGGGGCGAAGTGCCCGTGTAAGCATGGCAAACGCCGCAGTCCGCCGTGAAGGTGGCCTGGGTGGCCGTCATGTGGCCGTTGTTCTGGGTATCCTTGTCCGCCGCCAGGAAGGGGACAGGGTGAGGTGCCCCAGAGGCCGTCCAAGTGTTCACGGCGGCCACATGGATGTGGGTGTGGCAGGTCAGCGCACAGCCGCCGTTGCCCTGGGTGCCACTGGTGACGGTGTAGGTGCCGGCTCCTGTGACGATGGTCGGATTGAAGGCGATGGTGCCGCTGGGCAACTGATCGGCAGGGGTGCCTGTGGCCACACCGTCAACCGCCTCGGTGTGGAGGTACTTGAAGTGCGCCAAGGCCCCTGCGGAGCCGTTGGCCATGTTGTGGCAGGTGGTGCATGCGATGGCGTTAGCGGCGTTCGCAGCATTGTGACTGCCCATGCTGTGCCGGCCGAAGGCGTCATTGAACTGGGTGGTGACGCCCGCACTGGCGGCAACGCCGTGGCAGGTCAGGCACTGAGTGGCCGAGTTGATGAGACCGTTCTGCCAGCTGGGCGTGGTCTGGCCCCCATGGCACCGGACATTGGAGCAGGTGAGCGAGCCGGCGATGAAGGCCGGAGCCCCACCCGTCTTGGGGGTGAAGACCGGATCGATGACCACCGGGGCTGGCCCGGTCGGGACAGCGACCCGGGCATTGGCGTGAGTGTAGTGGGAGATGCTCCCGGCGCCACTGCCGGCATGGCAGGAGTCGCAGGTGAGCTGGGTGGCCAGTTCCATGTGCTTGGTGTGCGCACCGGCGATGCTGGGGAAGGCCGTTCCGCCAGGTCCCTTGGGCAGCCCCGCGGTGCCCGTGTGACAGGACAGGCAGGTGCCGGTGCCCGTGGCGGTCACCGTGGGGTTGGCTTTGGCATGGCACTGACTGCACAGGGGGGCGGAGCTGTTCGGGGAGGTCCCCGTGTGGGAATGGCAGGTGGCGCAGTCCGTGGCAAAGGCCGCTGCGGTCACCGTCATATGGCCATTGAGCTTGGAGTCGGTCTGACCCGCCAGGAAGGGAATGGGGTGCGAGGCGGTGTTGGCGTCATGGCAGAGGGTGGCGTTGTAGCAGCCAGGCTGGGTCGCCGCGGGGGCCGGCGTGGAGGGATGCCCGATGGGATTGTTAGCAGAACCCGCCAAGTGGCACTGGGCACAGACGGCAGCGTTCGAAGGGTCAGTTGTGGCGTGGGTGAAAGCGGAGGTTGCACTGAGGCGCCAGGGCTTCGGAGGATGGGGGGCGCTGACGCCGTGGCAGGTGCTGCAGGCGTTGGCCGAGGCGCCGCCGGTGAAGGTGGCGCCGTGGCAGAGCTGACAAGAAACCAGGCTGCCGGCGGTCACCACACTGGCGGCCACCTTGGCGCGAACGCCATGAACAGCGGGGTCCGCCCAGCCGCTCACAGACTTGTGGTGGCAGTCGGTGGTCATGCAGGTGGGCACACCACTTCCCACCTTGAGCACGCTGAACTCGTGGCACCGCGTGCAGTCCGAGATCTTCGCTACGGCAGGCCCGGGATGGTTGGTGATCCAGCCGGGCACATGATAGCTCCCGTAGTACTGGGCAGTCGTTGTGGTGCCACTGCCCGAGCCGCAGCCCAGGAGGCCCAGGGTCAGGCCCAACAGACAGGCCAGGATGCCGAAGAGCTCTGAGGTCCGATTGCGATTCCCTGCATTGTTCATGGCGTTACCCGAAGATGCGTGGCGGTTCATGGCAACAACGGACACTGGAGCAAGGGCTGCTCCGGCGAAGCGACTTGGCAGAAGCCAAGGTGGGACTGGGTTGGATACTAGTGTTCTTGTCCAATATGACCCAGGGTGAAAAATCTGGCCATATGTCTATTGGGAGTTTCTTTATAGACCTTTTGATCTATGTCTTTCGGGATGAGTTGATAAACAATGAATACAAGCGTCTGTATTCCGCCCAGCAACAGCCACCTTTGCGTTGCCGACCGGGGCGTCCTGTCCTACGCTTCAGGTTCGATGCCACCCCTGCTTGCAGAAATCTGGTCCCGGGTCCGTGGTGCGAGGCGCAGGTGCGCCTTCGTCACCTTGGCGCTCCTCCTCTCCGGCCCCCTTTGGGGCTTGGATCCTGGGCGTCCGCTCGCCAGCTTGGCGCAGCGGACCTGGCGCAGCGAGGATGGACTGCTTCAGGACACCGCCGCAGCCCTGCTGGAGTCGAGAGACGGGTTCCTCTGGGTGGGCACCGAAGCGGGTCTCATGCGCTTTGACGGCGCGGCGTTCGAACCCTTTTCCCGCCTGAACGCCCCTGCCTTCGGCCACAACCGGATTCAGGCCCTGGCTGAGACGACGGACCGGGCCCTCTGGATCGCCACCACCGAACCCGGCCTCTACCGGATGGAACGGGGCGCCTTCCGCGCCTTCGGCCCGGCAGAGGGCCTGCCCGGTGTCCCCATCCGCCGCCTCCTCCGGGACCGGGCCGGGACCCTCTGGGCCGCCCCCGTCGAAGGCCCCCTGCTCCGCTTTGACGGCGTCCGCTTCCACCCCATGCCCTCGGACTCCGCCTTATTGAGGATTCGCGCCCTGGCCGAGGGCCTGGACGGCACGATCTGGGTCGGAACTGCAGGGTCTGGCCTCTGGCGCCTGGACAAGGACCGCCTGGTCCTCGCTGCCCTCACCACCGCCGAGATCACCGCCCTGGAAGCCGACGCCCAGGGCGAGGTCTGGGTCGGTACCCACAACCATGGCCTGCTATCCCTCCGGGATGGCCGCCTCGAGCCCCCCAGCTGGGCCCGGAGAGGGTTGCCCGCCCAGCCCATCAGCGTCCTGCGGCAGGACCGCCAGGGCAGCCTGTGGGTTGGCTTTGAGGAGGCGGGACTCTACCGCCACGCCCCCAACGGCCGCCTGGAGTCGGCCCTACCCTCAGCCACCCCCCACTGGACCCCCGTGAGCCTTCTGGAGGACAGTGCCGGCGCCCTCTGGGTGGGCACCAGCGACCGGGGCCTTCGGGTGATCTACCCCGTGGCCTTCCAGGGCATCCCGGCGGCAGGTTCCGATCCCGAGGCACCGGTGGCCATGGTCTGCCAGGACACCGCAGGCACCCTCTGGTGTCTGCTGGGGGACCATACCCTGAGGACCATCCGACAAGGTCGAGCCGAGCGCCCGCAGCTACCGGTACCCCTCGAGCCCATCACCTGCATCTGGCCCCGCCGCTCCGGCGGACTGTGGGTGGGCACTCGCACCGGGGAGGTGTACATCCTGGACGGGGGACCGCTGCGCCGGGTCCGCTGGCCCAATGGCCCCCCCCAGGATTCCCTCCTCTCCCTGTTCGAGGACGAGGGCGGGGCCCTGTGGGTCGCCACCTCCCATCAGGGCCTGCACCGCCTGGCCCCAAATGGCACCGCCAGCCTCTACCCCGCCGCCCGGGCGGTCGTGGCCATGGCCGGGACCCGCCTCGGAGGGCCGCTCTTTTTGGCCAGCCTCAACCTGGGCCTTGGCATCCTCGAAGAGGGGCAGGTTCGGTGGCTGGGCCGGGCGGAGGGCCTGGGCGCCAGCGGAGCCCAGGCCCTCCACTTGGACCCTGAAGGCACCCTGTGGGTGGGCACACCGGAAGGCCTTCGCCGCTATCAGGAGGGTGCCTTCCAGGCCCTCCCAGGTCCCCCTGGGCCCCTCCGGTGGGCCATCCACGGCATCCTGGAAGACCCGGGCCACCGGCTCTGGCTCAGCACGGACCAGGGGGTCTTCCGGGTCCAGCGGGCCGCCCTGGAGCGCGCCCTGGACCGAGGGAGCGGGCTCTCGCCGGCACTGTTTGATCACCACGATGGCATGCCCTCCCGAGAGACCAGCGGCGGCGCGCAGCCCGCAGCCTGGTGCAGCCGGGAAGGCGACCTCTGGTTCCCCACCGGGCGGGGGCTCAGCCGGACCCCGGGAGGGTCCCCGCCGCTGCCCGAGCCCCCCCTCCGCCTGCACCTCCTGAAGGCCGAGGGCGATGAGACGGTGCTGCCGGAAACCGTTCCAATTCATGTGCCCCCGGGCACCCGGCGCTTTGAGGTCTACTACACCGCCACGTCGCTCACCCGGGCGGACAAGCTCCGCTTCAGGTACCGGCTGGAAGGGTTGGAGACGACCTGGAACGAGGTGGGGGACCGTCGCTTCGCGGCCTACTCCAACCTGCCCCCCGGGTCCTACCGCTTCACGGTGCAGGCCTGGCGTTTGGGGGAGGAGGCCCCGCCCCAGGAGCAACGCCTGGAGATTCGGGTGGACCCCTTCCTGCACCAGCGCCCCGCCTTCTGGGCAGCCTGCCTCCTGGCCGCCGCCGCCTTCGGGTGGTGGCTGCTCCGCCTGCGCTTCCAGCAGGTCAGCGCCCGCTCGGCCGTGCTGGCAGAGCGGAACCGCATGGCCCGGGAGATCCACGACCACCTGGCCCAGGGGTTCACGGGCGTCCTGCTGCAGCTGGAGGCCGCGGAGGCCCGCCTGGGACGCATGCAGGGGGATCCAGAGCCCGTCCTGACCCGCCTGGATCACGCCCGCAACCTTGCTGTAGCCAGCCTGCAGGAGGCCCGCCGCTCCGTGATGACCCTCAGCCCCCGCAGGTCCGAGGGGACCGACCTGCTGAGCGCCCTGAAGACCCTGGCCGATCGCCTCCTTGCCGGAACGGGCATCCAGGTGGAGCTGGCCCAGACCGGCCAGCCCCGAGCCCTGCGCCCCCAGCTGGAAGACGACCTCCTGCGCATGGCCCAGGAGCTGCTCACCAACGCCCTCCGGCACGGTCACGCCCGCTGGGTGCGGGCGGTGCTCCGATTCGAGGGTCGGCGGGTGATCCTCACCATCGAGGATGATGGCCAGGGGTTCGATCCCACCGCCGTGGCCGGAGGTTACGGCATGCGGAGCATCCGCGAGACCCTACACCAGCTGGGCGGCCGAATGGAGGTCGACAGCACCCCCGGCTTCGGCTCCCACATCACCCTCAGCGTTCCCTTCAGGAGATGGCTCCCATGACCACCCAACTGCCCGCCCGGATCCGCCTGCTCATTGTGGATGACCACCCCATCGTGCGCGATGGCCTGGTCTCCATCCTGCACGAGGGCGAGCCTGACCTCGAGGTGGTGGGCGAGGCCGGTGATGGGAAGGAGGGCCTCGCCGCCTGGCGGCGCCTGCGCCCCACTGTGACCATCATGGACCTGCAGCTGCCGGAGCTCAGCGGGGTGGAGGCCATCCGTCTGATCCGCCAGGAGGACCCGAAGGCGAACATCCTGGTGCTCACCACCTTCGACGGGGACGCCGACATCCACCGGGCCATCGAGGCCGGGGCCCTGGGCTACCTCCTCAAGAGCGTGCGACGGGCTGTGCTCATCGAGGCCGTGCGGGCTGTGGCAGCCGGCCAGCGCTACCTGCCGCCCGCCACGGCGGCACGCCTCGTGGAGGGCATGGAGCTGGAGCGCCTCACGCCCCGGGAAACGGACGTCCTGCGCCTGCTGGCCCAAGGCGAGCGCAACCGGGAGATCGCCGATGCCCTGGGCCTGGCCGAGCCCACGGTGAAGATCCACGTGAACAACCTGCTGCGCAAGCTACAAGCCAAGGACCGCACCGAAGCTGCTGTCATTGCCCTCAAGCGGGGGCTGGTGCACCTGCCCCGCTGAAGCGCACGGGTCAGCGGGCGATCTCAACCGCCCGCAGCTCGCGCATGACCGTGACCTTGATCTGGCCGGGGTACTGCATCTCGGCCTCGACGCGGCGAGAGACATCCTTGGCGATCCAGTAGGCCTGGTCGTCATTGACGGAGCCGGCGTCCACCAGGATCCGGATCTCGCGGCCCGCCTGCATGGCGAAGCTCTTCTGGACGCCCTTGTAGCTGTTGGCGATGCCCTCCAGCTGCTCCAGGCGCTTCACGTAGGTCTCGAGGATCTCGCGCCGGGCGCCCGGCCGGGCGGCGCTCAGGGCGTCGGCAGCGGTGATGAGCATGGCCTCCACGGTGCGGGGCTCGAAGTCGCCGTGGTGGCAGCTCATGGCATGGATGACGGCCTCCTTCTCGCCGTAGCGCTGCATCAGCTGCATGCCGATCTCGATGTGCGTGCCCTCCACCTCGCGGTCGATGGCCTTGCCGATGTCGTGAAAGAGCCCGGCCCGCCGTGCAAGACGGCCGTCCGCGCCCATTTCGGCGGCCATGTACTCGGCGATCATGGCGACTTCTTTGGTGTGCTCCAGCACGTTCTGCCCGTAGGAGGTCCGGTAGTTCAAGCGGCCCACCAGCTTGTGCAGCTTGGGGTGGACATCCGGGAAGCCCATCTCGATGCAGGCGGCCTCGCCGATGTCCTTGAGGTGCTGGTCCATGTCCACCTTGACCTTCTCCACCACCTCCTCGATGCGGGCGGGGTGGATGCGACCGTCGGCCAGCAGCTTGAGGATGGACTGGCGGGCCACTTCGCGGCGGATGGGGTCAAAGCTGGAGACGACGATGCTCTCCGGCGTGTCGTCCACGATGAGGTCGCAGCCGGTGGCCTTTTCCAAGGCCCGGATGTTCCGTCCCTCGCGGCCGATAATGCGGCCCTTGAGGTCGTCACTGGGCAGCTGCACGGAGCTGACGGCCTGCTCGGCCACCACATCCGAGGCCACCCGCTGGATGGCGGTGGCGATGGTCCACCGGGCCTTCTTGGCGGCCTCCTCCTGGCTCTCCTCCTCGATGCGGCGCACCAGCTTGGCGGCGTCCATCTTGGCGGCGTATTCCAGCTGGGAGATCAGCTCCTTCTTGGCGTCGTCCCGAGTGAGTCCGGCGATCTCTTCCAGGCGGAGGGCCTGGGCTTCCAGCAGTCGCTTGGCTTCGGCCTGCTGGCCCTCCAGCTTCTCCAGCTCAGCCCTGCGCTTGTCCGTGAGGGTCTCCAGGTCCCGGGTCTTCTGGTCCACCTGCTGGTGCTTCTTGTCGAGGCCCTCCTCCTTGGAGAGCAGCCTCTGCTCCTGCTTCTCCAGGGTCTTCTGGCGCTCAGTCAGCAGCTTCTCGGCCTCGGTCCGGGCCTGAAGGGCCTGCTCCTTGGCCTTCAGCTCGGACTCCTTGCGGACGCTGTCGGCTTCCTGCTGGCCCCGCTCCCGGAGGCGCTGGGCCTCCCGCTGGGCCTCCGCCAGGAGGCGCTCCCGCTCGGCCTTGATGTCGAGCTCAGCCTTGGACTGGGCCCGCGAGGCTTCCACCGTGGCCTTCTGGGCCTTGAGGTACATGAGCAGGCCCACGCCGACGGCGGCGCAGAACATGACTAAAAAAATCCAGGCTATGACATTCATGGGCGACTCCAAGGAAGAGATCCAAAGAGCCACCAGCACCCGATTGTTGAAAAATCCCCGCTCAGTCGTGGAGGCTTGCCGAGTTCCCTAGCTTGTAGGGGGGAAACCAGATTCCCTGGCTAAGGCGCGCTGTCGCGCAGAACGCACAGGTCAGGGGGAAGGTCTCCCGTTTCGACATACGGAACAAGCGCTTGGCCATAAGCACGGGCCTCGCAGGGAATTCAATCTCCGTCCTCGTCGAGGAGTGGCACGGGGGCGGAAGGTTCGTCCGGAACATCGTTCAGCAGCTTCGAGAGGGTCTGTTCCAGGTCGTGGGTTTGCTGGTTGGCTTCCTGTTCCAGGCGCGCCACGCGGTGCGCCAGGTTCAGGGCGCCCAGCAGGTACCAGGACGGAGTGTCGAGGCCCTTCGGGACGCTGCCCCATCTTACCTGGCATTGGGAGTCCATGTCCTGAAAGGTCTCCTCCAGCACCCGGAGGGCCGGGCTGAGGTCCTCGGGCCGGTCGGTCTGGACCTGGAGGGACCGACCCAGCACCGTGAGGGTGACGGGGTGGGTACCCGGCAAGGGGTCCAGAGGCTTCATCCCAGGGCCTCGAGGGCCCGGAGGATGGCGGCCACCTGCTCCCGGGTGGCCTCCCGGTCCTTCTCGAGGGCCACCTTGGCGGCGATAGCTTCCTCCAGACGCGCCTGCAGGCTCTGGCGTTCCTGGTCCTCGGCTGAACCGGCGGCCTTCAGTGCGTCCAGCTCTTCTTTCAGCTGGTTCCGCTGCTGGAGCAGGGTCTGCATCTTTGACTCGAGCTGTTTCAGTAGGTCCATGGGTGCGCCTCGCTGGCCATTCTACGCCCGGAGGGAGACGCCGAGGGCCTCGGCTGCGGCCAGGGCGGCGGCCATCCAGCCGTCCACCTCAGCGCCCACCAGGGTGCGGTCCGCCTGGAAGCGGAGGCGCATGAGCCAGGCCTGGCGACCTTCGGGGAGGCTCCGGTGGCGGAAGACATCCACGCAGCGGAGGTCCTGGAGGGCGTCGGCGGGGAGGACCCCGGCCATGGCCTGGCGCAGGGTCTCGTGGCTCAGACCCAGGGGCACCAGGAGGGAGAGGTCCCTCTCCACCGCAGGGAAGCGGCTGAAGGGACGGAAGGCCGGGATGATCCGGTCCTGGGGGAGGGGTAGCACCGCCAGGGACACCTCGAACCCGAACAGGCCCTCCGCCAAGCGGTGGATGGCCGGTCCGTCCTGGATACCCAGGTCCCGGGCCAGGCCCGCCAGATCGGCCTCCTGGACGCTGCGGGCCGGGCTGAAGGGGTCCTCCCCACCGAGCACCCCGCCCCAGACCACCGCGAGGGCGGCCTGTTCCCGGGGTCCGTCGGGACCGCTGAGGTAGGTGGGCGCCAACTCGAAGAGCCGGATCTGCCGGGCCCCCTGGCGGGTGTTCTGCCCCGCGGAGACCTGGAGGCTGGGGAGGAGTGAGCCCCGGAGGACTGAGTATTCATACCCCAGCGGGTTGGCGAGGGTCCGCCCCTCGGCGGGGTTGCCGGGACCGGCAAAGGCCCCATCCGCCTCGGGGCTGATGAAGCCATAGGTCACGGTCTGGTGGAAGCCCAGTTGGGCCAGGCGGCGGGCCAGGGCCTGCCGCTGCAGGTAGGCCGGGGCCAGATGCTCCGGCGGCCCCTCCAGCGGCGGCAGGGCGGAGGGGATGTGCTCGTAGCCGCGGAGGCGCAGGACCTCCTCGGCCAGGTCCTCCGGGATGTTCAGGTCGTGGCGCCAGGTGGGCGGCAGCACGCTGAGCGAACCCACGGCGGCCACCACGCCACAGCCCAGACGCTGCAGGGCCTCGGCGGCCTGGGACAGGTCCAGGGTCTCCCCGGCAATGCGGGCCAGGAGGCTGGCTTCCAGGACGACGGCCGTGCCCCGCTGGGGGTCCGCACCGGCGGTCCAGGCGCCCAGGAGGCGGGCCTGGCACCAGGTCTGGAGGCGGAGCACCAGCAGGTCCCGGGCGATCCGGGCCATGGCGGGATCGGCCCCCCGCCCGAAGCGGTGGGAGGCATCCGTGTGCAGGCTGTGGCGGCGGGCCGTGGCCCGCACGGTCCGGGGATCAAACCAAGCGCTCTCCAGCAGGACTCGGCGGGTGGCGGCGGTCACCTTGGTGGCATCGCCGCCCATCACCCCGGCCAAGGCGATGGGACCAGCCTCATCGGCGATGACCAGGTCGGTCGTGGCGAGGGTTCGGGTGACGCCGTCCAGGGTCGTGAGGTCCTCCCCCGAGCGGGCCCAGCGCACCGTCACGGCGCCACGGATGGCATCCGCATCGAAGGCATGGGTGGGATGGCCGTAGCGGAGGAGCAGCTCGTTGGAGGCATCCACGGCGGGGAGCTTCTTGGGGGTGGCTTCCAGGGCGCGGAGGAAGGCCTGGACGGACTCCGGCGTCTCACCAGAGCCCAGCTCCAGCACGGCCGTTGCGTAAACCGGGCAGGCGGTAGCCTCGAGGCGCACCTCCAGCAGGGGCGCACCTTCGGGGGCCGGGGGCGGGGGCAGCGGGACGAGGGACTGACCCATGCGGGCAGCCACTTCTCGGGCAATGCCCCGGTGGGACATGGCGTCCCCCCGGTTGGCGGTGATGTCCACATCCAGCGCTTCCGAACCTTCCCGGGCAGCGACGCCGTCCACGGGGAAGCCGAGGGAGGCGAGCAGCTCGCAGAGCTCCCGAGTGTCGATGCCGGCAACCGCCGGGATCTCCTGGGCCAGGGCCTTCCGTTCGATCCACATCAGTCCAGCCCTCCCATGGCCTTGAGGAAGCGCTGATCGTTCTCGAAGAACAGGCGCAGGTCTGGCGTCTGGCTCAGCATCATGGCCATGCGCTCAACGCCCATGCCGAAGGCCCACCCGGACCACACGGTGGGATCGATGCCGGCGTAGGTCAGCACGTTGGGATGGATGAGGCCGGCGCCGAGGATCTCCACCCAGCCCGAGCCCTTGCACACGCGGCAGCCGGTGGCGCCGCAGAGGGGGCAGCTGACATCCACCTCGCAGCCTGGCTCCACGAAGGGAAAGTAGGAGGGTCGGAGGCGGATCTCGGTGTGGGGGCCAAAGAGCGTGCGGAGGGCGTACTCCAGGGTGCCCTTGAGGTGCTGCATCCCGATGCCGTGGCCCACCAGCATGCCTTCGACCTGATGGAACATGGGGCTGTGGGTGGGATCGATCTCATCCTTGCGGTACACCCGGCCAGGGGCCAGGAAGCGGATCCCGCCGCGCTCGGTGAGGGTGGGCGCCACCCGCAGGAGGGTCCGGACCTGCACGGGGCTGGTGTGCGTTCGCAGCAAGAGCTCCGGGTGGGCAGCGAGGTAGAAGGTGTCGGAGCTGGCCTTGGCCGGATGGTCATCCGGGATGTTCAGGCCATCGAAGTTGTGGGCCTCCGTCTCGACCTCCGGCCCTTCCTCCACGTGGAAGCCCAGGGGGCGGAACACGTCCACCAGGCGGTCCATGAGGCGGTTCAGGGGATGCAGCGCGCCGGCCGCTGGGACCGGGGGTGGCAGGGTGGGATCCCAGCCCGCAGCCAGGGCGTCCTGGGCCTTCTTGGCGGACTCAAGCTCCGTCTGGCGGCCCTTGAGGGCCTCCTCCCACTGCTGCTTGTACGCATTGATCTGCGCCCCCAGCTCGCGTTTGTGCTCCTTGGGTGCAGCCTTCAGCAGGTCCATCATCCGGGCGGCATGGCTGGCCTCACGGCCCACATAGGCACCCTTCAGGCGCATGAGGGCATTGAGGTCCCCGCACGCGGCCAGGGCCTCGGGAAAGCTCCGGGCGGCCTCGTCAATCTCCGGTGGCAACAGCTGATCCATGGGGGTTCCTCAGAACAGGGAAAGGCCGCTTTCGCGGCCTCTCGGGTGTCTGCGATAGGGTGCGTCGCGTTCAGCCCTTGGCCACGGCCACGAGCTTGGTAAACGCCTCAGGATTGCGCACAGCCAGGTCGGCCAGGATCTTGCGATCCAGGGCCACGGACGCCTTCTTCAGGCCGCCCATGAACTGGGAGTAGCTGGTGC
>CAIRQL010000172.1 GCA_903880675.1 uncultured Holophagaceae bacterium | reverse complement strand
CCGCCGCCGATCTGGAACATGCCCAGGGTCGCGGTCTTCGTGACGTCCTGGTAGTGCTGGGCCAGCCAGGTCATGTACTCGATGCCGGTGCGCACGGTGTGGACGTTCTTCACCTCGCCGCGGATCACAGCGGCCGCATACATGTTGCCGAGGGTGCTGTCCTCCCAGCCTGGAACCACGATGGGCACGTTCTTTTCGAGGGCCGCCAGCATCCAGGAGTGCTTGGGGTCGATCTGGAAGGAGGGCTCCAGCACCCGGGACTTCAGCACCTGCTGGAAGAACTCGTGGGGGAAGTAGCGCTCCCCGGCCTGGTCGGCCCGGGTCCACACGTCCAGCATGGCCTTCTCCATGCGGCGCATGGCTTCCATCTCGGGGATGCAGGTGTCGGTCACGCGGTTCATGTGCCGGGCCAGCAGGTCCGCCTCGTCCTGGGGGGTGAGGTCCCGGTAGTGGGGCACCCGCTCATAGAAGTCGTGGGCCACCAGGTTGAAGATGTCCTCCTCCAGGTTGGCGCCGGTGCAGACGATGAGGTGCACCTTGTCCTGGCGGATCATCTCGGCGAAGGACAGGCCCAGCTCGGCGGTGCTCATGGCCCCGGCCAAGGTGACCATCATCTTCCCGCCTGACTCCAGGTAGGCACGGTAGCCCTCGGCGGCGTCCACCAGGGCGGCGGCGTTGAAGTGCCGGAAGTGGTGCTTCACATAGCTGCCCACAGGGCCAAGGGACGGGCTGGTAAGGGCCATGGATCCTCCGAATCCCTCCATTGTGCCAGCGCCCCGCACGGAACGCCCGGCCGGATCCCCGCGGGTGGCCTTCGGAGCACCCCCTCTTCTTTCTGCCCAGAATTCAGCCCAGCCCCCCCTGGGCCGATGAAACGGCAGGAGTTGCAGCATGTATTTCATCATTGGACTGGTGGTGGTGTTCGTCGCGGTCATCGGGGGCTACCTGATTGAGGGCGGGAGCATGGGCACCCTGCTGCACCCCCTCGCGGCTGAGGGCCTGATCATCTTCGGCGCCGGGGCCGGGGCGTTCCTCGCCGCCAACCCCATGAATGTCATCAAGCGGGTGCTGGCAGACCTATCCAAGCCCATCAAGGGCAGCCCCTACACCAAGGCTGTCTACATGGAGACCCTCATGATGCAGTACGAGGTCTACGTGAATGTGAAGAAGGGCGGCCTCCTGGCCCTGGAGCAGGATGTCAACGACCCGGCCAACTCCTCGATCTTCAAGAAGTACCCGACCTTCACGGGCAACCACCACGCCATGGACTTCTTCTGCGACTCCATGAAGCTGCTCATCAACGGCAGCGCCAAGATGGACGAGATCGACATGGTCATGGACGCGGACCTGGAAGTCCACCACGCCGAGAACGCCGCCCCGGGCATCGCCGTGGCGAACCTGGCCGACGCCTTTCCGGCCTTCGGTATCGTGGCCTGCGTCCTGGGCGTGGTCATCACCATGGGCTTCCTGGATCAGCCGCCCAATGTCATCGGTGGCAAGGTGGGCGCCGCCCTGGTGGGCACCTTCCTGGGCATCCTGCTGGCCTACGGCGTGTTCCAGCCCCTGGCCAAGAACATCGATGCGGTGAACGCCGTGGAGTCCCACTACTTCAACTCCATCCGCTCGGGCCTCACCAGCTTCGGCAATGGGGCTGCCCCCATCACCGCCGTGGAGTTCGCCCGGCGCAACATTCCCTCCACCGAGCGCCCCGGTTCGAACGAGCTGGAAGAGGTCGTGCGTCAGATCAAGCCGAGGTAAGTGGCCATGTCTGAGCAACAGAACTCCCCCGAGATCAAGATCCGGTACATCAAGAAGAAGGGCGGCCACGGCGGGAGCCACGGCGGCGCCTGGAAAGTGGCCTACGCCGATCTCGTCACGGCCATGATGGCGTTCTTCCTGCTGATGTGGCTGCTCAGCAGTGCGAATGCCAACACCAAGGCGGGCATCGCCGGCATGTTCCAGGATGCCAACTTCTTCAACACCGATCGGGGCAAGGAGATCCTGGTGGATCACGGCAAGGGCATCCTGCCCGGGGGCCGGGGGATGGCACCGGGCCAGGACGGCGGCGGCAACGACCCCGCCGATGAGCAGGCCACGGCGGCAGAAGCAGAGCACAAGGCCCTCGAGTCCACGGCGGAGGCCATCGAAAAGGCCTTCCAGATGGATGAGCTGCTGCAGGCCTTCCAGGACCAGATCAGCATGGACTTCACCGATGAGGGCCTGCGGATCCAGATCCAGGACAAGGCAGCCCAGGTGTTGTTCGACTCCGGCAGCGCCACCCTCAAGAGCTACACCCTGACCATCCTCAAGGAGATCGCCAAGGAGCTGGGCAAGCTGCCCAACCGGGTGGTCATCGGCGGGCACACGGACGCCTCCCAGTACTCCAACCGGGCCTACACCAACTGGGAGCTGAGCTCCGAGCGAGCCAACGCCGCCCGGCGGGTCATGGAGAGCGCCGCCGGGGGCCTGCGCCCCAACCAGGTGCGCCGCGTCACAGGCTACAGCGACACCATCCCCATTGACGGCAAGGACCCCAAGGACCCCCAGAACCGCCGCATCTCCATCGTGGTGGTCTCCGCCGCCACCGAAGCCGCCGAGAAAAAGCACCAGAAAGCCCAGCCCAGGGAGAAGCCCGCCCCAGCCAAGCACTGAGCCCAAAAAAAGGAAGCGCCCGGAGGTTCGGGCGCTTCGAGAGGATGGTTTGGCGGGTTATCGAGTGGCGGGGTTTTTTTAGCGGGAGTTCCCGAGGGAACTGGTGTCAGGTGGTGGGACAGTTCGTGGCGGGAAGCCCTTGCGGGCACCTCAACGATGAGTCTAGCACGGCGAGACCGGGCCTTCAGGGCAGCTGGAAGCGGCTGGCTGGCACCCCGCCCCGGGCCCACCCGCTGAAGCTCAGCTCCACCCGGGCGCCGCTGGGCTCCACCAGCTCCAGGCGGGACAGGACCGGCTGGCCCAGCACCTGGACCGGTGGGCCGAAGGTGGCTGTGCGAGCCACCTTGCCCGAGGCAAGGTGGAACTCGGCCTTGAGCGGCACCACGGGCTCCCGAGCCACCCACAGCAACACCCGCCGGGCGCTCAGGCCCGGGGTGCGGGCCGCCAGGTCCAGGCGCCAGCAGGGACGGCCGTCCAGCTCATCCTCCGCCTTGGCTTCCACGGTGTAGTCCTGCAGAAACCGGGTGCGCGCCACATCCCCGCCGGCCGCCGGGCCCAGCAGTCGCTGCTGGGGTGTCACCCGGAGGGCCCGCTTGGAACCCGGCACCAGGAGCCACATCTGCTCCCCCAGCATGAGCACCGAGCGCCCCTGCTCCTTGTCGCTGAGGCCGTCCAGGCGGGCATCCCCGTTCTCCCGGGCCGAGACCTTCCAGCGCTGGGCCGTGGCCGCGTCCTTCACCTCCAGCTCCACCGTGAAGGCGGGCCAGGGGTGGCGCAGGCGGTCCACCCGGGCCAGCAGGTCCTCGCCACTCTGGGCCAGGGCCGGCAGGGCGGCGAGCAGCAGAACCCAGGGCCGCATCAGCTGCGTCCGTAGTCGTCCTGGAGGCGCTCGATGTCGGCCTCGTCGAAGGTGCCGAGGCTCACTTCCAGCACCCGCACGGGCTGAGCCGTGGTGGCGTCGCAGCGCAGCCGGTGAGTGCTGCCCAGGGGCAGCCAGATCTCCTCGCCCACCGCCGGGCGCAGCTCCTCGCCATCCCGGTCCACCACCACGCCCGCATCCAGGGCCACCCACAGCTCCCCCCGGTGGCTGTGCCGCTGCAGGCTCAGCTTCTGCCCCGGCGCGCAGGTAAGGATCTTCACCGTGCAGGGCGTGTTCAGGGCGTACTGATCGAAGGAGCCCCAGGGCTTCTCAACGTGGAGCGTCTCAGGTCGTTTCATCTAGAACCTCGTTTTTTGATTTTTTCTTTTCCAATAGCAGAAAGCGTACGCTTTCTGCTCCGAGAAGGGCCTCTAGAGGAGGTCGGACCGTCCCTCCGCCCGCAACCTCTCTACGATGTCCTTCACGCTCTGGGCCTGGTCCTTCTTCACCAGCAGCAGGGCGTCTGGCGTGTCCACGACGATGAGGCCCTCCACACCGGCGGCGGCGATGAGGCGCGTGCCGCCAAAGAAGGCGCTGTCCCGGGTGTTCAGCAGGAGGGTGTCGCCCTGGGTGACATTGCCGTTGGCATCGGGCGTCTGGAACTCAATGGCGGCGGGCCAGGAGCCCACATCGGACCAGCGGAAGCGGGCCGGCACCACGGCCACCGTGGCGGCCTTCTCCAGGAGGGCCACATCGATGGCGACCTTGGGCAGCTGCCCGTAGGCCTTGGTCAGCTCGCCAGGCTGGGCGCCCGCCTTTACCCAAGCATCGAGCGGCGCCAGCACCTCCGGCGCATGCTGCTGCAGGCCGGCCCGGAGGTCCGCCAGGGTCCAGACGAACATGCCGGCGTTCCAGTAGTGGCGGCCCGAGGCCAGGTACTGGATGGCCACCTCCGTCGGGGGCTTTTCGCGGAAGGCGCGGACCTTCAGCACCGCCCCATCACCCTCGGACTCGATGTAGCCATAGCCCGTCTCGGGATAGGCGGGACGGATGCCGAAGGTGACCAGCTCCCGGTGGCCTGCGGCGTGGGCCACGGCCAGGTCCAGATCCGCCAGGAAGAGGTCCCGGTCCGCGATCCAGTGATCCGCCGACAGCACAGCCATGACGCCGTTGGGCACCCGACGCTCGATCTCCACCAGAGCCAGGGCCAGGCAGGGCGCTGTGTTGCGGCCTTCGGGCTCGACGATGACATTCTCCGGGGGCAGCTCCGGCAGCATGCGGCGGGTCTCCTCCGCCAGATCCTCGGTGGTCACGATGTAGATGCGCTCCGGTGGCACGTGGCCGTCCAGGCGGCGGACGGTCTGATGGAGCAGGGTCTCGGTGCCCACGATGGCCAGGAACTGCTTGGGGCGGGCGTTGCGGCTGCGGGGCCAGAACCGCGTGCCCCGGCCACCGGCCATGATTACGGCCACAGTTTGAGTCGCGTCCATGCTGTCACCTTCAGAAGAACCTTGCTTAGCGGGAAAGGATCGAGACCAGGGCACCCAGGTCGCCCGGTGGCACGGGCTGGGGGTCAAGGACCTTCGAGAGGGGCTGGGCCACCAGGGCCCCGGCCACCTCGGCCATGTAGAAGCCCCGCTCGCCGCGGTCCAGCCGGCGCACGGCCTCGGCCCCCCAGCGGCTGCCCCAGATGCGGTCCAGGGCTGTGGGGCTGCCCCCGCGCTGCACGTGGCCCAGCACCACCACCCGCAGGTCCAGGGCGTGGTCCCGCCGGAGCTGATCGCCCACGGCCATGGCCCGGCCCACCATATCGCCCTCGGCCACCACGACGATGGAGCTGCGCTTGCCGGCCTCCCAGTGGGCCTTCAGGCGAGCCACCAGGCTGTCGTAGTTGTCCTCCTGGGACTCGGGATAGAGCACCGCCTCGGCACCACAGGCCAGGGCCGTGTGGACCGCCAGCATGCCGGAGCTGCGCCCCATGACCTCCACCAGGAACACCCGGCCGTGGCTGGAAGCCGTGTCCCGGATGCGGTCGATGGCCTCGACGGCGGTGTTGAGGGCGGTGTCGAAGCCCAGGGTCCGCTCGGTGCCCGGCAGGTCGTTGTCGATGGTGCCGGGGATTCCGGCGCAGGCCACCCCGTGCTCGCGCATGAGGCTCTCCGCCGCGCGGAAGCTGCCATCCCCGCCGATCACCACCAGGGCCTCGATGCCGGCCTCCCGGAGGATCTCGGCGGCCCGAAGGCGGGTGGCGGGCTCATGGAAGTCCAGGCAGCGGGCCGTCTGGAGCATGGTCCCGCCCCGCTGCAGGATGTTGGCGACGGCGCGGCTGCTGAGGGGGGCCATGTCCCCTTCCAGCAGGCCCTGGTAGCCCCGGCGGATGCCCCAGGCCTCGTGGCCCAGCGCATCGGCCTGGCGGACGGCGGCGCGAATGGCGGCGTTCATGCCCGGCGCGTCCCCGCCGGAGGTGAGTACCCCGATCTTCACTTGGCGGCCCCCACCGGCTTGGCTTTGGCCTTGGGCTTGGCGGCAGCCTTGCCCTTGGTGGCCTTACCCTTCTGCCCCTTGGCCTTGGCCTTCGCCTTGGCGCTGGCCTTGCCCTTCCGGGTGTCCTTCACGTGGGGTTCCGGGGGCGGCAGGGGCGGTGGCTCCACGATGCCCCGGGGGACCGGCGGCAGGTCGCCCTCCGCGATGCCCTGGGCGGCGGCCCGCTGAGCCCGGGCGCGGAGGACCGGGTCGTCCTGAGGTTGCGCCGAGACCCCCAGGCACAGGGCCACAGCGCCAACGAACAGGATGCGAGCCATGATCCCTCCAGAGGATCCAGTATGGCATCGCCCCCGGGCCGAGCCTACTTCCCGGCTTTTTCCTTCAGCGCCTTGGCGAAGAACTCGGCCACCACCGAATCGGCCTCCGTCTTGGTGGCATCGGCCATCTGTGGCTCCCGGTGCAGGATATCCCGGCCGGAGGGAGCCAGGGCGGGGATCAGGTCATCCTGAGGCTGCAGGCGGGCCAGCACGTAGTGGGAGACTTCGATCAGGCTGCGGCCCACCCGCTCCAGCTTCTGGCGCACCACGTCCTGGTACTGATAGAGGTCGAAGGCCCCCTGGATATTGTAGGAGCCGTTGTCCGCGTGGAAGCCGATCTGCTCCATCCGGGCGATGAGGGCCTCCAGCTGGCCGGGGTCGGTGATGCCGGCCTGCAGGATCTCCTGGCACTCCCGGGACAGGGTCTGGATCTCCTCGAAGCTGTGCTGCACCACCTCGATCTGGTCCAGGACCCGCTCGGCGCCGCCCTCCTGCTCCGCGGCAATCTGCATGAGCTGATCGGGAATGGCCTGACTTTCCTGGGGTAGATCCGGCATGGGGAGCTCCGTCCAGGTTCCTATCGGCTGGCCGGGGCCAATCTTTGAATTCGTCCCTTCGCCCCCCCCGGGATAAACTTGCTGATTCGAGGATCAATCCCGACCTGTATCCCCGAAGTCTGGAGTTTCCATGACCATGCCGTCGAATCCCGCCGCCACCCCTGTGGACGGGACCGCCCTCGCCGCCTGCCTCAAGCCCTTCCCTGCCTCCCGGAAAGTCCACGTGGCCGGCAAGCTGCCCGGTGTGCAGGTGCCCTTCCGCGAGATCAGCCTCAGCCCCACCCGGGACTTCCAGGGCGTATTGACCCCCAATGAGCCGGTGGTGCTCTACGACACCTCCGGCCCCTACACGGACCCCGCCGTCACCATCGACGTGGCCAAGGGCCTGCAGCCCCTGCGCCAGGACTGGATCCTGGGCCGCGGCGATGTGGAGGAGCTGCCCGGTGCCACCAGCCTCTACCGCAAGCTGCGGGAGCGGGACCGGGACCTGGATGCCATCCGCTTCCATGCGGAGCGCAAGCCCCTGCGGGCCAAGGCCGGCCAGAACGTGTCGCAGATGCACTACGCCAAGCAGGGCATCGTGACGCCCGAGATGGAGTTCATCGCCATCCGCGAGAACCTGGGCCGCGAGGCGGCTGGCAACAAGAGCCGCATCACCCCCGAGTTCGTGCGGGACGAGGTGGCCCGGGGCCGCGCCGTCATCCCCGCCAACATCAACCACCCGGAAGCCGAGCCCATGATCATCGGCCGCAACTTCCTGGTGAAGATCAACGCCAACATCGGCAACTCCGCCGTGGCCTCCAGCATCGAGGAGGAGGTCGAGAAGATGGCCTGGTCCATCCGCTGGGGCGCCGACACGGTCATGGACCTCAGCACCGGGAACAACATCCACGAGACCCGGGAGTGGATCCTGCGCAACAGCCCCGTGCCCATCGGCACCGTGCCCATCTACCAGGCCCTGGAGAAGGTCAACGGCAAAGCCGAGGACCTGACCTGGGAGATCTTCCGCGACACCCTCATCGAGCAGGCCGAGCAGGGCGTG
>CAIRQL010000171.1 GCA_903880675.1 uncultured Holophagaceae bacterium | reverse complement strand
GCGATGTGGGTGGCATCCGCATCGGCAACGGCCCCACCATTCCACCCTTGCCGCCCCCGGACATCGACCTGGGCACCTGGGCGGACTCCATCGCCCGCATGCGGGCCACCGGGGCCCGCTTCATCTACCCCACGCACTTCGGCATCAAGGACGACGCGGCGGCCCACTTCGACTCCCTGGAGGAGAACCTCCACCGCATCGCCACGTGGGTGAAGGAGCGCCTGGCCACCGGCGAGGACGAGGCCGCCATGGTGCCCCCCTTCCAGGCCTTCATGCACGACCTCCTGGCGGGCTACGGCCTGAGCGAACCCGCCATCGCGCTCTACGAGATCGCCGACCCCGCCTTCATGAGCGTCTACGGCCTGGTGCGCTACTGGCGGAAGCAGGCCGGGGGCTAGGCGCATACCCGTGCTTTAGGCCTCACCCCGGCAGCAGCTTCTGCAGACAGCGCTGCAGGTCGGCCATGGCGAAGGGCTTGGCCAGGAGGCGCACCCCGGGGTGGGCTTCGGCCAAGGCAATGGCGCTCTGATCCACCCGCCCGGTGATCAGGATGACGGGTAGCGTGGGCCGCAGGGCGCGGAGGCGGGGCAGCGTCCCGGTCCCCCCCAGACCTGGCATGTTGACATCCAGGATCACCACCTCGAGATCGAGGCCAGACCGTAGCAACGCCAGGGCCTCTTCGCCGGAAGGGACGGTGGTCTGCGAATGGCCCAGGGCGTGGAGGATCACCTGGATGCCCTGCTGGGTCAGCTCATCATCTTCCACCAGCAGCACCCGGAGGACACCGAGGGCGGCCTTCACGGGGTGGGGTTCCAGGCCCATGGGAACCGGCTGTTTCTGGCTGGCGGGAAAGCGCAGGCGCACCGTCGTCCCAATGCCGGGCTGGCTCTGGAGGTCCATCTGCCCCCGGTGGGCCATGACACTGCTGTGCACCAGGGAGAGGCCCAGGCCGGTGCCCTTGCCCACGCCCTTGGTGGTGAAGAAGGGGTCCATGGCCCGTTCCAGCACTTCCGGGGACATCCCACAGCCCGTGTCCGCCACCTCCAGCTCGACCCAGTCGTTGTCCACATTCCGGGTTCTCAGCGTGAGGGTGCCGTCATCAGGCATGGCATCCACGGCATTGACGCAGAGGTTCATGACCGCGTGGGAGAGGGCGGAGGGATCCCCCGAGATCAAGCGCAGGTCCGGAGCCAGGGCGACCTCCAGGCTCACCTTGGCCAGGGTGGTGTGGGAGAGTAGCTGGACCTCCTCCTGGAGCAGCTCATTCAGGTTCATTTCCCGTTCCTCCGCGGGACTCTGGCGGGCGAAGTTGAGCAGGGCCTTGACCATTTTCCCACCCCGTTCAGCGGCGCTGATAATGGTCTGGAAGGCCTTACGGGGGCGGCTGTCTTCGGGCTGCGCCTCGACATTGGCCGAGGCCATGCCAAGGATGGCGGCCAGCACGTTGTTCATGTCGTGGGCCACGCCCCCCGCCAGGCGGCCGAGGCTTTCCAGCTGCAGGGACTTCTGGATCTGGCCTTCCAGGTGACGGCGCGCCTCCTCTCCCTGCTTCAGCTCCGAGATGTCCAGGCTGAGGACAAAAATTCCTTCCACTGCTGGATAGACATTGAAGCGGTACCAGCCCTGGCTGCCGTCCGGGAACTGCCGCTCCCCCTCGAAGGCCTGGGAGATCCGATCCTCCATGCAGGACCGGTAGTGCCGGAAGGTCTCGGTCTGCTCGAAGCCAGGGTGGAGGTCCAGCAGGGCCCGCCCCAGGAGACTCTCTTGGGGCCTGCGTTCCTGGTCCGCCGCCACTTCATTGACATAGCGATAGGTCCAATCGAAGCCCAGGATCACGGCCCCTTCTGACATCTGGTCCAGGGTGGCGCGCAGGCGGGCCTCGCTGGCCAGGAAGGCCGCTTCCGCCTCCTTGTGTTCGGTCACATCGCGGATGGTCCCCGTCATGGAGATGACGTTGCCTCGATCGTCGAACTGGAGGGCCCCCAGGCCATGAACCCACCGGATGTCGCCATCAGCCCTCCGGACGATCCGGTACTGCTTATCAAAGTCGCGGCCCCCCGTGAAGACATCTTCAGCCAGGTGGCGATCCATCATGGGCCGGTCCTCTGGATGCACCAGGTCCATCCAACCCTGCAGGGTCCTGGGGTAGGAGCTGTCAATGCCGAAGATCTGCTCCAGCACCTCGGAGGACTTCCAGATGCCCCGCAAGAAGTCGTTGGTGTAGGACCCGGTCCGGGCGGCGTGCTGGGACTCCCGGAAGAAATACTCGCTGGCCCTAAGGGCCTCCATGGTGTGCCGGCGGGCCAGGGTGGCCGCCAGTCCGTCGGCAATGCGCTCGAAGGTGGCGATGAGCTCGGCCGTGAAGCGGCCGGGCCGGTGGTCGTTGAACTGGAGCAGCCCGAAGGCCTCCCCGCCCACCCGCAGCGGGATCAGGGCCACGGACTCGTACCCCTCTCCGTTGCACCGGTTCCGCGTACGGGTCTGGCGGTCCTCATCGGTGGTGGTGGCCAGCAGCTCCGTGGTGCAGTTGCTCCAGAAGCTGCCATGGGGGGTGAAGAAGGACTTGCTCGGGTCCGTTCGGCCACAGATGACATTGCCACACATGCACTCGAGCGCGGGGCGGCCGAGGCCGTCGGTCCTTATCTGGCCAAGGGGGTCGCGGGCACAGAGGCTGTTCTCCAACTGGACAAAGGTCGCCGGGAAGCCCCGGGTCTCCACATAGGGGAAGTCCTCCCCTTCCCGCAGGCGGATGCCCACGGCCTCGCACCGGGACCAGGCCTGCAGGGAGGCCGTGAGCTTGAAGAGGCACTCCTGGAAGCGATCCGGCGCCTGGATCATGGCCAGCATCCCAAGCACGGTCTCCCGCTCAGCCTCCTGGGACTTCCGCAGGGTAATGTCCCGCAGGAAGGCAACGAAGCGACCGCCCTCTTCGGGCTTGTACTGGACGCTGACCTCGACATCGAAGAGGCTGCCATCCTTGCGCCGATGCCGGGTCTCAAAGCGGAGTTCACCCGCGCTCATGATCCGCTGGATGTAGTCGGTGACGCCCGCTTCTGTCTGGGCGTCTTCCAGGTCCGAGACGGCCAGGGTGAGCAGTTCCTCCTTGGTGTACCCACTCATCCGGCAGTAGCTCTCGTTGACCTCCAGAACACGGCCCTGCTGATCCACCTGCATGAAGCCGTCCATGGCCGTGTGGAGCACCATGCGGTGCAGCTGATCCCGGCTGTGCAAGACCCGCTGGACCCGGAGCCGATCCACGGCCTTCCCTAGGCGCTGGGCCACAGCCTCCAGCAGGCGCTCTTCCTGGGCCAGGAAGGGGATGCCTTCCCCCGGGTACGGGAGGGCAAGGTAGCCCACCTCGAGGGTGCCGACCGGGACCTCCCACACCAGGATCGGTTTCTCCTGTCGCCACTGACAGGGGCGGTAGTTGGGGGTGCTGAAGGTCTCTCCTTCCACCACGACCCGGGCACAGGCCAAGGACGGGTGCTGCCAGGCGGCCGGCAACAGGTCCACGGTGGCCTGCAGCAGGCCCTCCAGGTCATCCCCGCTGGCCTCGGCGGCCCTGGAGATGGCATAAAGACAGTCCAGCTCCTTGATCCGCTCCGCCAGCTCCAGGGTGCGCGCCTGCAGGGCCGCCTCGGCCGCCTTGCGCTCGGTGATGTCCTGAATGGTGGCCACGAAGTAGTCCACGGACCCGTCGGCCTTCCGCACGCAGCCCACCCCCAGATCCGAGAGGAAGCTGCTCCCGTCCTTCCGCAGGTACCGCTTCTCCAGGGAATAGCCCTCGCTCTCGCCCCGCAGCACCCGCTCGAACAGGACCAGATCCAGCGTCAGGTCCTCGGGATGGGTGAGGTCCGCCCACGTCAAGGCCAGCAGCTCCTCCCGCCCGTAGCCCAGCAGCTGGCAGAGGTGGTCGTTGACCGCCAGCCAGCCCTTTTCCGGGGAGGTGATGCAGGCCCCCGCCAGGGGCAGTTCAAACCAGGCGCGGAACCGGGCCTCACTTTCCTGCTGGGCCTTCACCTGTAGCCGCTGGGAGATCTCCTCCCCCAGCTGCTGGGTGGATGCCTCCAGCTTCATCGCCATGGCATCGATGTCCCGGCTCAGCTCGGAGAACTCGTCCGAGCCCTGCATGCCGATCCGGTGCCCCAGGTCGCCCTCGGCAATGCTTCTCACGCCCCGGTGCAGCGGGGCCAGGCGACGCCGGATCATGCGCACGATCATCGTGGAGGCCATCAGGGTGGTAATGGCCACCAGGAGTGACACCAGCCCCACGATGACCACCAGGTGGCGGTAGGCCTGCTCGACGCGGTGGCCGCTGGCCTCCTGCAGGGCCGTGGCCGCATCGTGAACGGCTACGGCTTTCAGCAGCAGCTGACTGGCCAGCCGCTTGTGGAGCTCCTCGTAGGCCGGTCGGGAGTCCTCGGCGGCCTCGAGCCTGGCCGAGTTGCCGACGATGCGGCGGAAGATGGCCGCATTCTCGTCCATGTCCCGGCGCAGGCGGGCGAGGATCTCCCGCTCCTGCTCGCGGCGGAACTGGGCCTGGGCCTGCAGGAGCAGTCCCTCCGCCGTGGCCCGGTTGTGCTCCCACATGGCCTCCATGCGCGCTTCCCGGTAGAGGAAGTACTGGTCCCGGAACGAGGTGCGCTCCAGGAAGCCCACCTTGATCTGCTGAGCCAGGTGGAAGCTGCTCCGCGCTTCCGAGAACTCCTGGAAGGACCAGGCCAGGAGGGGCAGCAGCACGCCCAGGGCCGCCGCCACGCTGGCAGAGACAAGGGTCAGGCGGGCGGTGATGCGCATGGGCCTACTTTCCCATCCAGACCGCCTCGGGTTTGACGGCCCTGAGGGTGTCCAGATGGATGTGCTTGCGGAAGTCGGGCATGGCCTTCTGGTCGGTGAGCCCGTTCCGCATGGCCCACCGGGTCTCGTCCTCCAGGGTGATAAGCAGGGTCTGGTCGAAGCGAACCCGGTAGTTAAAGGCGTCCCAGACCGCCGCCACCAGAGCGGGGTCGGTGCCGCTGGCGGTGGCCACAATGGCCTGGGCCTCGGCGGGGCGGGCTACCACGAAGGCCTCGGCCTTGATCAGGGCCCGCAACAGGCTGTGGGCCACCTCGGGGCGGCCATCCACAATGCCGGCAGACGCGGCGACGTTGAAGGTCTCGGTGTAGATCTCCGGGTCGTAGTGGATGAACCCGTTGGCCCCCAGCGCCTGCTGGATCTGGGCCAGGGGGTAGTTCCAGGTGCAGACGGCATCCACGGCCCCCCCCAGGATGGCGGCCTGCATCTCCTCCGGCTTCATGGGGACGGGCCGGGTGTCCTTCCGAAGCAGGCCCTGGGCCGTCAGGAGGGAGTCCAGGAAGAAGTCCGAGGTGGTCCCGGGCGTGAAGCCGATGCGCTTCCCCTTCAGGTCGCGGGGCCCCTGGATGCCCGCGTCCTTGCGGGCCACGATGGCATTGTTCCGGTTGCTGGACTCGATGTTGGCGATGACAAAGAAGCGCTCGCCCCGTAACACGGCAAACACCACCGGGGTTTCTGCCACGGTGGCAAAGTCGGCTTTGCCCTCCAGGAGGGACTGCAGCGCCGCCTTCCCAAAAGTGTGAATCTGAGTCTGAACATCCAGTCCCTCCTCCGAGAAGTAGCCCTTGGCCCGGGCCACATGGACGAGGGTGCTCTGGGGCTGGGTGGTGCAGGCGAAGGTGACCCGCACCGGTGGCCGCCCGACCGTGCCGTCCCTGCGGCACCCCAGGAGGACCGCCAGGGCCAGGAGCACCGCGAAGGCCAGGAGGGCCATGGAGGTCTTGCGCATGCCAACTCCTCAATTGGGCCTACAGCCCCTTTCTGGTTGAACTCGGGGTTTAGCCCGGAGCAGCCTGGCCCCGGCGCTAGGCCTCCCGACGCCCCCACATCCTCGCCGGGAGGGGACCCTGGAGCTCGAAGGCCCGGCCCGTGGTGTGCACCGTCCGGAGGATCGCCAGGGCGTTCAGCAGGTCCGCCGCCAGTCGGTCGGCGGTGCGCCGGAGGTCCGCCACCTGGGAGCCCTGGGGATCCCGCAGCAGCCCCCGGGCAGAGGGCTCGGCGTCCTCCAGGAAGAGGCGGATGGAGTGAAGGACCTGATCTTGGTCGAGCATGGCTACACCTCGCCAGTGAATGGGTTAATGGGATCAAACTGTCGCCGCATCTAGGGCCATGAGCTCACCGTCCGAAAGCAGGCGGTCCAGGTCCAGCAGGATCAGCATCGTGTCCGAGCCGGTCGCACCCGGAAGGCTCGCCAGGCCCGAGATGAACTCCCGGTTCAGGGCACTCTGCACGCCCAGGTCCGGCGCGGGCCGGATGGCGGCGGGATCCAGGTCCAGCACATCCGAAACCGAATCCACGCGAATGCCCAGGGTGCGCTTCAGGGCCTCCACGATGACGATGACGGGGCGCAGATCCTCCGGGGCTTCCCCCAGGGAGAAGCGATGCCGCAGCTCCAGGATGGGCACGATGGCGCCCCGGAGGTTGATCACCCCCGGCATGTAGGGGGGCGCCTTGGGGATGCGCGTGATGGTGGCCTGGGCCTGGATCTCCCGGACCTTGAGGATGGGCAGGGCGTAGGCCTCGCCGGCGAGGGCAAAGCAGAGCACCTGCTGGAAGGCCTGGGAGGTGGTTTCAGTGGTGGCCATGGGGACTCCTCAGAAGGACTGCCACTTGCCGTCGTCGTCTCCGACCGGCGTCGCCAGGGGAGGCTTGCCTGCGGCCAGCTCGGGCCGTCCCGAGGCGTGGCGGAGGGCCGCACGTGCGGGCTGTGCCCCCGGCCGAGGTGCCG
>CAIRQL010000170.1 GCA_903880675.1 uncultured Holophagaceae bacterium | reverse complement strand
TAGTGCTGACGCTTTTTCAGCTCACTGAGAATTCCGGACTTCTCGCACTTCCGCTTGAAGCGGCGAAGGGCGAACTCGAAGGTTTCGTCTTCTTTAACCTTGACCAAAGGCATGGGTATGCACCTCCTTTCCCGTGGATTGGCCCCCTGCAGGCAGGATTGGGCCGAAAGTCGAGTGTAGCCCAGGAGACCCCTTCTGGCGAGAGGCAATGCCTCCCGCTACCCTGGACTCCCCCCTGGAGCCCCATGTCCCTGCCCTTGATCCTGATGCTGGATGGCGGCTCCCCCCCCGTCGCTGGGCTGGAGGAGGCCCTGACCTTGCGCAGTCTGGCGGTGAAGCGGGTTCGGGTCCCCGAGGCCAAGGCCCTGCTGGAGTCCGGCTTTCGCCCTGCCCTGGTGGTGCTGGACGGGCCGGAACCCGGGAGCGAGGCCTGGTCTCTGGTGGATGCCATGGCGAAGGAGGGGCCCGGCCCGCCGGTGGTGCTGCTCTGTCTGCGTGCGGGTGGACCGACCCCTGCTGGCATCCGGGCCGTACTGGACTGCGGGCGGCCGCCAGAGGAGCTGGCTGAGGCCCTGCAGGCCTGCCTCCCGGAGGGGGCGGGCCGGGAGTCCGGCACCCTGGAAGGACTCCTGGATGAGCTGGGACGGGGGGTTCTCCCCCCTGCGGATCCCTTCGATTTCTTCGGATCCAGCAGTGATTCCAGCCACCGCGGCAAGTCCGACTTTACCCTCAGCGGCATTCCTGGCGTCGAGGACCCCTTTGACTGGCCGGGGCGGGACCCGGGCCTAGCCACGCCTCTGCCCCCGGAGCCTGTGCCACCGGGCGTTCTGGAGGAGTACGGGAACTACTTCCTCCTGGAGCGGATCGGCCTGGGGGGCATGGCCGAGGTCTTCAAGGCCCAGCAGCGGGGCGTGGAAGGCTTCCAGAAGATCGTTGCCATCAAGCGCATCCTGCCCCACTGCAGCGACAACCCCGACTTCGTGCGGATGTTCATCGACGAGGCCAAGCTGGCGGCCCAGCTGACCCACCCAAACATCGTGCAGATCTTCGACCTGGGGCGGGTGGGGGACAGCTACTACATCGCCATGGAGTATGTGAACGGCTGGGACCTGCGCTCCCTGCTGCGGAAGGCGGGGGAACTCGGCAGCCCCTTCCCGGAAGAGGTGGCGGCCTTCGTGGTCATGCGCGTGGCAGCCGCCCTGGACCATGCCCACCGCAAGCGCGGCTTTGATGACCGGGAGCTGAAGCTGGTCCACCGCGACATCAGCCCCCAGAACGTGATCCTGGCCGCCGAGGGGGCCGTGAAGCTGGTGGACTTCGGCATCGCCAAGGCCGCCAGCAAGGCTGGCCACACCCACTCCGGGGCCCTCAAGGGGAAGATCCTGTATATGAGCCCAGAGCAGGCCATGGGCCAGCCCCTGGATAACCGCTCGGACCTGTACTCCCTGGGCCTCCTCCTGTTTGAGCTGCTCACGGGGCAGCGCTGCTTCTTCGCGGAGTCCGAGCTGGCTGTGCTGGAGAAGGTCCGCCAGGGCCGGATCCAGGACCTGCAGACCCTCAACCCCACCGTGTCCAAGGAGCTGGTCGCCATCGTCAACCGCGCCCTCCAGAAGGATGTGGACCACCGCTACCCCAGCGCCCGCTTCATGGAGCGGGACCTCCGGGAGGCCCTGGGTCGCCAGGGGCGGATCCTCACGGAGCACGATGTGGCCGAGTACCTGCAGGCCCTGCTGGGCGGCTCCCGGGAGGTGCTGCGTACTTTCGTTGCAACCCGCTTCCCGGCCGTTCCCCAGGCCGCCGCACTGCCCCCGCCAGCCTTGCTCAGCCCCTCCCGGGGCACCCCGGTGCTGCTGCTGGAACCTGACCCGCCACCCGCCGAGCCGGCCCCGCTGCCACCACCCGACCAGCGCCCCCGCTGGCTGCTGCCGCTCATCCTAGCCACCGCCGCCGCCCTAGCCGCCGTGCTCACCCTGGCCGGGGGCAGCTAGCCCTCAACTCGTAAGCATGAAGAAGACAAGAAACTTCTGCCTTGGTGGTGATTTTTATTACTTGAAGCTGAACTCCGCACTAGCCCTGGCTGAGTCTTGCCAGGGGCGCGGCGCACTTGATGCAGTTGGTCTGGTGGGGCGGGTTCTTGGCCTCGCAGTGGCTGCAGACCTGGATGCGGGCCCGCTTGCGGCGCCAGATCCGCACGTACAGAAAGCCCAGCAGAAAGATGAGCAGGAGACCCTTCTGGGTGGGCGAGAGGAGCAGGCCCCCGGAGCTCGGCGCGGGTCGGGGCGGCCCTTCTAGGGTGACGGCGGGCTGGCTCATTCCGGGGCTTCGGACGGCGGCGGCTCCGCATCAGGGGTCAGCTCCGGGTCCAGATCCAGGTCCGGTTCGGGCTCAGGCTCGATGTTCAGCAGTCCGGCACCGAACAGTCCATCCTCGGGCAGGGCTGGCTCCAGCGCCGCCAGGGCCTCGGCCTCCAGGCGACCCTCGCCGAAGTCCGCCAGGTGGGGCAGGTCGTGGAGGCTCTTGAGGCCGAAGTGGAGGAGGAAGGCCTGGGTGGTGGCATAGGTCATGGGGCGGCCCACCACGGGCTTGCGGCCGGCGGGGACGATGAGCTCCCGCTCCAGGAGGCTCTTCACCTGATTGGCGCTGCTGGTCACGCCCCGGATGGCGTTCAGCTCCGTGATGGTGACGGGCTGACGGTAGGCCACGATGGCCAGGGCCTCGATCTGCGCCGGGGTGAGCCGGCCGCTGCGGGTGGTGGTCACCAGGCGCGAGACCATCTCCCGATACACCGGGCTGGTGGCCATGCGCCAGCCGCCGCCCACCTCCAGCAGGCGCAGGCCTGAAGCCCCGGTGAGGCGCTCCTGGAGCTTCTCGATGCCCTGGAGCAGGGCGCCCTCGCCCAGGCCTGTGAGCTCCCGGAGGCGAGACAGGTCGAGGACCTCACCCGCGGCGGTGAAGATGGCCTCCAGCGCACCCGGCAGGTCACCCTCGGCATCCCAGAGGGGGGTCTGATGGAAGAGATCCTGGTCCGTCATCGGAAGGCCCCCAGCCGCTGGCCCATCTTGGCCAGGCCGTCCGTCTGCAGGGGCGCCCAGGCGGCAGCGCCCGGACCGCCGATGAGCAGCACCACGGTGGAGCCGAACTCGAAGGTGCCCAGGTCATCCCCTGCGGCGCAGGGCAGGAGGGGCACGCTCAGGCCACCATCCCGGGGCAGGGCGCGGCCCTGCAGCCAGCGGCCGTCGATGATCACACCGCCCACGTGGGTGGCGCCCACCAGTACCGCCGCCACCTCCAGGCCCGCGCAGGGACCGGTGCCCGTGGCGGTCCAGGTGGCCCGCCGGTTGCGCTCGTAGAGGCGGGGCACATTCCCGGTGCTGGCGTCGTTCACGGGCCACAGCTCGCCCTCGACGCGGCTCACAGCGGACACCTGGCCCGCCACGGGCACATGGATGCGGTGGTAGTCCCGGGGGCTGAGGTAGAGGGTCAGGAAGTATCCACCCTCGAAGCGGGCGGCGGCCGGGTCGTGCTTGAGCAGCTCGGTCACCTGGTAGGGCAGGCCCTTGGCCTGGATGGCCTGGCCGCCCTCGATGCGCCCGCAGGCGATGATGCGGCCGTCCACGGGGCTGTTCACAAAGCCCGGTACCGGGGGGGCCTGGGGCCGGAGCCCGGGCTTGAGGCGGCGGGTGAAGAAGGCCTGGAAGCTGGGGTAGTCGTTCAGGGGGAACTCGGCCTCGGT
Source organism: uncultured Holophagaceae bacterium (assembly GCA_903880675.1). Classification (GTDB taxonomy): domain Bacteria; phylum Acidobacteriota; class Holophagae; order Holophagales; family Holophagaceae; genus Geothrix. The sequence continues at coordinate 2,130 of CAIRQL010000170.1, read as the reverse complement.
GAGGTCGATGCCGTACTGGCGGGCGAAGCCGCCCAGCAGGGGCTGGCGCCAGGGGGTGGGCAGGGTGCGGGTGGCCAGCCAGCCCACCAGGGCCGAGCCGGCCTGCTTGGGGTAGAGGCCCAGGACCCGCAGAGACAGCGGCCCCGGCGTCCACAGGAGGACATAGACGACCCAGAGCAGGGCCAGGATGAGGGCGACACGGGTCGGCGGGGGCCAGAACATGCTTCCAGGATAGCCACCGCGCCGGTGGTTCCGCGCCTCCCCTTCCCGCACAATCATGCCATGGGACCCGATGTCGTTCACCTCAGCCTGCTCGCCCTCGCCTGGGTGGCCTACGGCGCGCTCCACTCCCTGCTGGCGGCGGAAGGCCTCAAGGCCCGGGTGGCGGCGCGGTTTCCGGGGGCGGTACCGACCTACCGGCTGGGCTACAACCTGATGGCGCTGGTGGCCCTCCTTCCGGTGGTGGGGCTCATGGCTGGACACCCCGGCCCCTGGTTGTGGCGCTGGACAGGCCCCCTGGGCTGGCTCCTGGATGGCCTGGCCCTGGGGGCCGTGGGTCTCCTGGTGGTCGGTCCGGCCACCTATGACCTGGGGGAGTTCCTGGGGCTGAGGGCCCTGCGGGAGGGTCGGGCGGAGGCAGTGGACCTGGAGACCTTCCGCATCTCGGACCTGCACCGCTTCGTGCGCCACCCCTGGTATGCCCTGTCCCTGGTGGTGCTCTGGACCCGGGACATGAACGCTGCTCGCCTGGTCTCGGCCCTGGCGGTGACGGCCTACATCGTCATTGGCTCCCACCTGGAGGAGCAGAAGCTGGTGGCCCGCTTCGGCGAGGCCTATCGCCGCTACCGAGAGCGGGTGCCCAGCCTGGTGCCCCGCCCCTGGCGGACCCTCAGCCGGGACGAGGCCCGGCTGCTGCAGGACAGCAAGGATCTCCACTAAGGACACGAAGAAGTGATCCAAAGGGCCACGAAGGCAAAGCGTTACCGCAGAGGGCCTCGCGGGAGAATCATACATACCGCCAAGGTGTGGGATGGGGGCAGCTCCAGGCATGGGCCTGCCGAAGGCAACTTCCAGGGGTTCTGGACGAACCTGGCATCACCGTGTATCACCGTGCATCACTGGTTAAAAAATGCTTTTGGAACCGGTGATGAACGGCGATGAACGATGATAAGGAATCCCGGTTAGGGCTTTGCGCCACTGTCACTGGCGGATTTTTACGGAGGTCGGCCCGGCCCGAGAACGGTTTTTTAACGGCGCTTTCATGTCAATGAAAGCGCTTGTGTCGGTGCTCATATGGGCAGGCTCAGCTGTCCTGAAACCCAGCCCTGGCCTGGATCCTGGCGCTTGAGCAGTCCGAGATCAAATCACCTGTAGGTATGTGATAAGTTGACAGACACAACCCCATCCAACCCCCCTTCGGAGGAAGCATGAACAAGAGGATCCTGGCCTCGCTCTTTGCGTTCGGTCTGGCCCTGCAGGCCCAGACCCCGGTGAAGATCGGCGTCATCAACTGTGCCACCGGCACCCAGGCGCCCATCGGCGAGTACATGAGCAACGGCTACAAGCTCGCCATGGAGGACCTGGCCAAGAAGGGCATCAAGGTTGAGCTCGTGACCGAGGACGACACGGGCAAGCCCCAGGTGTCCATGTCGGCCATGGAGAAGCTGGTGACTCGCGACCAGGTGGCCGGCGTGGTCGGCCCCTACAGCTCCGCCTGTGCCAACGCCGTCTCCAAGCTGGCCGAGAAGTACAAGGTGCCCCTCCTGGTGCCCGTGGCCTCCAAGGAGGACATCACCCGGCAGAACCAGAAGTACGTGTTCCGCCTCAGCGCCACCACTGAGGACTACGCCAACATCCTGATCTCCATGGCCCAGAGCCTCGGCAAGCCCAAGACCATGGCGATTCTCAACGAGAACACCGACTTCGGCACCTCCGGCGCCAAGTCCGCCAAGGCCTACGCCGCCCAGGTCGGCATCCAGGTGGTGGCCGAAGAGGCCTACGCCTCGGGCTCCCCTGACTACCGCTCCACCCTGGCCAAGATCAAGGGCCTGAAGCCCGACATCGTCTTCATGGTGTCCTACGTGGCGGACGGCATCCTGCTCATGCGGCAGGCCCGCGAAGTGGGCCTCC
>CAIRQL010000169.1 GCA_903880675.1 uncultured Holophagaceae bacterium | reverse complement strand
CCGGCCCATGGCACCGCCCACCCTGCGTGCAGACGCAGGCTGACCGTGACCCCTTTGCCACCTAAGCGCTACCCCTTATGGGGAGTTGTCATTGTCGCCAGTGGGGACTAGTAATTGTCGTTGAGCAGCCTCAGCGATCACAGCCTCCATAACCCGACGCCTGGCCCCATCCAGGGTGTGCAGCATCCGAAGAAACTGCCGATTGGTGTAGGCTCGCCAGCCTTCTTCACCCAGCGCGGAGGGGAAAACCAGGCCGTGGAAATGCAAGTGATCTTCCCTCGCATGGTTGAGGGCATGCCGGTAGCCCAGGGCCAAGATCTTCCCAGGGCGAACCTCGGTCTTCCGCTGCCCGACGCGCGCCGTGATGGCGTGACGCTCCGCCTCGCGGAAGAGAACTTCCCCCGCCACGTGTAAGGTCAGCTCTGCGGCAGTGGGATCCGGCGCCAGCGCGACAGAAAGCTCACAGGGGAGCGCCACGATGATCTCGACCGGCGGCCGGAAGAACGCCACCTCGGACAAGGGATTCCCTGCCAAGTCCAGGCCCATACAAAGGTTAAGCAGAAGCTTGTCCTCCACATGCCTGGTCCCCAGCTCAAACCCCACATGGGCCCAGAGCCAAGGGTTATGGAGCTGGGGCGTGAGGAACCCCCCCGGGTCCCTCCTGAGCACCAGCTCCAACAGGCAACCGCATTCCTCCAAACTCCGAAGATGATTATTGTGGTACTTGAGTTCGCCGCTCGGACTGGTGCCGATCTTCGGCTCGCAGACAGTGATCCAGGCATCCCCCATTAGTCCGCCTTTACCAGAAGGCGAATGGACTTGCGGACCTTCGGGGCCCCTTCAAGCAGCAGCATCCCGTTAAGGTCGGAATCGCTGAGTCCGGTGGGGTCAGCGTCCTCCCGCATCGACCGCCAGACGTCGGCCATGGCCCCGGTGTAAGTAACGCGGAAGGTAACGGACCCAGCGGCCCGGTCGTGCTGGGCTGCCCGGAGGCGGGCCAGGATCCGCTCCTCTGGGGTCATTTTCGTTTTTGGCTTTGTCGCCATGTCGTTCTCCTTTGGTGGGCACCCGCCCACCAAAATCGAACCACAGTTTCCAGACCCCACTTTTGGGTGGAATGATTGCGCAAATTCGCCCTGCGCACCCCCGCGAGGGCTGCCAAGGTGCCCCCAAACCCATCCCGAACCATTCGCGCCAAAATGCCTAATTCCCCCAGTTGTAACCATTGGGGTGCATCACTAGCCAAGCCACGGCAGACGGACCCACCTGCCGATGCCCTCCTTTGAAGTCGGAGGGACGAAGGGGTCACAGCGCCTTGACCGGTGGCTGAAACCGAAAATAGTTTCGACCTCGGGTCGATTTCGGGACATTTTCATGCTGCGCGATCCCACTGTCGCCCTTCCGCGCCGCTCGTGGGATGCCAAGGACCAACTTTGCGCAATGTGGTGGAGGTCCTCCTATAGATAGGGGTGGATCCAGGCGCCACCCAACCCCGGGCCTACTCCAACATTGCAATGCTTCGTTTTCCTTTAAGGCGCCGTCAGAATGGCCTGACTCCCCTGTCAATGAAAACACACACAAATTCGCTTCGGACAGGTGCTGGCGACTGGGGAGGATCTTATGCGCCGTAAGAAAAGCCTGGACACGGATTGATGCCAGACTATATTCCTATTTTAGAGGATAAATCTGGATCATGTTCCAACGACTTCTCAACTTCCCTTCTGACAGAAGCTGCTTCCTTTTCGGTGCCAGGGGCACGGGAAAAAGCACCCTGCTGCGCGCCACCTTGCCGCAGGCCTCCACGGTTGTCTTCAACCTGCTG
>CAIRQL010000168.1 GCA_903880675.1 uncultured Holophagaceae bacterium | reverse complement strand
CGCGCCGGACCAGCAGGGCTTCCAGGTCTTCCTTGAGGCCCATGTAGCGGGCAAAGGTGGGCTCCCCGGTGAACTCAACGAGGAGATCCACATCGCTGTCGGGACCTTCCGCATCCTTGGCCACGGAGCCGAAGAGGCCCAAGGAGGAGACGCCGTAGCGCGCCTGCAGTTCCGGCAGCCGCTGCTCCAGCTTGTCCAGCACCACCGCTCGGATCACCCCGACCTCCAGGGGCAGTATAACGGCTCCGCCCGGCCTCCCCTGGGGCTGACCTGACCGGGGTGCCAGAATCCACCCTGCGGTCAATCCGGGCCATGCAAGACTATTGCGACCCCGAGGTGACCATGAGTACCGAGCCGAGTTTCCGCGAGAAATACGCCTTCCCAGCCAGCTACTGGAACGCCAACCTGACAGAGCTGTTCGAGCGGGCGGCCTACTACTCCATGGCCAGCTTCATCGTCATCTACCTGGCCCGCCTCGGCCTGGGGGACTACTGGCCCAGCACCCTGAACGGCGTGCTCTGGTTCCTGGTCTACTTCCTGCCCATCCTCAGCGGCACCATTGCCGACCAGATCGGCTTCCGCCGCAGCCTGCTCATCGCCTGCGTGCTGCTGGTCTGCGGCTACTTCCTCATGGGCTACCCCGTGTGGTTCGGCGGCCAGACCCTGGCCCTGCAGGCCGGCAAGGAGGTCACCGCCGGGGCGGGGGTGATGGTGCCCGTGGCGGCGGCCATCGTGCTCATTGGCATCGGCGGCTCCTTTGTGAAGCCCTGCATCGCCGGCACCGTCCAGCGCACCCACCTGGGCAAGGCCACCCTGGCCTTCGCCATCTTCTACATGGTCATCAACCTGGGCAGCGTCTTCGGCCGCCTCACGGCCTTCTTCGTGCGCACCAAGCTCGGCCGGCTCGAAACCATCTTCATCGTGTCCATGGTCGCTGCCGTGCTGGCCTTCCTGGTGGTGCTGCTGCGCTACCGGGATCCCGACACCACCGGGGAGCCCGCCAAGCCCAAGCGCTCCATCCCCGAGGTGCTGCTGGGCATGGTCAAGGTGCTGGGCAGTGGGCGCTTCGCCATGTTCCTGGTGGTGAGCAGCGGCTTCTACTTCATCTACAACCAGGTCTACAATGTGCTGCCGCTCTACGTGAAGAAGACCGTGGAGTTGAGCCCGGCCATGGACCTCTACACCATGGCCAACCCCATCACCATCGTCCTGTTCCAGCTCCTCATCACCAAGACCTTTGGGAAGCTGCCGCCCATCAAGTCCATCATCGTGGGCACGGTGATCATCGGCCTGTCCATGCTGATCAACGTGGCCCCGCTGTTCATGGCGGGGGGCGTGACGGCCAAGGCGCTGCTCCCCATGGGCAGCCTCTTCATCGTGCTGACCGTGGCCCTCATCGCCTTCGGCGAGCTGTTCGCCTCCAGCCGCCTCTACGAGTACATCGGCTCCCTGGCGCCCAAGGGCCAGGAGGGCCTCTTCCTGGGCTACGCCAACCTGCCCATGGCCATCGGCAGCCTCATCGGCGGTCCCGCTGGCGCCTGGCTGTTCAACGATGTCATGTGCAAGGGCGCCGTGAAGCAGGCGGACGGCCTGCTGAAGCTGGACCCCCAGGCCGCCGCCACCGGCTGGGTGATCCTCACCTGCTTCGGTCTGGGCAGTGCCCTCAGCCTGTGGATCTACAACCGCTGGCTGCAGAAGCAGGTCTAGGCGTCTCCGTGAGCGCCCACCTAGATATCCTGAACGTGATACAAAGCTGCCTTTGCGAATTTCGGATATCGAGAAAAATTGGTAAATCCCACATGCAGCCGGGTATTGCTATTGCACTAAGAAATGAGGGTTTTGTTGCAGATGAAGAAGATTCTGCACGAATCCTACCTTCATCTATACCGGTATGGAGGAGCAAGGACGACAACCGGGTTGTGCCAACGGTGCGACGCCGACTAGTCGATATCGTCGTGTATAGAAATGGGCAGTTGGTCGCAATGATCGAAACCGAGTCAGATCTCATGGACATTCGGGTTTCTGGTGTTTCAAAACGCAAGGGTCATTACGATGTGGCCAGTATTTCCAGGAATGCAGAGGGATCGTTCTTTGATTCCTACAGCTCATTGGAGCGAATGGCCGTGGCAGCCTATGTCTGGAACTCGTTTATGGAAACTGGTCACTATCCATCATCACAGCAGGCTGTCGATTTATTGGAATCAATACAATCCAATGATCCACTGATACACAATCCTGCGAATGTACCGTTGTTTATAGTCAGTGGCCTTTGTCGAAAGACTGACCGAATAATCTTGTCTCCCCGACTTCATTCGTTGAATGCAATATTGATGTCCGTTAATGGGGAATAAGCTGACCCGGTTATCGGCCAGGCTCAGCCCCAGCCATTCAAGATCAAAAGTGGGACCACAGATTACGCAGATTACGCAGATGGGCGCCGACCCATCCGCTGCATGGGCCCCCGCCCCGAGATGGAGCCCATGCTGGGCCTGCGCCATGTGCCCTATCCCAGATCTCCCCGTGCATCCCCGGCTAAGGCTTTTCTCTATCTGTGGAATCTGTGAAATCTGTGGCTAAGCTCTTTTCATTTTTGGCAGTCATCCTCGTTCATCTGCACTTATCCTCGTCCAATGCTTTTGCCTTTTCTGGCTGAGGCTGCCCGATAACCCGGTGAACTGAATGCCGTTGGGCGAAACTGGCGAACGGTGACACTAAGCCTGATCCTGCTGATCGCCCACCCCCACGCACCAAGGCCACGAAGGGGAGAACCCGGTCGTGGCCTTGGGTGCGTTTGGTACAGCCTTCTCTGGCGTTCAACCCCAGCCCAGATAGCGGCGGAGGAAGGTCCGGAAGTCCATGTAGAGGAACCGGAAGGGGCCCCGGTGCTTGCGGCGGTCGAGGGCGTCAGGAATAGGGCTGGCCATGAAGTGTCCGTAAATAATTTTGGTGTGAGTCATCATGGTGCTTCTCGTTCAAGGTTCAAGGGCAAAAGTGTTAAAAAGCGGCAGAAATGAAACTTGGTATCGTTTGTTGCTAGGCGGAAGTGCTGTCCCTAGTAGGTGGCCCAGATGGGGTCGGGGGCCGGCAGGGTGTGCTCGCTGCGGGCCTGGGCCAGGG
>CAIRQL010000167.1 GCA_903880675.1 uncultured Holophagaceae bacterium | reverse complement strand
GAGAAGCTCAGCACCGAGGAGTTCCTCCAGGACAAGTTCACGGAGCTCTCCAAGAGTGAGGTGCAGACGGTCATCGCCCGCCTGGAGAAGGAGTACAAGGAGAAGTACGGCAAGGAGGTGAAGGTCGGCAACGCCCCGCCCGTCCCCGGCACCATCTTCGGCTACGCCCTGGACCTGAGCCGCTGCATTGGTTGCCGACGCTGCGTCCACGCCTGCGTCACCGAGAACAACCAGTCCCGGGAGCCCGAGATCCAGTGGATCAAGGTGCTGGAACTGGAAAAGGAGGAGGGCGTCAACCTCCAGCACGCGGAGCACTACTACAACCCGGACGAGGTGCCCCGCGAGGGCCACTTCTACATGCCGGTCCAGTGCCAGCAGTGCAAGAAGCCCCCCTGCGTGAAGGTGTGTCCCGTGGGCGCCACCTGGCGCGAGAAGGACGGCATCGTGGTGGTGGATTACAACTGGTGCATTGGCTGCCGCTACTGCATGGCCGCCTGCCCCTACGGCGCCCGCCACTTCAACTGGGGGGAGACCACCATCCCCTCCAAGGATGTCAACCCGGAGACCCACTACCTGGGCAACCGACCCCGCCCCAAGGGCGTGGTGGAGAAGTGCACCTTCTGCATCCAGCGCACCCGGCAGGGCAAGTACCCCGCCTGCCTGGAGGTCTGCCCCACGGGCTCGCGCAAGTTCGGCAACCTCCTCGACAAGGAGAGCGAGATTCGCTACGTCCTCGAGAACAAGCGTGTGTTCAAGCTCAAGGAAGAGCTGAACACTCAACCCAACTTCTTCTACTTCTACGGGGTGTGAGCCAATGTCCACGCTGAGGAACTTCTCGCGGTTCATCACCGACACCGTCCGGATCATCACCACCGGCGGCCCCATCTACTACGCCTGGGTGGCCTTTCTGCTGCTCCTCATCGGGGTGGGCGCCAACGCCTATATTGGTCAGGTCAACCACGGACTGATCGTCACCAACATGCGAGACCAGGTCTCGTGGGGCTTCTACATCGGCAACTTCACGTTCCTCGTGGGCGTGGCCGCAGCGGCCATCATGCTGGTCATCCCCGCCTACATCTATGACTGGGAACCCATCAAGGAGATCACCATCCTGGGCGAGATGCTGGCCATCAGCGCCCTGGTGATGTGCCTGGGCTTCGTCATGGTGGACATCGGCCGGCCCGACCGTTTCTGGCACATCATGCCAGCGGTGGGCCGCCTCAACTGGCCCCAGTCCATGCTGGCCTGGGACGTGCTGGTGCTGAACGCCTACCTGGTGCTCAACTACTTCGTGGTGACCTACCTGCTCTACTGCGCCTACACCGAGCGCCACTATGTCAAGAAGCTGGTGACCCCGCTGGTGCTGCTCTCCATCCCCATGGCCGTGAGCATCCACACCTGCACCGCCTACCTGTACAACGGCCTGGCCTCACGCCCCTTCTGGAACTCGGCGATCCTCGCCCCGCGCTTCCTGGCTTCCGCCTTCTGCTCGGGCCCGGCGATTCTGCTTATCCTGCTCCAGATCCTGCGCAAGACCACGAAGCTGTCCATCAAGGACGAGGCCATCTTCAAGATCGCCGAGCTCATGGCCTACACCATGGGCTTCAACCTCTTCCTCACCGCCGCCGAGTCCTTCAAGGAGCTCTACTCCGGCACCGAGCACATGGTCTATTTCCAGTACCTGCTGTTCGGCGTCAAGGGCCACAACACCCTGGTGCCCTACGCCTGGGCCTCCATCATCTGCGGTGCCATCGCCTTCCTGCTCTTCCTGGTGCCCAAGACCCGCACCAACTGGGTGACCCTGAACATCGGCTGCGTGCTCATCTACGCCAGCGTCTACATCGAGAAGGGCATGGGCCTCATCATCCCCGGCCTGACCCCGGACGCCTTGGGTGAGATCTATGTCTACACGCCCTCCAAGACCGAGATCTTCGTGGCCGCAGGCATCTTCGCCCTCGGCTTCCTGGTCTTCACGATCATGCTGAAGGCCGCGGTGCCCATGATGCTGGGCGAGTTCACCATCAACCGCAGCCCCAAGCTCGACGCCGCCGCCGCCAAGTCCCAGGAACCCGCCTAGGCTGGTTCCTCCGGGCCTTCCACCGCCAGTCCGGGCATCCTGAAGTCCGCCCTCGGGTCATCCGGGTGGGCTCCCAGGATGTCCCGGAAGCGGGGGAGGTGGGCCAGAAAGAGGTCCACCAGGGCCGGGTCGAAGTGGCTGCCTGCCCCGCGGCGGAGCTCTGCCACCACCCGATCTTCGGGCCAGGAAGCCTTGTAGTGGCGGCGGTTGCTGATGGCGTCGTAGACATCCACCAGGGCCGTGATGCGGGCCTCCAGGGGGATCTCCCGGCGGCGCAGGCCGAAGGGATACCCGCTGCCATCCCACTTCTCGTGGTGGCCCAGGGCGATGCGGGCCCCCATCTGGATGAAGGGCACGCTGGACCCTTTCAGGATCGTCGCTCCCATGGTGGTGTGCATCTTCATGGTCACCCACTCGGACTCCGTGAGGGACCCGGGCTTCTGGAGGATGGCATCGGGCACGCCGATCTTTCCGATGTCATGCATGGGCGCTGCAGACTGGATGGTGTCCACCACCTCCTCCTCCAGGCCGTGGAGCCGCGCCAGCTCCGCCGCGTAGAGACCGATGCGCCGGACATGCATGCCGGTCTCATTGTCGCGCTGCTCGCTGGCTGCGATGAGCCGGAAGGCGATTTCCTCGCGGCTGTCCCGAATCTCCAGAGTCTGCTCCCGGACCTTGCGCGCCAGCTGGAGCTCCCGGTCCCGGTAGCTGATCTCCAACATCCGCCGCCGCAGGGCCGCATTCACCTGGACCAGGATCTCCCGGGGCTGGAAGGGCTTCAGGACATAGCCGAAGGCCCCCTCTTGAAGGCACTCCATGGCGGTCTGGGTGTCCTCCAGGCCGCTGACCATGAGCACGGAGGTCTCGGGGATGAGCGGCTGGATGCACCGCACCAGATCGAGGCCGGAGGCTCCGGGCATCTGGATGTCGCAGAGGATCAGATCGATGCGTTCGTCACGGAGGATCTGCAGCGCCGCCGGCACATCCTCTGCTTCCCGGCAGCGGTAGCCGGCCTTGGTCAGGATTTTATTCAGGGATAGCCGGATGATGGCGAGGTCATCCACGATCAGGATCCCGGTCTGGTCGGGAACCACCTGGAACTCACTGGCCATCGCCACCCCGGTCTTCCCTTGTAACGGCTGTCCCGCCCCCGCACTTTACTCCTAGCGGGCCCACTCCAGCGAGTCCCGCTTGGCGGAATAATGCGCTCCCAGGTCCAGGGCGATGGCCTGCTCACAGAGCTCCAGGGCCCCGTGAAAGTCGCCCAGCTCACTGCGGGCCTGGATGCCCCGCTCAAAGCAGGTCAGGCCCTCCAGCATCCGGCGGTACTCGTGGGGAAAGGCCGCTTCCAGCTCCGGCAGGTAGCCCAGGACCGTCACCACAGCCTCGGTGCAGGCCTCCCACTGGCCCAGGCGCGCCGTGGCGTCAGCCACCAGGTCCTGGGCCACGGCCTTGACCGCATTGGGCAGGCTACCCTGGCCCTCCAGGGTGCGGCGCAGGTATTTCAGAGCAGGCTCGGGTCCGCTGAAGGCCGCCTCGCGGTGTCCCGCCAGCAGGTCCTCCAGGACATCCTTCACGGACTTGCGGTTGGGCTCGATGCGCTTGGCCATTACTCGTACTCGATGGTAGCGGGCGGCTTGGAGGTGATGTCGAAGAGCACGCGGTTGATGCCCTTCACCTCGTTGACGATGCGCTGGGCGATCTTCTCCAGCAGCTCATGGGGCAGCCGGGCCCAGTCGGCGGTCATGAAGTCTTCGCTGGTGACGGCCCGCAGGGCGCAGATGGCCTCATAGGTGCGTTCGTCGCCCATGATGCCCACGGTCTGCACCGGCAGCAGGACAGCGAAGGCTTGGCTGGTGCGGGCATACCACCCACTCTGGTGCAGCTCCTGGAGGAAGATGGCGTCAGCGTTCTGGAGGATGGTGACCCGCTCCCGGGTGATGGTGCCCGGCAGGCGCACCGCCAGGCCGGGACCGGGGAAGGGGTGCCGCTGGTTCATCTCCTGAGGTAGGCCCAGGGCCAGTCCGGTGGCGCGCACCTCGTCCTTGAACAGCTCCCGCAGGGGCTCCACCAGCTGCATGCGCATGCGCTCCGGCAGGCCGCCCACGTTGTGGTGGGACTTCACCAGGATGGCGCCGCCGATGCCGCTGCTCTCGATCACATCGGGGTAGGTCGTGCCCTGGCCCAGGAAGTCCGCCTGGACCTTGCCGGCCTCCCGCTCAAAGACCTCGATGAACTTGCCGCCGATGATCTTGCGCTTCTGCTCCGGATCCGTGATGCCCTCCAGGGCGCCCAGGAACTCGTCGGCAGCGTCCACCCAGATGACCTTCAGCTCGAAGGGGGCGAAGTAGGCCTGCACCTGTAGCATCTCGTCCTTGCGCATGAGGCCGTGGTCCACGAAGACGCAGGTGAGCTGCTTGCCGATGGCCTTGTGCAGCAGCAGGGCCGCCACGCTGGAGTCCACGCCCCCGCTGAGGCCCAGCACCACCGTGCCCTGCCCCACCTGGGCCCGGATGGCCTGGACCTTCTCCTCGATGAAGTTCCCGGCGTTCCAGTCCAGAGCCATGGCGCAGTGCTTGAGGAAGTTCAACAGCAGGGGCGTGCCCTGGGCGCTGTGGGTGACCTCCGGGTGAAACTGGATCCCGTAGATCCGCCGGGCCGCATCCTCCATGGCCGCCACCGGCACACCGGGCGTGCGGGCGGTCACCATGAAGCCGGCCGGGGCCACCTCCACATGGTCGCCGTGGCTCATCCAGACCTGCTGGGCATGGGGCAGGCCGGCAAAGAGCAGGGAGGTCTCAGGGCTGGCCTGGATCTCGGCTTTGCCGTACTCCCGGGTGGTGGCGCGGTGGAGCTGCCCGCCCAGGTTGCGGGCGATGATCTGCTGGCCGTAGCAGATGCCCAGCACCGGGACGCCCAGCTCGAGGATGGCCATGTCCAGCTCGGGGGCACCGGGCTCCAGCACAGAGTTGGGGCCACCCGACAGGATCACGCCCCGCAGATCGGGCCCAGCAATGTCGGCCGCCGTGGCGCCGCTGCTGTAGACCAGGCCGAAGGCGCCGAGCTCCCGCAGCCGCCGGGTGATGAGGCGGGTGTACTGGCTGCCGAAATCGATGATGGCAATGCGTTCGTGGTGCATGGGTCCTCGGCGGGTCCAGCCGATCCGAGTATCCCGACCGGCATTCCTGTCTCCAGTGTGCCTCAACCGGGCCGCTGCTGGCGGGTTCCAGACCCCGGGCCTCAGGGCTGAGGGCGGGCTGGGCTCGGCCCCCGCCGGGCGCGGAGGGTGGTCAGCAGGGCCCGGATGGACGTGCGGTCGTAGTCGTACTTCGCCTTGACCAGGGCCTGCTCCACCTTCCGGATGGCTTCCTCCAGATGGTCGGCGGCGACCAGAGCTTGGACCTCCGTGCCCAGGGAGGCCAGGTGCGAGGGCAGGCTGAACTTCAGGCGAGCGGGCTGTGGCTGGGCAGGAGCAGCAGCGACTTCCCCGGGCTGCGGCTCCGCTGCCGGGGCCTTCCGGCGCGCCTGGAAGTCAGCCAGGGTTGCGGCAAAGGCGGCCCGGAGCTCGCGGTCCCGGGGGTTGGTGGCCAGCCGCTCCAGGCGCTCGCCGATGGCCACCGCCTCCGCCTCCAGGTCCAGGTTGAGGCAGGTGATCCCCAGGTTGGCCAGGTGGGTGAGATTGCCGGGGTCGAGGCGGATGGCCTCCCGGCCCTCGGCGAGGGCTCGGGCGGGATCCTTGGGGTCCTTCGCGTGCTGCCGGGAGAGGGCCATGTGGAGGCCCGGATGGTCGGGGCGCAGGGTCCGGGCCGCCTCCAGCCAGGCGAAGACCTGGGCCGCCTCAGGGCCACCCGGGAGCCGCTGCTCCTGGGCCAGGAGGGCCAGCTGGTAGGGGGTGCGAAAGTCCTGGCTGCCCAGGCCAAGGGCGGTCTGGAACGCGGCTCGGGCGGGCTCGGTCTCCCCCCTCAGGGTGTGGCCACAGCCCAGAGCCACGTGGGCTGCCGCCAGGCGTGGCTCCAGGGCCAGGGCCTGCGCCAGCAGCGGGCCGGCCGCCGCTTCCTGACCGTGGTGCTGAAGGAACTCCGCCCGGACCACCAGAGCCTCGGCCGCCCCCAGGGGCCGCACCTGGAAGTCCCTGTCCGTAAGCGTCACTGGCAGGGCCAGGTCCCAGAAGCCGAAGGTGGGCCGCCGGGTGTACTGGGCCAGGACGCCCCTCAGCCGCTCCAGGTCGCCGAACCCCAGCCGGGCCGCCGTCAGGGGCTCCGCCTGGGCCTGGAGCGCCACCAGGTAAGCCTTCAAGAGGCCGTCCTTCTGGGCCTGGGTGTCCGTGAGCAGGTAGTGGACGAAGGCCCAGCTCTGGGCGTAGAAGACGCCCGTCTTCTCCCCCTCGCGGTAGTGGGGGGAGGCATGGGTGACGGTCAGCAGGGTCTCCAGAGGCAGGTGGACGCTGGACTTGAGGCGGGCCAGGCGGCCCCGGGGGACCCGCCCGATGTACACGTGCTCCGAGCGGATCTCGGTGGCGCCGTAGTAGTCAGCCAGCCCCTCATCCAGCCAGGTGGGCAGGCCCGGGAAGTTGAGGTGGAGGATGCTGTGGGTGTACTCGTGGAAGAGGACGAAGTAGGGCTGGCTGTCCTGGCGGTTCACATCCAGGCGGAGAATCGCATAGTCCCGGTCGGGGCCCTGCTGGAAGATCCCGGCCGGACGGCTGGGGTCCCGCCCCTCGAAGGAGCGGGGGAGGAACCGCTGCATGGAGGTCGCGTCATCCAGCACCAGCACCACCATGGGCCGGGGGGCATCCACCCGGAGGGCCGGGAAGACCTGCTGGAACACACTGCGGATTCCCTCAAAGCCCTTGAGCGCCTTGCGGGCCTCGGCCTCGCCCGCATCACTGTAGGCGAGGAAGTGCGGCGACCGCACCTCCACCCAGGCCTCCTTCCGCCCCGCCTGCAGCGCCGCCGAGCCCAGCAGGGCGCCGAGCAGGAGCAGGGATCGGAACAGGCGCGCAGGGTGCATGGCCACCACCGCTTTCCTTTTAACCACGAAGGGCTGTTATTGCCAGAGCGAAAAATCGGCTACCCGCAGGAAGGCCTGGCGGAGACGGTGGAGGAGGCTGAGGCGGGTGGCGCGGAGAGCCGGGTCCTCGCACTTCACCATGACCGCCCCGAAGAAGGCCTCCAGAGGCTGCGCCAGGTCCGCCAGTACGCCCAGCAGGGCTGCCTGATCGGTGGTTGCCTCCAGCCGCCCCAGTTGAATTGCCAGTTCCTTCTCCTCGCCCTGCACCAGCAGGGCGCCATCGAAATTCCCATCGGGAATTTCGTCCTTCAGAATGTTCCCAATCCGCTTGGCACTCTGGGCCAGGGAGGCGAAGCGGGGGTCGTCCGCAAAGCCGGACAGGGCCTCGCAGCGGGCCTTCAGGTCCGCCAAGTCCTCCCAGCCCGCAGCCAGGGCGGAGCGCCGCACGGAGCCTGCGTAGCCCGCCAGCTCCAGCTGGTAGGTCACGCGATCCTTGAAGAAGGCCAGCAGGGCCTCGGTGGTCTCGGCGATGGGCTTGGTGGCCTTGGGGCCGACAATGCCGAGGACCACACCGCTGAGGTCACGGGGGGTGAGCGCCCAGCCCCGCTCCCAGAGGATGCGGACAAGGCCCTGCCCCGAGCGACGCAGGGCCAGGGGATCCTTGGAGCCGCTGGGGATGATGCCCACCGCGAAGCAGCCGCCCACGGTGTCCAGCTTGTCGCAAAGCGACAGCAGGCAGCCCAGGGCCGTGACTGGCAGCGCGTCGTCAGCGCCAGCGGGGCGGTAGTGCTCCTTCACCGCCATCCAGACCTCTTCATGAGAACCCTCGTGGCGGAGGTACTCGCCGCCCATGATGCCCTGCAGCTCCGGGAACTCGCCCACCATCAGGGTGCGCAGGTCGCACTTGGCCATGCGGGCGGCCTCGAGGGCGCGCTCCATGTGGGCCTCGTCCAGAGAAAGCCGTTTGGCCAGAGCCTTCGTGATGGCCACCACCCGGCCAGTCTTGTCGTGGTAGCTCCCCAGATCCCGCTGAAAGGTAAGCGCCATAAGCTTTTCCATCCGCACCGCAAGCGGCAGCTTGCGGTCTTCCGCGAAGAAGAAGCGGGCATCGTAGAGCCGGGCCTTGAGGACCCACTCGTTGCCGGCCTTCACGAACCCCGCCGGGTCATCGGTGCGGTTGGCGGCGGTGAGGAAGCAGGGCAGCAGGTCGGTGCCATCCAGCTTCTCGATGCAGAAGCTCTTCTGGTGCTCGCGGAGGCTGGTGACCAGCACCTCCTTGGGCAGCTCCAGGAACTCCGGCGGGAACTCGCCACAGACGATCTTCGGGAACTCCACGATCTCAGCCAGGGTGTCCAGCAGCTCGGCGTCGGCGACCACGCGGCCCCCTACAGCGGCCGCCAGGGTGTTCAGCTGCTCGGCGATGCGGGCGCGCCGCACGTCCACACTGACGACCACGCCGGCGGCCTCCAGGGCGGCCTCGTAGGCGGCGGGCTCGGGCACCACCACTGGCTCAGGCTGGGCGCGGTGGAAGAGGCGGTGGCCCCAGGTGGTGTTGGAGGCGGTGACGCCATCCAGGGTGATGGGTACCACCTGGTCCCCCAGGAGGCAGAGGATGCTGCGGATGGGGCGCACGAACTCGAAGTCCGAGTTGCCCCAGCGCATGGCCTTGGGCACGTGCAGCCCGGCGACGAGGCCCGGCAGAGCCTCCTGCAGCAGGTCCACGGTGGGCCGTCCCACCTTCGTGATGGTCACTACGGCGCAGGGTTCTTTCTTGCCCGCGGGCTGCTCGAAGCGCACGGCGGCGAAGGGCACGCCCCACTTCTCCGCGAACTTCTGGCCCTGGATGGTGGGCTGTCCCGCCTCGTCCACGCACATGCGCTGCGGCGGCCCCACCTGGATCTCGATCTGGTCCGCCTGGGCCAGGGGCAGGCCGGCAGCACGCCAGGCCAGCTTGCGTGGCGAGTAGAAGACTTCGAGGCCAGTGAGCTCGAGGTTCTGGCCAGCGGCCCAGGCCGTGAGCGCGGCGCTGAGGTCCGCGGTCAGGGGCTGCAGGAAGCGGGCCGGGATCTCCTCACAGTGCAGCTCCAGCAGGAAGGGCTGGGCGGCGCTCATAGGGCACCCCCCTTCCCGGCGGCGGCGATGGTGGCAGCGCTGCCCTCCTGATGCTCCAGATAGGCCTTGGCGCAGCCGCTGGCCAGGTCCCGGACGCGCTTGATGACGGCGGGCCGCTCCGTGGTGCTTACGGCGCCGCGGGCATCCAGCACGTTGAACGTGTGGCTCATCTTGAGGGCCTGCTCGTAGGCGCTGAGGAAGTGGCCGTGGTCCGTGAGGAGGCGCCAGCCCTCCTTCTCGAAGGACGCGAAGAGGTTGCGGTGCAGGTCCAGGTCCGCATGCTCGAAGCTGTAGGCGGAGAGCTCGAACTCCTCGCGCTGGCGCATCTCGCCGTAGGTGACGGGGAAGACGCCGTCATCGGTCTTCACCTCGCCGTGGACCAGATCGAAGATGTTGTCGTAGCCGCCCAGGAACATGCAGATGCGCTCGATGCCGTAGGTGAGCTCGGCGCTCACGGGCCGGCAGTCCTGGCCGCCCACCTGCTGGAAGTAGGTGAACTGGCTGATCTCCATACCATCCAGCACCACCTGCCAGCCCACCCCCCAGGCACCCAGGGAGGGGGACTCCCAGTTGTCCTCCTCGAAGCGGAGGTCGTGCTTGGAGAAATCGATGCCCAGGGCCTCGAGGCTCTCGATGTAGAGGTCCTGCACCTTGGCGGGGCTGGGCTTGAGGATCACCTGGAACTGGAGGTGCTTATAGACCCGGAAGGGGTTCTCGCCGTAGCGGCCGTCCGCCGGGCGACGGGAGGGTTCCACGTAGGCCACATTCCAGGGCTTGGCGCCCAGGGCACCAAAGAAGGTGAGGGGGTTCATCGTGCCCGCACCCTTCTCAATGTCGTAGGGCTGCCCGATCAGGCAGCCTCGGTCGGCCCAGAAGCGCTGGAGCCGGAGAATCAGTTCTTGGATGTGCATGGAGGCTCGCCAAAACGAGTATTTTAGCGTGTTTTCAGTACTTTGATAAGCTGGGTAGATGCTCATCCGCCATGCCCTGCCCGCCGATGCCGACGTCCTCGCCGCCCTGGCCGAGCGCCTCTGGCGCGAGACCTACACGGGCCGGATTCCCGCTCCGGACCTGGAGCAGCATCTGGCCGAAGCCTTCGGCCCCGCCCAGCAGGCCGCAGAGCTGGCGGACCCCACCTGCCGAACGCTGCTACTGGAGGGGGGCGGCAACCTCCTGGGCTACACGCTGCTATGCGCCCACGGCCCCGCGCCTGGGACCTCCTCCGCGGAATTTTTGAACCCCCTGGAGGTCGTCCGGTTCTATCTGGATCAGTCCGTACACGGCACCGGCGCCGCCCGGGAGCTCATGGAGGCGGCCCTGGCCGAGGCCGCCGCCGCGGGCCATGATGGCGTCTGGCTCCAGGCCTGGGAGCGCAGTGCCCGCGCCCTCCGCTTCTACGCCAAGCTCGGCTTCAGGCCGGTCGGCACCACCACCTTCCGGGTGGGCAGCCTGGACTACCACGACCTCGTCCTGGTCCACGGACTGGAGATGCCCTTCGCCTAGGGGTTTTCAGGGCGAGCCAATCATGTTCACCTGGGTCCTTTCCTGGAGTCCCCATGTACGCCGCCATGCTCATCCGCTACCGCCGCCCCCTCGCCGAGATCGAGGCGATCACCGAAGCCCACCGCGCCTACCTCCGCACGCTGAAGGAACAGGGCGTCCTGCTGGCCTCGGGACCGCTGGATCCCCGCACCGGCGGCCTGCTGCTGCTGCGCGTCCAGGATGCCTCACCCCTGGCGGACCTGGACACCATCCGGGACAACGACCCCTTCTTCAAGGCCGGCCTTGCGAACTACGAGCCCCTGCTCTGGAACCCCGGCATCGGCAGGGACGCCCTCGACCGGCTCTAGCCCTGACGCCGCTCACTCAGAGGACGCCTCGCACGGCGTCCAGGAGCTCCTCTGAGTGCAGGGGCTTGTGCAGGATGTGGCTGACTTCCTCGAGCATCAGGGCCTTGATGACCAGGGGATCGTGACTGGCGGTGAGGACCACTACCGGCAGCCCGGGTATCGCTTTCCGCACCACTTGCGTCACGACCACGCCGTTGTAAAGCGGCATCTGGAAGTCGGTGATCACCAGGTCCGGGTCCTGCTCCAGCACCCTGTCACCGAGCTCTGAGGCCGGCACATCCCCCCAGGAAACCACCTCATGCCCTGCGCTCTCGAGGAAGCGAGTGAGCAGGTTTCGCATGAACTTGCTGTCGTCGATGACGACGATCTTGGACATGGTTTGACTCCAGGGCTCCCATCGGCAGGGAGTGGAATCACCATGAATTGAAACATGCGCGAAGGCGCGGCAATGCTCACGCTGCGGGAAGGAGATTCTGTCCAGGTTCCGCTGGAATTCAATCCTGCCGAACGGCTTCCTCAGGAATTCCCTGCCGCGGCGAGGGGGAAGCGGAGGGTGCTGATTTTCTGCTGGAATTCCTTGAGACTGAAGGGTTTTCGCAGACTAAACACCTCGGAGCGACCCTCCATCAGCGGGGCCACTTCATGGTCGCTAAAGCCGGTGGCGAGGATCACCTGCAAACCTGGACGAAGCTCGAGAATACGCGGCAGGACTTCTGCCCCCCCCATGCCCGGCATGTTCATGTCCAGGACCACCAGGTCCAGAGGCTCGCCCGTCTCCAGGATCCGCAGGGCGGACAGGCCGCCGGCGGCGGCGGTGACCCGGTGCCCGAGCAGCTCCAGCATGGGGGGCACGGCCTCACGGATGAGGTCGTCATCATCCACCAGGAGAATCCGCAGGGGCTGCTGAAGGGCCTCTGCAGGCGCCGGAGCCTTGGCCCGGTGGGAAAATTGGGTCACGCGCGCGGATGGGAAGCGCAGCACCACCTCCGTACCCTGCCCCTTCAGGCTGTGCAGCTCAAGCTCTCCCTCGTGGGCCTTCATGGTGCCGTAGACCATCGCCAGGCCCAGACCCGTACCCTTGCCCTGGGGCTTGGTGGTGAAGAAGGGCTCCATGGCCTTCGCCATGACCTCGGGGAGCATGCCCTCGCCGGTGTCCCGCACCCGCAGGGAGACCCCGCCATCCGCATCGGTCGAGGTGAGGATGTGGATGACCCCGCCCTCCGGCATGGCATCCATGGCGTTCACGCAGAGGTTCATGAGGGCGTGGCTGAGGGCCCCGCCGTCACCCCGCACCGTGCCCAGGTCTTCTTCCAGGTCCATCTGGAGGTGGACCCGCTGCAGCATGGTGTGCCCCAGCAGGTGGCTCATCTCCCGCACCAGGTCGTTGAGGTCAATGGCCCGCTCCTCCTGGAGGTCCTTCCGGGCGAAGTAGAGGAGACTCTTCACCACCCCCCGGCCCCGCATGCAGGCGCTGATGATGGTGTCGAGGTTCTTCGACTCGCGGGAGAAGGGGTCAGCCATCTCTCGCAGGCTGGAGGCCAGGCTCAGGATGGCGCCCAGAACATTGTTCATGTCGTGAGCCACCCCGCCGGCGAGGCTCCCCACGCTCTCCAGCTTCTGGGCCTGGTGTAGCTGGGACTGGAGGCGCTTCCGCTCCTCCTCCCCCTCCCGGCCCTCCGTGATGTCCTGCATGATGCCCACCAGCGTGAGAGGGGCACCAGCCTCGTCCCGCAGGACCTCGCCCCGCCCCTGGAGCCAGCGCAGCGCACCATCGGACGGGCGGCGGATGGGGTATTCCAGATCAAACCGACCGCGACCGGCGAAGGCTGCCCGCACCTGGGCCGCCACCCCGCTGCGCAGGTCCGCAGGCACCAGCTCCATCCAGCCCTTCAGGGTCCGCGGATGCCGGGCGTCAGTGCCAAAGAGGCGGTCCAGGGAGGCGCTGCCCTGCCAGCGGTTCTGCCGAATGTCCCAGGTGAAGGTGCCGATGCCGCCGGCATCCTGGGCCTCCTTCAGAAACTGTTCGCTCTCTCGAAGGGCCTCCTCTGTCTCGCGGCGCTGGGCCTGCTCGGCCAGATGATCCAGGGCGAAGGAGATGTCCCGGGCCGCTTCGTCCAGGAGGGTCACCTCGTGAGCGCCAAAGATACCCTTCTCCCGGGCGTAGACCGCCAGGGCCCCCTTCACCTGGCCCGCCAGGCGGATGGGGAAGGCTGCGGTGGCGACGAAGCCGCTCAGCGCCAGCGCCGACTGCCAGGGCACCACACCAGGCGCTTCAAAGATATCGTTCACCACGCAGGGGCGGCCTTGGCGGATGGCGGTCCCCATGGCACCCCGGCCTCCCGGGGATTCGTCCGTCCGGACCTCCACGCTGCTCAGCAGGTCATCCTCATCGCCAAAGCGGGCGGCCACAGTCACCCGGTGGGTCTGAGGCTCTTCCCAACCCACCCAGGCCATGGCGAACCCCCCGGACTGGACCATCACCCTGGCGACCCGGGCGAACAGGTCCTCTGGGGAAACGGACCGGGCAATGGCCTGGCCCACCTCGCCCATGGCCGCATAGAGCCGAGTCATCCGCTGGATCTCCCGGTTCCGGGCCACCTGCTCGGTGGTGTCCCGAATGAAGGTAATCACCCGGAGGCCGCCCTGGTCCGTCACCGCACGGGCGCTCACCTCCACCGGGAAGAGGCTCCCATCCCGGCGCTGGTGGATGGACTCAAAGCGCACGGCCCCCGTTTCCTTGACCTGGGCGAACTGCTGGGCTCCCAGGCTCCGGGTCTCCGGTGTGCGAAGGTCCAGGACATTCAGCCCCTTCAGCTCCACCCGAGTGAACCCGTACTGCTCTGCGGCCTGGACATTGGCCTCCAGGATCCGACCGTCTCCGTCCAGCAGCAGGATGATGTCGTTGGCCTCCCGCATCAGCCACTCGAAGCGCTGGAGCA
Organism: uncultured Holophagaceae bacterium; assembly: GCA_903880675.1. GTDB lineage: Bacteria > Acidobacteriota > Holophagae > Holophagales > Holophagaceae > Geothrix. Next base: position 3,257 of record CAIRQL010000167.1, on the reverse strand, counting down.
GGCCCAGCTGGATGCGGACCGAGTCGGTCTCCCGGTACCGGAGCACCAGGCCGATGCCCAGTGCCGCACACCCCATGAGGGCGAACAGGCCAACGGCACCGCCCCAGGCCCGGTTGCGCAGGGGGCCGTAGATGTCAGCCTCGTCGACCTTGGCCACCAGGACCCAGGAGGTGCCCTCCACGGGCCGAACGGCGGCCAACACGGGCTCCTGGCGATAATCCAGGCCCACCAGCAGGTCCGGGTGATCGCCCTGGACCGCCAGGGCCTCGGGCCTCGGCCGAGCCTGATTCAGCGGGGCCCGCAGGCTCAGGGGCGCTCCGGCACGGTGCCGGAGCTCATTGAGGTAGACCACCTGGTCGCCCTCCCGGCGGACCAGCAGAGTCTCGCCGGTGGCGCCGGAGCCCGGCCAGGGCTCAAGCAGGGGAAAGAGGAACCGGCGGGGATCCACCACCAGCAGCAGGACCCCGTAGGGGCGGCTCTCGCCCTTGCCCTCCGAGAGCAGGGGAATCCAGAGGCTGAGGTGGGCATTGGGCTGGTCTGGGTCCTGGTGGAGGTCCATCACCTGCTTGTCTCGGGATTGGAGGGCGCGGGCTACCTGCTCCCAGTCCAGGTTCTCCCGGGTGAAGGGGGAGCCATCCGGGGTCCCGAGGAGAAACTTGCCCCGGGCATCAAACAGGGCCGCCCAGGAATAGTCCCCCCGGACCTGCTGGACCATCCAGTCCAGCACCTCCGCTTTCACGCCCGGTTCCTGGGCCCCGCCCAGGAACCGGCGGAGGTGTCCCTGGACCAAGTTGCTCCGGGTCATGCGGGAGGCCCCATCCAGTCGCTCCCGGTGCCACTGGGAGATCTCGCTGGCCTTGAGCTCGGCGATGGCTGCCAGACCGCCCTGGGCACTCTGGCGGGCGTCGAGGAACTGCTGCCGAAGGAACAGGTGGCCCCCCAGCAGGATGATCACCACCGTGCCCAGGAACAGGGCCAGGGGGCCCCGGGTGGACGCCCGGGCCCCGAGGGCCTCGCTGCCGCCAGACACGGGTCGGAAGAGCGAGAGGGGCAGGACATCCCGGCCGGCCGACCGAACCAGGGCGGCCCCCAGCAAGAGGGCAGCCAGGCTGCTCCCCAGGGACATGGGCGGGCGCTGAGTGTCGTAGAGGCCGGGGGCGCCCACCACATGCCCGATGACGGCCATGGCCCCCAGGCTCAGGGTGCCCAGGGCGGCCCCGGCAGACCCCTGGCGCAGCGACCAGGAGGCGGGGCTCCAAGCCCACCGGAGGCCGAGGGCGAGCACAGCCATCAGGCCCGCCAGGGCCGAGGGCAGCGTGTAGGGGGAATCCCTGCTGGTGAGCAGGGCCAGCGAATGCAGCGCGGCCATTTGGCCTGCCAGGCCCAGCACGATGGCGACCACCGCCAGGCTCCCCAGGACCAGCGTCACCCGCCGGCCCCGGGTGCTGGACAGGGTGGGGGCCAGCGTCGCCCCGGCCAGCAGCAGCATCACCAGGGCCGACGGAGCTGACATGGGCATCGAACCGGTACCCAGGGCCCCCAGGTTCGGGCGATGCAAGGCATGCCCGACCAGGGCCAGCAGGGAGAGGGCCCCAACCAGCAGGCAGAGAGAGGTCACACCCCCCCTCCATCCTTCCGAGTCTGTCCTGGCTGTTGACATAAGGGACCTGCGCAGGGCGTGGGTATTCGTCTAGACACTTATTCGGTCAAAGGCTGGAGCGCTTGAGTCATGACCCAATTTACCAGACTGGCCTCCTCACCAACCAACAGATGATCTCTTCATAGTAAAAATCGATTTTGGCTGTGTTCTACATCCATCTTCGACCATTTCTCACCCCGGGGGCAGGTTCGCCGATGAACTCCATGGGCAGAAGCGTGCCCGAAGTGGTTAGAAATTCAGATCTATCAGTCTGATTTACCCAAAAAGAAACCGTCGTCGCACCCTTCCTTTTCCGAAATACCACCCCGAGCGAGCCAACGCTCCACTCTCTGCACCAGGAGACACCATGAGTTTCCTCGACAACATCAAGATGGGCCCCAAGCTCATCGGTTCCTACCTATTCCTCGCTGCACTCGCGGCAGTGGTTGGGGTTGTGGGCATCCGCGACATCAAGCTCATCGATGCCGCCGACACTGTTCTCTACGAGAAGATGACCGTGCCCCTCGGCGAGATGGGGGACCTCATGCAGCTCTTCCAGCGCCAGCGGGTGAACCTGCGGGACGCCATCTTGACCCAGGATGCAGACCGCTTCGGCAAGCGCATCAAGGAGATCGACGCCGAGAGCGCCAAGATCGAGGAGAGCTTCACCAAGTCCCTGCTGACAGACAAGGGCAAGGCGGCCTTCAAGACCTACAAGGATGCTGCCAATGCCTATGACGCTGCCTCAGACAAGACCCTGAAGCTGGTGGAGCAGGGCAAGCCCAAGGAGGCCGAGGCCCTCATGCGGGGGGATGGCTTCAAGGCCAACCAGGACCTGCAGAAGGCCCTGGACGACCTGCAGAACATGAAGCTCAAGCTGGCCAAGGAAGCCTCGGATGGCAACACGGTGCTGGCCAACAGCGCCACCACCGTGATGATCGTCTTGGTCCTGGCGGCGGTCGTCTTTGGCGTGGCCACGGGCATCGTCATGACCCGTGCCATCACCCGACCCCTGGCCCGCTTCAGCGAGGTCCTCGGGGCCGTGGCTGAAGGCGACCTGAGCGTGCGCTCGGACATCAAGAACAAGGACGAGATCGGCGAGATGGGCAACACCCTGAACGCCACCATCGCCGGCCTGCAGGAGGCCATCCTCCAGATCCAGGAGGCGGCCCTGGCCATCTCCACCGCCTCGGGCGAGATCTCCATGGGCAACACCGATCTGAGCCGCCGCACGGAGGAACAGGCCGCCAGTCTGGAAGAGACCGCCAGCAGCATGGAGCAGATCACCAGCAATGTGAACCAGACAGCCGACAACGCCCGGTCCGCCAACACCTAGTCCGCCAAGGCCCGGCAGGTGGCCCAGGACGGCGGCTCCGCCGTCACCCAGGTCATCTCTGCCATGGAAGCCATCAACCAGTCCTCCGCCAAGATCTACGAGATCATCGGCGTGGTTGATGAGATCGCCTTCCAGACCAACCTCCTGGCCCTCAACGCCGCCGTGGAAGCCGCCCGGGCCGGTGAGCAGGGTCGCGGGTTCGCCGTGGTTGCCGCCGAAGTGCGCAACCTGGCCAAGCGCAGCGCCGATGCCGCCAAGGAGATCAAGGGCCTGATCCGCGAG
>CAIRQL010000166.1 GCA_903880675.1 uncultured Holophagaceae bacterium | reverse complement strand
TATCATATTAATTATAATATCTATAATTATTAATACAGTTAGAAGATGTTTGATTCAAGTGCATATTGCATACTTTGCGAAATATTAGGGCTGGAACTAGCCAAATCGGCGATAGCGCGTTCGATCGTCTTTCGGACCCGGCTCTTCTTAGGTGGGGCATAGCCTCGCTGGCTGGTAATAAGACCTACAGTGAAATCATTTCGGACTACCAAGGGCTTTGGGAGCCGTAGAGAGTGTCCTTGCGTTCAATGGGCGCACCGTGTCCTGGACTCCTCCTGGTGACGTGCGGGCACTCAACCTCACGGATTCAGGTCTAAGACGCAAGTTGGCTACCGCGACGAGGAGTATCTCAAGCTGAAAATCGTCACGGCTCTCCTACCCGCATTGCCAAGGCAGGGCTCGAATGGCCCACTCCGATCCGGATCGAACCACTAACTAAAAGAAGATGAAGATCTTGGGATCAGTTTCGGAAGAGGTGGCAAGATCTGGTTCGGGTTCGGAATTCCTTCGAAAATATCTAACAGGGCATGTATCGCCAAGGCGGCGACATCCTCTAGGTGCAAGTCCACGGCGGTCAAGGGAGGCTTGCAGTTCCGGATACGGAAGCCGTCGTAGCGAGTGACGATCTTAAGGTCACCGGGGATGTTGCGGCCTAGTTCCTTGGCAGCGAGAACGGCGCCGACCGCGAAAGCTTCGGCGATTGCGCAGATGCCATCGATCTCAGGATGTTCCAACAGCAGGTGCTTGGCGGCGAGGTAACCCGCACCGTCTCCGCCGGCCTCGATGGCCTTGCCGACGATGGGAGCCATCCCATGCTCCTGGCAAAAATTCCGGTAGGCGGCCTCCGTTTCGATATAGGAGCTGCGTTCTGAGGCACCGATGAGGAGGGCGATGTGGACAGTTCCCTGGGCGAACAGATGGCGGAGCAGCAACTGGGCGGCCGCAGTGGAATGAAGGTCTATGAAGGGGACCGAATCGAGCCCCGCCTGCCGCCCGAGCGAGACCACCGGAATCCCCATATTCTGGAGCTGGATAACTTGCTCATCTCCGGCGGCAGGTTCAACCACGATGGCGCCATCGATATCGAGCCGTTCCAGGGGCAGGCGGGAGCTTTCGTAGGGCGGGATCAGCATGAGGGCTAGCCCCTTGGTAAGGGCGACCGATGCTGCCACGGCGGCGATCTCCATCAGGAAACCCAGCCTGGACTCGCCACCGGAGATGTTCAACGGCATGGACGAGATTAGGGCAACGGTCTGCGCCTTGTGGCTGCGCAACCGCTGGGCCCGGACGTTTGGAACATAGCCGAGTGCGCTGGCACATCCCTTGACCCGGTCTCGCGTGTCCTGACCTACCAGGCCCTTGCCATTGAGGACCAGGGACACCGTGGTTATGGAAACCCCGGCTTCCCTCGCCACGTCGAAAATGGTCGGTCGCTGTTTGGGTGGGGACGGCATGGTGGTCGGGTTTCCTCACGGGTCAAACCTGGGCCGGCAGGGGTACGGAACGGTGCGGTTCCCAGCATAACGTGCGGGGTTGGGCCCGGTTTGGCGGGATACCGAGACCGGGAACGGGGCAAGGTCAGAGGATAGAAAGGTTAAAATTTCGGTTTTTTTACGTCTAGACAATTATTCTCCAAATCTTACATTTGGTTGATAAAACGTTTTACTAACCGGCTTCGGTAAAGCGGAAGGCTTCGATGAAATCCTTCGACTACTTCGAACCGCACTCCCTTGAGGAGGCTGTTGGCCTGCAGCAGCAAGGCCAAGGTCGGGGTTGCTGGCTGGCTGGTGGAACCGACTTGCTGGTCCAGATGAAAGAGCATGTCCGGCAGCCAGGATTGGTAATCAACTTGAAGAAGATCCGCGGACTGGACGACTTCCACTTCGACTCGGTCACTGGCCTGCGACTGGGCGCCCTGGTCACTGCCCGGGAGGTTGAGACGTCACCGCTGGCGCACCAGCACTACGCTGGTTTGGCCCGGGCCTGCACGGATTTCGCCTCGATCCAGGTGCGCAACCGCGCCACCGTCGTGGGCAATATCTGCCGTGCTTCGCCTTCCGCCGACACCCTGCCGCCGCTTTTGGCCGACGACGCCTCTCTGTGCATCCATGGTCCTCGGGGCACCCGCACGGTGGCGCTGGAAGGCTTCTGCACCGCCCCGGGCCGGACGATCCTGGCGCCGGATGAGATCGTCACCCATGTGCTTGTCCCCGCCCCCGCGCCTGGCACCGCCAAGGTCTACCTTAAGCACGGCCGGCGCGAGCAAATGGAACTGGCCACCGTGGGTGTGGCAGTGAGCCTCACCATGAGTCGGGGCCGATGCTCGAGGTTGGGTATCGTGCTTGGCGCCGTCGCCCCGACACCGTTGAGGGTTCCTACGGCTGAAGCCCTTCTTCTCGACGAGGAGCCGACTCGGGACCGGGTCCATGCAGCGGCCGCAGCGGCGGCCCAGGCCTGCCAGCCCATCAGCGACGTGCGTGCCAGCGCCGGGTACCGGCGGCAGATGGTGGAAGTACTGACCCGCAGGGCGCTGGTACAGGCCTTAGAGGTGCTCCGATGAACCAGGTTATCAACCTGACCCTGAATGGCGAGCCGCGCACTCTCATGGTGGCGTGCCACCGAACACTTCTGGACACCCTGAGGCTCGAGGGCGGCCTGACTGGCACCAAGAAGGGCTGCGACGTGGGCGAGTGCGGCTCCTGCACCATCATCATGAACGGCAAGTTGGTCAATGCCTGCCTGGTGCTGGCGGTGGAGGCCAATGGCGCTGAGATAATCACCATCGAAGGCATCCAGCGCTCGGCGCTGGAACTGCATCCCCTGCAGGAGAACTTCATCAAGTACGGCGCGGCCCAATGCGGCTTCTGTACGCCGGGATTCATAGTGGCGGCCAAGGCCCTGTTGGACGAGAATCCGCGCCCCACCATCGACGAGATCCGCTTTGCCATGGCCGGGAACATCTGCCGGTGTACCGGCTACACCAAGATCGTCCAGGCCGTCGATGAGACCGCCCGAGAGATGCAAGAAAACGGCAGGGAGGCGCTATGACCGCCTTCTCGATTATCGGCAAGAGCGTCAAACGCAATGACTTGATCGATAAGGTCACTGGGTCAGCCAAGTACGTCGCCGACATGCAGTTTCCCGGCCTACTTTATGGCAAGACGCTGCGCAGCAATGTGGCCCATGCGCGCATCCTGCGCATCGACGCCAGCAGGGCTCTGGCGCTGCCGGGGGTCAAAGCAGTGCTGACCCACTCCGACGTGCCCCGGGTGCTGCACGCCGGGTCGCCTCATCCCCGCTCGGCCTCCCTCTCCTGCGACCAGTACATCCTGGACGACAAGGTGCGCTTCTGGGGCGAGAGTGTGGCCGTGGTCGCCGCCACCAGCGAAGAGATCGCTGAGGAGGCGCTGGGCCTGATTCAAGTGGAGTATGAATTGTTACCGGCAGTGTTCACTGTGGAGGAGGCCCTCCGGCCCGGGGCCCCCTTGGTCCACGACCTTGGACCCGGCGGCAACCAGGTGCTGGACCCCGTGACCTGCCAACGGGGCGATGTGGAAAAGGGCTTCCAGGAAGCCGACCTGATTCTGGAAGGTGATTATGAAGGCGGCCGCCCCGTGCCAGCCTATATGGAGCCGAACGTCTGCACCTGCCAGTGGGACCCAACTGGCGGCCTCACCGTCTGGATCTCCACCCAAACCTCGTTCATGGTCCGCGGCATCATGGCCGAGGTGCTGGGCCTACCTCTGAACAAGGTGCGGGTTCTGGTAGACCACATGGGCGGTGGCTTCGGTGCCAAGCAGGACCTGTTTCAAACCGAATTCCTGTGTGCCCTCCTGGCCCGCAAGACGGGCCGTCCCGTGCGAATGGAGTTCACCCGCGAGGAGACCTTCCTGGGCGGGCGCACTCGCCACCCCGCCCGGATCTGGCTCAAGCAGGGGTTCAAGAAGGACGGCACTATCACGGCCCGTCAGGCCCGGATCGTCTATACCTCCGGTGCCTATGGCTCGCATGGGCCAGGCGTGACCAACGTCGGCACGACGGCACTCGCCTCCCTCTACCGCTGCGAGAACATCCATGTGGTGGGCAGTTGCGTTTACACCAATACCCCCATCGCCGGCGCCTTCCGCGGCTTCGGCGTTGTCCAGGCTTACTATGCCCTGGACATCCAGATGGACGAGGCTGCCGTGGCCCTGGGGATGGATCCGGCCGAGCTCAAGCTGAGGAACGCGGTGAGGGAAGGGGACGTTGCACCTTCAGGCCATCCCCTGATCGGCCATGGCCTTGAGGACTGTATCCGCCGCGGCAAGGAGGAGGTCGGTTGGGAGGCCCTGCGCAGCCGCGAAAGGGACGAACACGGCCCGGTGCGCCGCGGCTGGGGCTTAGGCTGCGAGATGCACGGCAGCAGCGCCTACCCCGGCATCAAGGAACAGGGCAACGCCATCGTCAAGATGAACGAGGACGGCACCGTGGTGCTGTTCACCGGGACCGCCGGGCTGGGCACTGGAACCCATACGGTGCAAGCACAGATCGTCGCTGAGGAGATCGGTGTGACCTTTGAGAGCGTCTCGGTTGTCCACGGCGACACTGACGCCGTGCCCTGGGACATCGGCGCCTTCGCCAGCCACACGACCTACATGGGTGGACGCGTCGCGCAGATGGCGGCGGCAGAGGTCAAAGCCCAGCTGGTGGCGCGCGCCGCGTTGCAGCAAGCTGTGGACCCAAGCCAGATCGAAGTGCGCGACGGCGTCGTCTCCGTGAAGGGTACGGACCGGTCCGTTTCCGTGCGCGAGGTGATGATGCCCAAGCGTGGCATCCCCGCCCCGCAGTTTGTGGGCAGCGCCACCTACCACCCCACTAAGTCCTACTCCTTCGCCGCTCACTTCGTTGAGGTGGCTGTGGACATCGAGACCGGCGCCGTCAAGGTGCTGCAAGTGGTCCCGGTGCACGAGGTGGGCAAGGTGATCCACCCCGTGGCAGCTGCCGGCCAGATCGAAGGCGGTATCCAGCAGGGCATCGGCCACACGCTCTACGAGGACTTCCAGATCGACCTTAAAACCGGACGCTCCCTTAATCCAAATTTTGTGGATTACAAAATGCCTCTGTTTATGGACATGCCTACGATCCGTACGGTGCTCCTGGAAACGGCCCCCGATCCTGGCGGGCCCTGGGGCGCCAAGGGCATTGGCGAGGATCCCATCGTCGCCATCGGCCCGGCCATCGCCAATGCGATCTACGATGCCATCGGGGTGCGCTTCCACCACTACCCCATCAAACCCGAGCAGGTACTGGCCGCCCTGCAGGAACGGGAAGGAGGGGCGCAATGACTGACCCTTCCAGCAAAATCCCGGTAACCATCCTCACGGGCTTCCTTGGGTCTGGCAAGACCACCCTGCTCAACCATATCCTGGCCGGGCGCCATGGCCACCGCATCGCCGTGATTGAGAACGAAGTGGGCGAAGTGGATGTGGACTCCGACCTTGTGATGACCTCCAAGGAGGAGATCTTCCAGATCGTTAACGACTGCCTTTGCTGCGTCATCTCGGTGCGGGATGACTTGGTGAAGATCCTCCACAAGCTACTGGAGATGAAGGACCAGTTCGATAGCATCCTGGTGGAGGCCAGTGGCCTGACCGACCCGACCCCGATTGCCGCCACCTTCTTCAAGGACGAGGTACTAGCGCGCCAGCTGTCCCTGGACGGCATCGTCACACTGGTGGACGCCCTGCACTTCGAGCGGCACCTGGAGGATCCCGCCCTGGACGGTCACGACAACCAGGCCGTGGACCAGATCCTGGTGGCTGACCGGATCCTGCTCAACAAGACCGATCTCGTGGATGACGCCGCCCTGGTCCGCATCGAGAGCCGGATCCGCGGCCTCAACGCCACTGCCGATATCCTCCGGACCCGCCACGCCCAGGTGGATTTGCGGCACATCCTGGGCATCCAGGGCTTCGCCCCGTCCAGCCTCTACATCCGCGAACCGCATTTCCTCAGTGAGCCCAGTCTGGTGGGAAACGAGCATTCCGACCACGACCACGGCGAAGCCTCCGGCCATGAGCACGACCCCAGCATTAGCTCGGTCTCCCACCTGTTCGAGGAGAGCTTCGACCTGCCGAGGCTCGAAACCTGGCTGCAGGCCCTGGTCGAGGCCGATGGGGACCATCTGTTCCGGCTCAAGGGAATCGTAGCCATCGCCGGGGACACTCGGCGCTACGTGCTCCAAGGCGTGCATCGCATCCTGGAATTGCGCGCGGCAGAACCCTGGGATGGTCAGACCCCCAGGAGCAAATTCGTCTTTATCGGGCGCCATCTGCAGGGGCAGGTCCTTCGGGCCGGCCTGAGCCGCTGCCTGGCCATTCCCGAACCGTGTCCGGCCTGAATCCATAGCCACTTTTTTAGGAGAAACGCATGATCTTCGACACCAGTTGCTACCCGACCAACCTGGTCGATCTGGCTTGGCGCCACGATGGTGACCCGTTCACCGCCGAACGATTGATCAAGATGATGGACGGCCCCTACCTGATCAACGGCAAGCCGCGCCGGGTGGACATGGCCTTCATCCAACCGCCCCAGGGCAATACGCTATACACCGACGGTTTCGGCGACCTGACCGGCCGCGCCGCCATCCGCGCCTACATGGCCTATACGGTGGAGTGCGTCCAGAAGTACCCCGACCGGTTCGCCGGCTGCTTCGTCTACAACCCGCGCTGCGGCGTGGCCAACGGTGTCGAGGAGATCCGTTTCCATGCCAAGGAATACGGCTTCAAGATGGTGCAACTGCAGGCCAACATGCACAATTACCGGCCTGACCGCGCCCTGGATTGGCTCCGTCCGGCCATGCGCGTGTGCGAAGAACTGGGCCTGCTGGTCAAGTTGCACACGGGCGACGGCCCTTACAGTATCCCCACCGAGTGGTATCCGCTGATCCGCGAATTCCCCAACGTGAATTTTATCCTGGCCCACTTCGGCGTACAGACCGGGGGCGTCTATGTGTTTGAACCGTTCCGCATGGCCATGGACACACCCAACGTCTATGTAGAGACCGGATGGTGCCTTCAGTCCCGCATCGTCGAGTTCACCAAGGAACTGCCCACGCACAAGGTCCTCTACGGCTCCGACACTCCCCCCAACGAACCCGGCATGTGGCTGAGCCTGCTAGAGGTGCTCTGCCACGAACCGCCCCAGGGGCTGAACCTGACCGAAGAGGTGCTGGAGGACTACTTGGGCAACAACCTGGCCCGGATGGTCGGCATCACCCCTACCCCCTTCCCCGAGACCCGCGAAGCCGCCTTGGCGCTCCTGCCCAAGTAACCCGAAGGAGAGACACATGATTATCGACACCCACCTGCACCCCACCAACCTGGTCGACGAAGCCTGGCGTCATACCGGCACGCCCTTCACCGGGGAACGCATGATCAAGATCATGGACGGCCCCTACATGATCAACGGCAAACCACGCCGCATCGACATGGGCTTCATCCAGCCACCCCCGGGCAACACGGGCCACCGCGACGGCAACCGCATGGGCCGCGAGGGGATCCGCGACTACATGGCTTACATGGTCGAGCTGACCCAGCGCTGGCCGGACCGGTTCGTCGGCAACTTTGCCTACAACCCGCGCTTCGGCCCCGAGAATGGCGCCGCCGAGATTGAATTCCACTACAAGGAACACGGTTTCAAGATGATCAAGCTGCACGCCAACATGCACGGGTACCGGCCGGACCGGGCCCTAGACTGGCTGCGCCCCGCCATGAAGATGTGTGCCAAGTACAACATCGTGGTCCTGATCCACACCGGGGACGGGCCCTACACCATCCCCACCATGTTCTACCCCATCATCCGCGAATTCCCCATGGTGAACTTCATCATCGGCCACTTCGGGGTGCAGACCGGCGGCAACTACTCCCAGGAAGCTTTCTGGATGGCAATGGATACGCCCAACGTTTATTGCGAGTCCGGCTGGTGCTTCCAGTCCCGCATCGTGGAGTTTGCCAGGGAGCTGCCCCGCAACAAGATCGTGTTTGGTACTGACACGCCCCCAAACGACCCCTACATGTGGCTGCGCGAGCTGGAAGTGCTGGGCATGGACCCGCCCCAGGGCATGAACCTGGATGAGGATGGCCTGGAGGACATGCTGGGCAACACCATCGCCCGCCTCTGCGACATCCGCACCAGCCCGCCGCCCCGCACCCAGGAAGAAGCCCAGGCGCGCCTCACCGACTCGTACGCCGGCCTCGCCCCGGCCTAGGAGAGAACGCCATCGCAACCCCCGATCCCACCCGTGGCCAGGACTTCCACCAGTTCCTCGCCTGGTACCAGGCCAACTGGCCAGAAGACGTATGGGTGCTTGACGAGCCGGTGAGCGCCGACCAGGAGATCACCGCCCTGGCTCAGGCGCTCGCCGCCCAGGGGCGGCACCCCATGCTGGTGTTCAACCACGTGGGGGACCTGGGGGTGCAGGTGGTGACCAATGTGTTCGCCTCGCGCGAGCGGGTGGCCCGGATCCTGGGGACCGACGTACCGGGCTTGCACGCCCAATACCAGCTGCGCTCCCGCCAGCGCACGACGCCTAGGCTGGTGGAACACGGCCCCGTGCTGGACCTGGTCCAGCGCGGGGACCAAGTGGACCTGCGCCAGCTGCCGATGTTGCGGCACTTCGAGAGCGATCGCGGGCCCTACATCACCAACGCCATCCTGATCGCCGAGCACCCGGACACCGGGGTGGGCAATATGAGCTATCACCGGTCCATGGTGCACTCCCCCACTGAGATCGCCACCAGCCTGCACTCCCGAGGCGATCTCTGGCGGCTGGCGCAACTGGCGAAGGAACGCGGCCAGGTCCTGCCGGTGGCCATGGTGATTGGCGCCCACCCCCTGATCATGCTGGCGGCATCCGCGCGCCTGCCCTTCGATGCGGACGAGCGAGAGGTGGCCGGCGGCCTCCTTGGGCAGGCCATGGAGGTGATCGCCACCCCCTGCCACGGCCTCCAAGTTCCAGCCTGGGCCGAACTGGTGTTGGAAGGGGTGATCGACCCCATGGGCTTCGCCGAGGAAGGCCCGTTCGGCGAATTCACCGGCTATTCCTCCGACCGCTCCACCAACAACCTTTTCCGGGTGGATGCGGTACTCCGCCGCCGGGACGCCATCCTGGTGGATGTGCTCGGAGGCAATTCGGCCGAGCACCTCAATCTGGCGCGCATCCCCCGCGAATCGGAAATGGTCGAAAAGCTCCGGGAACGGTTCGCCTCCGTCACGGCCCTCCACTACCCCACCTCGGGCACCCACTTCCACGCCTATGTCGCGCTCAAGCAGACCCGGGCCGGAGAGGCTCGGCAGGTCATGCTGGGCCTACTCGGCTGGGATCCCTACCTGAAGACGGTCATCGCCGTGGACCCGGACGTGGATGTGACCCAGGACAGCCAAGTGCTCTGGGCCCTGGCCACCCATTTCCAGCCGCATCGCGATCTGCTGGTGGTGGAGGGCCTGCCCGGGAGTGCGCTTGACCCCTCGGCCTCCGGAGAGGGAACCACGTCGCGGATGGGGCTGGATGCCACCCGTGGGCCGGACTTCAAAGGGGTCCTGGCCGTGCTTTCCTCTGAAGCCCTCACGCGGGCCGCCGCCATTCTGGCGGGCCTGCCCCGCGGTTCCTGAATCCAACCCAACCACTCGGAACCATGTTTCCGAATTCACGCATAGGAGAGAGCAATGAAGAATTTCCTCAAGGTGGCCATCGCCGCGGCAGGCCTGCTAGGAATCATCGGCACGGCCCAGGCCGCTACCCCCAAGGCCAAGGTGAAGATCGCCCTCATCATGGAAACGACGATGGACGACAAGGGCTGGGGCCAGTCCATGCACGACGCCATCAAGGAAGTCCAGAAGCGGTACGGCCCTGCCCTGATCGAATACAGCTACAGCGAGAAGATGAAGCCGGTGGACGCCGGTTCTGCGGCCAGGCAGTATGCCCTGAGCGGCTTCGACATCATCATTTGCCACGGCTCCCAGTTCAAGAACGTGATCCTGGACCTGGCCAGTTCCTACCCCAAGGTTAGCTTCGCCTTCGGCACGAGCGCAGACATCGGCCCCAAGAATGTCTTCACATACATGCCCGAAAGTGAGGAGTCCGGCTACATCAACGGCATCCTCGCCGGCTGCACCACCAAGAGCAACGTGATCGGCGTCGTGGGTCCGGTGGACGGGGGCGACCCCGCCCGCTACATTCGCGGCTTCACCCTTGGCGTCAAGTCCGTTAATCCCAAGGCCAGCATCAAGGTTGCCTTCACCGGCAGCTTCGGCGACTACGTCAAGGCCGGGGAACTGGCCCACACCAATATCAAGATGGCGGGCGCAGACATCCTCACTGGGACCTCCCAGCAGGCCATCGGCGCCCTGCGCGCTGTGGCCCAATACAAGGACAAGACCGTGTGGTGGCTCGGGCTGGACTTCAATCATCTGATCATCCCCGAAAGTGAAAAGGTGCTGGCCGCCTCCAACTACGACAACCAGGTGGTTGTGGAGGAAATCCTCGCCCGCCGGGAAGCCAAGGTCCTGGGCGGTGAGACCATTGCCCTGAACTACAAGAACAACGGCCTCGTCTACCGCCTGAGCGAGAAGAACGCCGCCTCCATCAGCCCCGCAACTCGCAAGGCGGTCATGGATGCCCTCAAGTCCCTCAAGGCCGGGACCCTGGCGGTCAATTGGAGGGAAGTGAAGCTCTAGTTCTGCTGGGGCGCCCAGTTCTGGAAAGGCCCGGGTCCCTCCATTGCACCCCGTTTGCTCCGTAGGGTCGCTGCGCGACCCTACGGAGCGGGGCGCGTCATGGGTAAGCTGCGCTCTAGTTTTGTCTTCGGACCTTAAGGCGACATCGGGCCAAGCCGAGGCCGATGAACGAGAGATCATCCTGGCCACCCGCCAGACCGACACCGACTGACCTGCCTGCATGACACGAATGTCCACGCTGCGCCAGCCGCGGCACCCACCAAATCCCTTTGGGAGGTAGTTCGAAATGGCGTTGTGCAAACTTCTCGCCATTGTAATCAACGGAGCGGTCCTGCTCGCCCTCACGGCACCAGATGTCAAGGGGACTGGGGCGCAGGCCTAAATCCCCATTCTCGTTTGGAGGGTTATTTCCGGTTGCGATGTCACACTTGGCTTGAGGAGAGGCGGGATGTCCTCGATGGGTTTATTGAAAAAACTATTGATATAAAAAAACTTAACTCAACCGACCATCAACGAGGGGCCCTGATATGGATCATCATGGGTGCAATATCTTTTGCACAGATGCCTCCCTCCGCTCTTTCGCTGGGGCGGTCCTCCTCGCCATTGGGATGCGAGCAGAGGACGCGGCCTATACGGCTGAGGTGATTGTTGCTTCGGATTTGGCTGGGCACGAATCGCACGGGATGCGTCGGTTGCCTGAATACGTAGAACGCACAGCCAAAGGGCTGCTTGTGCCTGCGGAGCGACCAGTAATTGAACTCGATATGGGGGCATTGGTTCGACTCGACGGTCGCCTTTCCATGGGGCATATTGCCCTACGAGAAATTACAGACCTGGCTATTGATCGCGCGCGGGCGCATGGCATCACTGGCATCGCCCTAAGGCGAGCCTCTTATGCGGGCCGAATCGCAGATTACTGTGCCCGTGGAGCTCGAGCAGGCGTCGTTATTCTTTTCTGGTTCAACGATTCTGGGGCAGGCCAAGTGGTGGCTCCGAACGGCGGGAATGTGGCCCGGCTCTCAACAAACCCAATTGGCATCGGGATCCCACGCATCCAGGAACCGCATTTCGTGCTCGATATGTCGACGAGTGTCGTGGCCATGGGACGCCTTTCCGAAACATGGGACCAAGGGCTTCCTGTCCCAACGGACTGGCTGACTCCAGGGGGCGCCATTAGACCAATTGGCGGGTATAAAGGCACAGGCCTTTCGCTTGTGGCTGAAGCCTTGGCCGGCATTCTCACCAACTCAGGTTCCGTGTCGGCTCATCCAACGGAAGATGGTCAAGGTGTGTTCTGCGTGGCCGTTGATGTTGAACGTCTTCGCCCCCTTCCCGAATTTACAAAGGAAATGGAGGACATGCTTGCCTACGTCCGTGATGTACCTCTGGAGCCCGGCGCCGAAGTTGTTCGATTCCCTGGAGAATTAGGGGAGGCTTCAAAGAAAGAACGGCTTCGGCAGGGTGTGCCCATTCAATCCTATTGCTGGGAGCACCTGGCGCGTCTTTCAGTGCAATTCGGGATTCAACTTCCTGCCAAGTTGTGAGTGTTTAGTCCTATCGCATGGCTCATGATGGGGAGTCGACCCATGAACCAGAAATCCCATCGCCACCAAAGACTAACTCATGGGATTAGACAATGCCTGACTACTCACAGATAAGTCCAACACATTTATAACATATGTGCTAAATATTAGATTACATTGGACTTTATAGTCTGTGATGTTGAATTTATATGGTTCGCATCGGTCCCGATGACAAAAAGCTCCCTGGAATTGAAAATATTGAACTAGACAGTATTTGGCTAATCGTATGACCGATACTCATGTTGATGTGCCCCGCTCGTGCGCGTTGCGAGCGCAGGAAAATATTTAGCGACCCTACGGGTCGCGAAATATTCAGAGGGGTTCGGTGCTGTTGACAGCCTTCTCCATCGCCCCACTTTTGAGCAACCTTGGCCCGATGCTCGGGTCATTCGGGAGATCCCATGAAACACTTCACCGACATCATCACCATCCTTGACCGCTCCGGGTCCATGGAGAGCATCCGGACGGACACGGAGGGCGGCTTCAACGCCTTCGTCACGAAGCAGCGGGAGACGCCCGGGGACTGTGCTCTCAGCCTTTACCAGTTCGATGACGTGTATGAGGTGGTCTACGAAAATCGGCCGATTGCCCAAGTGCCGCCCCTTCACCTGGAGCCCCGCAACATGACCGCTCTCCTGGAC
Source organism: uncultured Holophagaceae bacterium (assembly GCA_903880675.1). Taxonomy (GTDB): domain Bacteria; phylum Acidobacteriota; class Holophagae; order Holophagales; family Holophagaceae; genus Geothrix. Next base: position 35,399 of record CAIRQL010000166.1, on the reverse strand, counting down.
GCCATCGGCAGCACGGTGAACGCTCGGGGCGCCTACTATGACTCCCTGCCGGAGTCCCATCGCCCCGAAAAGGTGGTCGTGGTCGTGATGACAGATGGCGCAGAGAACTCCTCCCGGGAGTTCACTTTGAATGACGTCCGGAAGCTGATCACCCGGCAGCGGGAGGTCTACAAGTGGGAGTTCATCTTCCTGGGGGCCAACATGGACGCCGTGGCTGAGGGCGCCCGGATGGGCTTCCAGGCTGCCAAGAGCATGAGCTACGCCGCGGATGGCGAGGGCGTCATGTGTAGCATGGCCTCGGCCTCGGCGCTCGTCTCCGACTTCAAGACCAAACTCGTCGGGGAGGTCATGGATGACTTCACCGAAGAGGACCGGGCTAAGTCTGTCGGAAAGAAAACCGCCAAGGGTAAGGGCAACAGACAAGCACCCAAATCATAATGATGCATTTGGTTATACTCGCCTCATGAAGCGCAACAACCTCTTAGATGGCAAACCGCTGTATACTCGTGCTGAGTGCACCGGCAGGGGTAGCATTGTCCCGAAATCACCAGGCGCGTATGCCTGGTACTTCGACCGCATCCCGCTAGGGGTTCCCACGGAGGACTGTCATCGAATAGGGAACTGGATTCTGCTCTATATTGGGATCTCCCCAAATGCGCCTCCCAGGAATGGGAAGCCTCCCAGTGGCGGAACTATCCGGAAGAGAATCAGTACGCACTTTTCTCGGGATGCAGAAGGCTCGACCCTGCGAAGGACGCTTGGGATTCTTCTCGCGGAGGAGAGCGGGTTCCCTCTTCGACGGGTGGGCTCAGGTAAACGGATAACTCTGACCCACGCCGGGGAGCAAGCCTTAGACAGGTGGCTTGAACAACATGCCAGGGTTTGTTGGGTGGAGCACCCGCAGCCCTGGACCCTCGAGGAGCGTATGTTTGAGAAGATCAGCCTGCCCCTCAACCTCAAAGGCAACGACCACCACCCCTTCTATCAACGGCTTCGTCAACTTCGCGCTGATGCGGTCGCCGAGGCTAGGACGGCAGCAATCGCCTCACAGAAAGGAGCAACCAGACAGCCGAAGGGCATCTAGTTCGATAATTGGCATTATCGAAAGCTGGGTTTGAATGGATAATGCTTTTATAGCTATTGCTAGATTTATGGCTAGGCCGTTTGCCGGCTATGCCTGAGGCTTCTCCGTTGAATGGGTGTCCCTAACTCGCCACCGTTGTTTCTTTCTTCAGCGGGGCAGTGGGACTAGGGCTAATCTGAAGGTTGATCACCTATAATATTCAGAATTTGACGGGCTAATGGACAGCAACGACTGGTAATGATTACATTTTAATCCATTATCAGTGCATCAGAGGGCTAACTGATGAACTCAAATGTTTTTGATCTGGACGCCCTTCGAGGGTGGATTGAGCGAGCAGAGGCCACTGGAAATCGCCTAAAGGCATCGGGCCTTGGCGTGCATGGATTTAAGCCTTTCTATATAAACGTCCGGGCCTTTCAGCAGAATTACAAAGAGCTCATGGTATTGGGGATCAACCCAGGAGGGGACTCTCAGGGTGAGAGCGCTGAACAAGCCTGTGGATATATTCAGCGAATACTTAACCCCAAAGGTGGACCGTTCTGTTCGATCACCTCAGGAGAGAACGGCGAACAAGCCGCAGAAAACCAACGGTATGCAACTAGGGTCCGAGCCTACATAGGAAGCATTCTAGGGTGGCCCCAACCTTTATCAACAGATCGGCGCTTCACGCTCGTACCGCTTGGAAATATCAATCCCTATCGTTCCCCAAATATTGATTCGATGGATGAATTAGCCTGGACCACTGGTATCAACTTAGGGATAGAGCTCCTATCAATGGCACAACCAAGGTGTTTGTTATTGATTGGTACGGGTGATGGTCGCTCAGCCTGGGGGGTTATCAGGAACCTGATATTGGAGAAACCGACACTCGTAGGCAGGCATGACAACCAAGGCGTTCAAGAGGAACTCCTCCGAGCTCAAAAGAACATCCAAGTGCAGGGTGCCAAGCAATGCTTTCTCCGCTGGCCGAACACCGGTGCAACGACTCATGTTGTAGCTCTTGCCCATCCTCGAGTCCCCATCTCTAACGCGGATTACGATCGTCAGCTCAAGGCATTATCAAATGGCTTCCCTGAATGGAAAAAGATCCGCCTAAACGATCCCTATAAATTAATCCTTCCGCCTGTTCTCATCAAAAAGAAATAGGCTATTTCGGGACAGATTGCTCTAGCGCCCAAACCCTCTGTTTCAAGCCGCCATCCAATCGTGCTGATCAAGCAGGTTCTAGCCTCGTGAGTTGGGTACTCCACCTTGCATAGTGAATCGACAATCGTTGCATATGGCAATTGTCTGGCCCGCTCGAATCGATATAGGCGTTCCACAGCGAGAACACTCCCCATCAACCCGAGTGCTGCTCCTGGGGGGGGGTACATTCATTGAATTCGACTTCGGGTTGGCCGGGGCTGCAGGCTGCTTAGGAATGCACATATGAATTGAAAACCAGCTTTCAAGATAGGTTCTCTTACACTTTGAGCATTTCTTTTTCGCCATAGCCTTCACGGGGACCCCTGTTCATAGATTGTCATTCTAAGTGCTGCACGCAGGGAGTGCTAACTACCCTAGACTTTATGAGGTACGATTCGACATTTTTTGACTAGAGTCCCTCCGTAATATACTAATTTCGACTCCAATGTAACCTGAAAGAGGGCCTCTGCTCCAACCTGCTATCTGGATGACATCAAGTAGAAACCTGAGAATCAGCAAAGAGACGACATGAGCAGTGTTAATTTTCTATGTATCATTGCTGATGTAAACGTATTCTTTAGCAACATTCTCTTCCTCAAGAATTCCGGACCATCCAGCTCGCCCTCGATTTTTAAGTCAAGATTGATTCTAGAAATTGGCACTTAGATGCGTTGAGTTCATAGGTGGACGACATGAATAATCTTAAGGTTGCTATTGGGGATGATTTCCTGGAATCGTTCTCCCGAATTCCAAAATCAAAACAAAAAAAGGTAATGGAGTTCGTGTCAAAATTTCGCCATGATCCAAGAGCATCTGGCATCAATTACGAGTCAATCAATGATGCCAAGGATGAAAACTTTCGATCCGTCAGGTTGGATCTAGAATACCGTGGGATTGTTCTGAAGCCAGTTCAGGGAAATGTATATATCCTCCTCTGGGTGGACAAGCACGACGACGCCTACCAGTGGGCACGGCGCCACCGGTGTCCTATACATCCCACCACGGGTGCCCTCCAGTTGCTGGAAGTCACCAAAACTGATTCACCTGCGGAGACCGCGGTCTCCATGCCGGTGGTTTCACACCCCAGCAGGGCTTTGTTTGAAATTCCTACTGACATACTACTGCGTCTTGGTGTTCCAGAACTGCGCTTGGAGTGGGTCAAAGGACTTACTAACATTGAAGCCCTTGAAATGGGCGAAACCCTTATTCCAGTCGAAGCCTTCGAGGCTCTTTACTTTCTTGCAACAGGGATCCCGCTTGAGGAATTGCTTGCGGAATATGCACCTGCCATCACCACACATGTAGATACGACCGATTTCGCCAGCGCACTGGAGCGCGATGCTACAAAACGACGTTTCGCTGTGGTCGACAATGAGATGGAACTGTTGGAAATGCTTGAAGCCCCATTGGAGAGGTGGCGTGTATTCCTGCACCCTTCCCAACGACGGCTGGTGGAACGCCATTGGAATGGGCCAGTACGGGTTCTTGGTGGTGCCGGAACTGGGAAGACTGTGGTTGCCGTTCACAGGGCCAAATGGATTGCTGAGAATGTGCTGGCGGATGGCGAGCGCCTTCTATTCACCACATTTACAAGCAACCTAGCTACCGATATAGAGGAGGATCTCCGAAAAATCTGCTCGAAGAAGCTGATGGATCGGATTGAGGTCCGCAATCTTGACGCTTGGGTGACGAGATATTTGAAGGGTCGAAACTACAAACTTCGGATCGTCTACCCTGGGGGTAAGGGGAGGGAATACGATACATGCTGGGATCGGGCCAAGACACTCATGCCGACCCACCTGGACCTTCCTGATTCCTTCTTTCTGGAAGAATGGGAACGGGTGATTTTGCCCCAAGCCATCAAAACCCTTAATGACTACCTATTTGCCAGCCGGGTCGGGCGAGGCGTTTCCTTAACAAGAAGGCAGCGAGCCGAAATTTGGCCCGTTTTTGATCAAATGCGTGTTCAGCTTGGCCAAAAACAGCTAACCACAATCGAGGATGCTACTCACGATGCCATCACTGAGCTAGGGAAGGATGAGCAGGTTACCAAGCGTTATCGCAGTATCGTGGTGGACGAAGGGCAGGACTTTGGATCGGAAATGCTTCAACTTCTTCGGCGCATGGTCAAGCCTGGTGGGAATGATCTGTTCATTGTTGGTGATGGCCACCAACGGATTTATCGCAGAAAGGCTGTTCTCAGCAAGTGCGGCATCGACGTCAGAGGCCGAAGCCGGAAATTAAAAATCAACTACCGAACAACCGAGGAAATTAGGACCTTAGCGATCTCTGTACTGGACGGCGTCCCAATAGATGATTTGGATGCCGGTGAAGATGGGTCTAAGGACTGTCGATCCCTTACTCATGGCGAGCGTCCATCGCTAAGGAATTTTGATTCCCTGAAAATTGAAGTCGAATGGATTCTTTCCCAGGTCGACGACCTGCTAACCGAAGGGTTAAGGCCTAGAGACATCTGCATTACAGTTCGGACAAATCAACTTCTTGACGAGGTGCAGGGGCTCCTTTCATCCCGCGGCGTTGATTCACAAAAACTTTCCCGCCAGCAACCCGACAACCGGAATCAAGAGGGGCTCCGACTCGCCACAATGCACAGGGTGAAAGGTCTCGAATTTAAGGCTGTATTTATGGCAAGCCTGAACGATGGCGTTGTACCACTCCGGATCGCAGGTACCGCCACTAAGGATCCTGTCGAAAAAAATCTACTGGAAGCAAGCGAGCGCGCCCTATTCCACGTAGCAGCGACCCGTGCGGTAAAGCATCTATTCCTATCCTCCAATGGAAAGATGAGCCACTATATTTCCACCATGATGACTCGCTAACAGAACCATTTATTAAGGTTTATTAATGCGTGCACTACAGTCATTCCACCAGGAAAATCCTCGGAACTTTGGGGCATGGTTTCGGCTCGTTATCGCTGACCGCCCACTGCCATGGTCCTGGGATGCCGAGGAGGCCGCACTACTCCTACGTTGGTACCACCACTTCGGCTGGCAGCAACACCTTATGGACTCAAATCCTACTCCGAGTGGCGCTGCAGCGGCCCTGGGGACTCTATTAGCGCAAGCCTACCAAAGTTGCTTCAACGGTGATGGGGATACCGCCGTGTGGATGCGCCTGGGCCAGGTTATGGGAATCCCGGACAATTCATTTGGAGCGCATGTCACCAACCTGAGCCAGCGGCTTGGGATCTATCAAGATTCTACTTCTGAGAGTGATCTTATTCACGTCATCCCATTTTTGAAGCTTGTGGGATGCCCTCAGCAATCTCTTCCTGTCCTCGGGCAACAGTTGAGAAGCAGCCAACCTATTGGGAAGCGATACCGTGCTCTGGTAACCGCCCAATGGGGACCCCAGGCAGAGACCCTTCTTAAGGGGTGGGTGAAGGAAGGACAGGCAACTCCGCCCTTTCTATCCCCTGCCGAAATCGATCTCATCCAGCGTGATCCGGAAATCAAAAGAACCGATCTAGGCTTCCTCTGGACTGTGTTTGAGTTGACGACTGGGTCCTTTCAGCTATCACTGGTGCCTACTAAGGCATTGGCACCGGGTGATTGGGTCGGAAGCTCCCGCCAAACAGTTTCGTCCGAAATCGCGAAGACCTACGGAATACCCCAGGAACTCGGACGCGACGGCATGGTTCAGGGGCCAGGACAAACATTGGATATCGACTGGCCTAGCAGGCCTAGTTTTTGGGGTATTTCAAGGCCGACACCCCGTGGGGTCAGACAGGCTTTTGAAAGAACCAAAGGGATAGCACCGGCGCTTGTCTGCCTACCTCCGCAGTGGTCCCTGGACGGCGATCCTGAGCCTGGTTGGAGATGGCATAAGATCAAAGGGGAGACAACTCTTTTCGATCCGACTGGCACCCCCTGGCAACCAAAAGAAGAGTCCGCAAATTGGGATGCCCTAGATGGGATCAGTCTTCTTAACCATCCCCACATTGCTGTCCTACACAAGTTCCCAGAGGACCTCCCTGGTCTAGAAGTGGTAGCTGGTCGGCTTGGGAGCACGCTCCAAGATGGAGTGGCTTGGAAGAAGAACCAATTCGCACTTCCACCACTTGGCCATCTCCGCCTTTCTTGGCTCACCCGGAATGGGCATCGCCGTCAGAAGGAAGTCTATTTCTTGCCAACCCTTCAGCTCACCAAATCTTCGGCAGAACGCCCTGTTGTATGGATCCGCGGAATGGAGGGGCTGGTCGAACGTGAGAACGCGAATAGGTGGTATGAGCTTACGATTGAATCCCAGGGGAGTAAGTGGCTCGCGGATGTCCTTTTTAGAGGCTGGGGCTCAACTCCAATCCACCTGTGTCTAGAGGGGCGATTGGCTCGATGGGGTGCCTCTTTGTATGGGTGGCGACCCCATCATCCCTGGCCATCGCATGGGCCATGGCACATGGGCCCTCGGTTCCCGATGGAGGTCTATGAAGCGAACCTTCGCTTTGAGGTTGCACTTCCTGTGGAGGTCGAGGGACGTGTATGGCTGGATGGTCTGGCGCCTCTATGGGAGGAGCGAACCATCAGACATCAAAGAAAATTGGGACCACTTGAGTTTCATGACCCATTGAAGCCACTGTGGGGGGTCATCGAGCCTATGGGAAGGCCTGTTCGTGTTGCACTAGGATGGCCAAACCCGGCCGATCAAGAGGCTGAAAAGCTGAAATCTGTATCTGTGTTCCGATTTTTCCCGCGCGACACTCCCCTAAGCGTAAAGGCTTTGGGCACATGGAAGTTCCACATCAGATCTCATTCGACAGAAGGTCCCGGGTTCAGCATTGAGGACTGGAGCATTTGGATCCGGTCAACCAAGACGCCGGAAGTAGTATTTCGAGAGAACCTATCAGCACTCAACGGACAACGGACAAGCGACGGGCTCCTGGTTGAAATCCCTGCTTGCAACCCGGCTGATGGACCCTTTCATATTGGGTTAAGGACTATTAATTCACCAAGTCATCCAATTAGCATCCATGTGGACAGAAATGGAAACCCCATTCCTCGTGCTGTGGAGGCGCACTGCAAGGCTGTTCGCGGGAAGATGATTGGCGGAGTTGCAATTCGAGAAGACCTTTCTGATTACAGAGACCAGCTATTGTCTTTTGCCTATGATTTGGCAGAAACGGCAAATCTCATAGAGTTATTGGATTACGAAGAGATATATCATTGGCTTGACTACTTAAGCGATGACTTCGTGTTCAGCCAGCCTTGGACCCTTGGCATCGCATTACGGCATCCAAAAATGACACTCAAGTACATTGCTCGCTCAGAGTGGGGGGATGAAGAGAAAGTCCAAGCCCTAGGTAACCTTGGGCAGAGTGGATGGTCATGGTGGTTGGTACCGCCAGCAGACATTGAAACAATGGCCCCTGAGTTAAGGGCCATCATTCTGCAGTCGGCGTCCACACTGGCACGACGACGAATTACAGCCCTGCATGGGATTACCAACCCCGCTGCTCGAACAGCTGCAATTTCACGACTATGCGAAGAGGGTCTCTTCCTCGCTCTCGAACCTACAGTCCGGCGCCTATACCTGGAACAGATGGGCTTCCCTGTGGAGCTAATGGAGAAGCCGTGGGATGCCAAATCCTTGTCCGCTCGAATCTGCCAACAACAAGACGATTTCCTGGGCGGTCTCATTCGCCAACTCCTACAACCGAGTCCGGAACCCCCTCCACTTTTACCAAAACCACCCGAGTCCGGGTTACTTGGTCTGCCACCAGTTCTAGAGAGGGTTATGCGCTTGTCGGGGTGGGGTAGGGCTTACCGGCAATGGGCCGCAACAGAAACTGGGTCACTTATCTCTGCTCCCCATTGGGATAAGGCCACCCCTGAAGTTTTTAGGCACTATGGTCCCCTCTTCACATTTTTCGCGCTCCTCAATTGGCAGGATTAATCAATGCATGAGCCCTTGTCTGTCGTTCATGAAGTTCGAGATGCCCTAGCGCTTGCTGCGCTCGAACGCATTCCTCCCTACCTCAAGCAACAGCGAAGTGCCCTTAAAGACTGGTTTGCACAGCCACAGGGACCCCTCAGCGATCCCCTCATTGAATTTGATCCACCATTTGAGGACTCAGAGTTGAGTTGGGAGGAGGTTGTTCAAGAGGGTCTGATACGACCGGAAACCCTTGCACTACTCCGACGGGGTGGAACGATAAAATCGGTCAAACCTTATCGACACCAGATCGAAGCGATCCGGGCAGCGCGAGAGGGGAAGAGCATCGTCGTCAGCGCGGGGACAGGATCGGGAAAGACGGAATGTTTCCTGATCCCAATCCTGGATGACTTACTACGAGAGGCTTTGGACGCTAAACAAGGGCTACGTGGCTTACGCTCACTTTTGATTTATCCATTAAATGCACTTGTATTTGATCAGATGGGGCGGTGGCGAGCTGTACTTAGAAACCAGAGAGAAATACTTGGTTCAGTACCCATTCGCCTTTCTATGTACAACGCCTTCCTACGAAGGGGGGTGGAGGTAGGGGCTGATCTGCGTCCTACTTTTCAAGCCTTAGGCATGGATGACAAGGACGCTGATCTTCGCCCATATCTTCCGCTTGAAGAAGGAGAAGTAACTCGGCGAGAAGGGTTTCTGGCTGGCGGTGACAAGGGTGCAAACCTCGTCATTACAAATTACGTCATGCTCGAATTGGCACTATTACGCCATGTCGATCAGCGATGGTTAAATGAAGCCAAGGGTTGGAAACATCTGGTCCTTGATGAGGCCCATAGCTACACAGGCGGTTTGGCCGTTGATATTGCACTTCTCCTTCGCCGAATCCGCGATCGAATCGGTCCAACAATTACCCCACAAGGGTTTGCAACCTCCGCCACTTTCGGTGGGAGCGATGCCAAGCGTGAGCTTTCCGAATTCACCTCAGTTCTTTTTGGGCAGGATCCTGGGCAAATAGAGGTAATTCAGGGACATCGAGTTTCGGTGACCCCTGACCCAAAGGCGCCAAAGGATATCGAGAAGGATTACTCAACCCTTATTGATTTTTTGAGGTCCAGGCAGGATCTCGAAAAGTTGCAACCTCTCATTTTTTCAGAAAACGAATTGAAGGGAATATTCCCATCAAATGGTGAAGGTCAGAATGACCGCCTTAGCCGCCTATTAGGAAGGTGCAGTGAGGCCAGGAGTTCATTCGGGGTTCGTGCTCTGCTTCCGCACAGACTCCACGTGGTCCTGCGACGGCCGATCCCATGGGCGAGTCAATGCATCAACTCGAGCTGTACTGGTCAACCAGAGATTAAAGCGTACCGTCGCTGGCCAATGCTTGGGTGGATTGGGCAGGATCCGAGTGACGACATATGCCCTAAATGCCATGGGCCGATGTTGCTTCCAGTGACGTGTGGATATGAAGGATGTGCTTTAGAGGGACTGTATGGGAAAGCGATCTACACGGGTTTCCCCCCCCGGTTGACGGACTTGGTTCACCCCAAGGGCCCATCGGCTGCTGGTGTTGAAAGTTCCGTTCTTCTCGTACCAAAAGATGAATGGCCTGATGACCGACCTTCCCAGCCCGTAACATTACAGGCCGGCAAGGTTGTCGAGGCGAGTGAAGCCAAGGCTCCGTGGCGTTTGGTTTCCGTCGGAAATGACTCAGAAGGAAAACAAATCTGCCCCCGTTGTGACCAATCAGAGTCATTGGAGAACACATGGAGCAATAAATTCCATGCGGGAGCTATGGATTTAATCGCTCTTGATAGACTGCTTTCCCTCCAACGCCCAGACGGAAGGGCCTTAGACGAACCGGGCAGGGGGAGGCGAGTTCTCACCTTCGCGGATTCCCGCCAAGGGGCAGCCAGACTGGCACCTCGCCTTTCATTCACCCATCGAGTTCTCCTGGTCAGGCGATGGATTATCGACACCCTGCGTACCCTTCCAGACACTGTTCCACAATACGAAAAATTCCAAAGCCAGCTTGAAGTCCTGAGGCGCTCCAACATGGGCGGCCTGATGGATGACATCATTAGTCAGCGAGAAGCAGAACTGGCTACTCTCCAGAGCGGTGAAACCATACCGGGCTTGGTTCGCATGATGGCCGCCAATCAGGTCAGATTGACCGCGTGGGCAAAAAGTCTTGAAGGCACTCGTTTCCAACAGCGGTTCACTGGTATGGCCCTATTGCCTGTGGATATATACGGAAAGAACCCCGATCTTGAAACGCTTTGGTACGGCGTAATCCGTAACGAGGTAGGTAAGGCTGCTCTGAATTCCTTTTCAAGCGGGAAGCTAGCCAACAACCCATTCACTCAAAGCCTTGCAGATTTCTTATCTCAAGAACTTCACTTGTCGGTACTACGTGAACTGTGTCGGCCATCTGGAAGGACTCCGACCGCAAAGAAGCTTGGGCTCGTCCAAATCCAGTGGCCGAACCTGGTCGGTGCCCTTGAGCCCTTATCGGCGCATGGGATTCAGAAAACGCTGCATCAGGAAATTTTTGAGCGGGCCTGTAACCTCATGCTTGAGCAGCGGTGCGTCTTGCTTCCGAGGCCTTTTACCGGCCAAGAGGAGGACTGGGGTCAGGCGTTCATGAATCGGCGGGCGGTGCTTCAAGAATCTAGCAATCCCGGCGTATTTAGCTTTGCAAGTGATCGCATTGGAATGCGTAAGTTCACTGCCTTCCTCGATCTACTTTGTCAGCATTGCAACGGCCGCACTGACGAGACCTGGAACAAGCGTGTGTATGTTGCGCTTTGGGAAGGGTTAAGACAAGTTTCCCAGAGTATGCCGATCCTCAACTTTGAATCGGTGGATGGGGTCGATTCTCTGCGCCTGAACGCAGAGCTGATCCAGCTCCGATTTGGGACTGGCGCTTTTCTTTGTGATAGGTGTGGATCGATCTCACCTTGGGGACTGCTTGCTGCCTGCGCAGAACCTAGGTACAGAGAAGCACGTGGGAAGGAGCGGTCCGAGCCATGTGCTGGCAACTTACTCCCAATAGATCCGTCCATAGACCAGGGCAATGATATTGACGCCTATCCACATGCACACAACGTTCTGCTGCATCGCGATCCGCCTGAGGGGCTGACGGCCTTTGAGCACACCGCCCAACGAAGCGGAGATCAGGTTCGAAGAGATGAGCTGCTTTTCAGGCAAGCTAAAATGAATGTGCTCTGCAGCTCCACTACGCTCGAAATGGGCATTGATCTACCTGATTTAGATAGTGTCGTATTGATGGGGGTACCCCCCGCTGCATCAAACCATACCCAGCGGGTTGGACGTGCCGGTCGATCGCGCTCTCGGTCTTGCCTGGCCTTGACCTTCGCGGGCGAAGATAGCTTTGATCGCTGGGCTCATCGTGACCTTAAGGCATTTCTTAAAAGGCCTGGCATCACGCCCAGGGTAGATCTCGAGCGAGAGGAGAAGCTACGCCAGCATTTCTTTGCGTGGCGCCTTGGACTACTTGTTCGCGGTGGCGAACTCGTCAAAGTTGGCTCAGGTAGCGAACTTCTCAACAAGATTTCGATTTTCGCTGGAATTGATCCGGAGCTCAGAAGGAAGTCAATCGATGACTGGAACGCCCGGTATCCAGAATCACCCTGGAATCTTGAGGTTTCCGCGCCCGGTTGGGGGGATGAGGCTGTTAAGCGGTGGGAGACTCTAACGGATGATCAATGGTCGCGAGGACAAGCCTTGTTTGGCAAGGAGCGCAGCGTACTCTCGAGCTGGCTAAAGGAAGGCAAGGCAGATCTCGAGGCCCAGCTGCATCAGATTCGCAAGCAAGTCCTCCGGGTAGAGGAGTCAATTAGCAGCGGCCCTGAGCAGCAAACGAAATTCATGCGCCTACTTGTGCACTCGCTGCGGCAGTACGATGCTCTCCAGTGGTTGGCGGAGAATCATTTGCTCCCTCGATTTGGGTTCCCCATTTCTTCTGTCAGCCTACGGCCCCCTAAGGCGATCGAGTTTGCAGGCGCCATAGAACGCGACAGGCGCCAAGCCGTAATGGAATGGACACCCGGCGCGACGGTGGTCGTTGCCAATCGAAGCTGGACAGTAAGAGGATTGACCGCTGATATTCGACGGGGGCAGTCAGACACCCACCACCGGCTTTTCACCCTACTTCAGTGCCGCATCTGTGGTCATCAGCATGTTTCACAATCAGGAGACTTGGGAGCGTGCCCAGCCTGTATGAGCAGCGAGCACGATCTGCGATCGATCGTGATTCCTTATGCTTTTTCCTCAGAAGATGGGTTCAAACTAGCGGGAACAAACGCTGAACTACCGCCAGGTCGATCTTCCCGAATTCTCACGTTGGATGATCGCCAATGGCCCGATGGAATGATCACCTTCCGACCTTCTGTGCATGTGGCGTTTCTGAACCTAGGAGGCGAAGAAAAAGGATTCTGGCTGTGTTCTGGGTGTGGCCGGATGCGTAGGGTAGTCGCTGACGGTCGTCCTTGGACACCTTGTTGTGCCAAGGACACTACGACTGCACCTGACTCCGTTGTTTTAGGAGAAGTCGTAAGGATGGATGTCCTGAGAATCCGTAGTCTCGCCCCCATAGGCTATGAGGGGATGCGCGCAGCATCCCACGCACTCCGTCTTGCTGCAGCCTTCTTATTAGAACTCGACCCCCGAACACTCGCCATTTCGGATATCACAGAAGACGCTCCTGAAACCCTATATCTTGTTGACTTAACCAGCGGCGGAAGTGGATTGCTGGCGAGACTGCAAGAATCCAAGCGGCTTTCCGCCTGGTTGGACCTCGCAAGAAAAATTCTTTCCCATGAGCACCGTCCATCGGACGCCTGTTCCAACGCATGTCCAGAATGCATCCTGACTCATGACAACAGGGCAGAACACCGCATCAAGCCACTAAGGAGGCTGGCAGGCCTCGCTGCGATGGAATTGCTGATTCAGAATCTGGCAGGTGGTGCCATGTCGGAAACGTCGCTAGGCCAGGTATTTGGCACGGCATATGAAGGGAATGAGCCGGAAAGTTTAGATGAATGGAATTGGGATTCAGTCTTGAAATATTCATCCGTAGGGCACCCGATTCTTCTCGAGTTACAAGAGCTGGGTGTCCCTCTCCCCGAAGTCGGTCGAGATCTTGTGCTTGGTCAAGAAACCATTGGGACTGCGGAATGGTGTTGGCCAGAGCAAAGAGTGGCGGTGATCGTCGAGAACGAGCCGCGGATTGTACTCCCGGGGTGGAACCTGATTCCCTATTCCGCCTCAATACTTGCCTCGGAAATATTGATGGCCCTTAATATGCCAAGGAAGGTGCGTAGTGAGGTTCGACCTAATCGTCGGGCCAAAAATGGTATATAAAATTTCAAAATCATGGGCTGTAGGTGATCCATAATCTAAAACTACGGGTTCACACAACCGAGGTGGTCAAAATTTTGAGTCGGGCCCGGCTTATACATCTCTAGGCGCGTCGATGGCTCTCGCTTCAATTCCAACACGGTCAAAATTACATTCCGCTGCCCCAGGCTTATGAGGACTAAAGGAATCCAGATTTGAGTGTATTTGCATTTTTGATGTTTACAGTCTTGACCTGCCTGGTTGGTGCGGCAGTGGGTTATCCCATCATGTGGGTACTCGAACATATTGGAGACAAACCAATCAACCTTCCAAAGGTCGGGTGTGGCATAGTCTTGATAATATTTATAACCGTCTATGTTGTTGTTGGGATCATGAGACTAATCGGATTAATGTAGAGTGCTATGATTCCCCCCACCCAGAAAACTAGACCAAGGAGGAATCGAGTTCTGACTGGAATGTATGGGCGGGGCAGGGGGCCCATATCCAATAAGTAGGGTTATGTCGCGTGGGGTTCGAATTGAAGAGCCAAAGGTCTAAAGTAACAAACAGATCTTATTCGATTCCCCAGATCGCCTTCAGGCGGTCGACAGTCCGAGGCCACGTCAGCGACTTCGGCCGGCAGGCGGAATGCTGGATGGCGAAGAAGTCTGGCTCCCAGATGGCTTGGGATGGGGAATGGGTTTGGATCCACTTCACGCGGACCAAATACTCAGCCTTTTCGGGGTCACTTTGGTGCTTGAACATGCCACTAGATTGGATTCCAGCATCGGGATGGGTGATCGGGACCTTCCGCCCGTCGGGCAGGGTGACCTGGAAGACATCGACCTTGACCACTGGCTCCTCGACGATTCCAACTCCGACATAGCCGCGGCCGGGCATCATCACCCACACACGGCCGCCGGGCTGCAGTAGTGCGAGGGTCTTGCTGTACCAGGGACCTCCGCCAGCGGACACAAATCCGTATTTGATGGCCTCTTCCCAGTTACGGGATTCTTCATCGCCGAAGCTCACGTAGTATTGGCCGTTCCAGGGACCCTGTTCACCGTTCCCGATCTTCTTGGCCTTTTTCACTGAAAGCCAAGGCGTATCGGTTGGGTCGAGATCCCCCCTATCGTGTCCGAGGTTGGATCCAATTGTCTCCGGGGTCTCGGCCTTTGGCCCGGGGTGCGGCCAGATCTGCTTCGCGAGCTCGAAGAGTTCTTCGCTTCGGGCCTTGATCCGGGCCTCATCCCAGAGCGGGTCCTCGGCGAACCGCTGGAAGTAGGTGTTCATGTTCAGCAGGCTCGTAGTGACGATTTCCTTCCGTTTGGCCACAAACGGGGCGTTGCTGAGGGCTGAGTTGAAGCTTGGCGTCACGAGGGTGAGGTTGCCGATGCTGTGCAGCAGACGCTGCCTGGTGGCCCTGCCTTCGTCCGAGGTATCAGCAATGGGCCAATTCTCTGGGGATCCGTTCTGGGGCAGGACGTGCTCAACCGTCAGGGCCATGGGAAGGTCCTGCCATTCCTGTTTTCCTGACCGGAGGGCCATCTCGAGTGCTTCCAGGAGGGCCTTCACCTTGGGGGCACGGTTGGTATACAGGGCGTTGTGGCACCACGACTGGCGAAATTCCTGGTCAGCTGGCCAGCGCTGGCTGGCGCCCTCCAGGTCATGCAGTTTCCTCCGAAGGAGGCCGGGGTCCTTCGAACCATCCCGGACCATTTCTCCCAGGATACGAATAAGGAAAATGCGGTTGTACCCCTTCGGGGTGAACCCGCAGACAAACCGGCGAACCACGTACGATTCGAGGTCATCAAGAGCCATCTCTACAGCAGGTGTCGCGCCACCATGCTTCTCAAGCAGGTACAGGGCCAATGGGGTCAAGGTGGCCGTGTCGAGCAGCCTCATCCGCCGACAGAAAGATCCCAGGCGGGTGCCCTGGATGGGGGAAAGGAAGTTGGAGAAGTACTTGGCGATGGTCTGAAGCTGGGCGAGCTCTGAATCAGTGTTTCGATCTTCCGATTCCCACCAGTCCCTGAACCCTTCGAAGACATGAGATACCTTTGTGGTCTCCTGCCGACGCAGGCCCAGGTAGTAGTAGAGCAGCAGGTCCAGGCGGGAGTTCTTCAAGCGGCCCTGGGTTTCCTGGACCTTCCAGAACTTTTCGCCCTTGGCCCCCAGGGTGGTGTCAGGTTGCTCATCGAAGGGTTTCCAATAGTCCTCATAGAGCGAGTCCACGTCCTCCCCCTTCCGCGTGGATTGCAGGAAGAGGTAGTTCCGGACCAGGTCGCTGGGCTGAAGGGGCACACCCCGGGCGTTCAGGGTTTCGAAGATGATCTGGGGGTCGTCCTCTCGATCGTCCAGCTTCAGTACCATGATCTGGAAGCAGGAGTGGAGGGCCCTCTTCAGGAGACGTGCATGGGCGAGGTCCACAGAAAGGTGGCTGTATGGGATCTGCAGGGCGGGATCCCGCTTGATGGACCGGATGATGGAATGGGCAAGGGTCTGTCCTTCAGGATCTCGTTCAGCCTTGATCTGCAGGTCGTGCGCCTTCCCGCGGAGGAAAAGGGATAGGACGCCATAGAAGAACAGGTAGGTCTGGACAAGGGGAGGGCGCTCCACAGGCTTGCCGTTGAGCTTGCTGGGGAACCGCTTACAGACCGCCTCGAGCCCACCTTGTTCGATCAGGCCCTGGAGGATGTCCCGGCCGACGTTGGTGGGCCTGACCTTGTGGTAGTCACTCTTGTCCTTGTAGTCGCCCCGGTTCCGCGTGAGCTGCAAGAGGTCTTCAATCAGACCTGTATCCCCGCTCAGGGCGAGCAGGTCCCTGAGTGCCAGGAAAAGTAGATGAAAGGTCGTGATGCGTTGCTGCCCGTCGATGACCTCCCGGGTAGGGATCCGGTCAGTGCCATTATCCGATGGGGCGCCCAGGACCAAGGTCCCGAGAAAGTGCTTCTTCATGGGTTTCAGGTGGTTGGATTTTCCGCCCGCCTCTTCTACCCGATCGTTGAATTCCCGCAGGGCCTCCACCTGGTCCATGATGTCGTCCCAAAGGGGAAGCACCTCGTCCGTGAGCGTCCAGACATAGCCACGCTGAAATAGCGGGATGAGGTACTGCTCCCGGTTGTCGAAGAGTTGGACGATGGTGGACTTGTCGGGCTGCATACAGTTCCTTCGGTGGCCGGAAATCAGGGAACTTCACTTCGCCTTCGGGATTCCGATAGCTGAGGCCGATGGCGAAGTTCCATCAGCAATAGGATTGCGGGCAACCTCCGCGGCTTCGGCAAGGCCGAGGGAAGTGAGCGGGTAAGTCAGGGCCTGGTCCATCGATTCACCCCCTAGAATCCCTCGATTAAACAGGGCTTGGACGGTAGTTGCCCCGTCCTCCAGTTCGGTCAATCCATCAATGGCAAGGCCCATCCCTGTCTCGGTCTTCACTCGGTGCATCGATACCTTGTCGCCCTTTTGGCGGGCCAGCAGCAAGACCTGCCGTTCGTCGGGTGAGAGCCGCCTGGATGTAGAAAGGAGAGGCTCTTTGATTTCCCAGGTCGAAACCAAGAATGAGGCTACAGTGCCGGCGAGGTTGACGGCGAGTTCGGCGTGCCTTGGGGCTGGCTTCACTTGGCGCATGGCTCGACCATGCGCGTCCCCAAGTCGATTTCGCATTGTGCCAAGCCCGTTCACCACCGACTGGCAGTTGCCCAAGATTGTTTTGAATATCGGTTCGGTGTGCTGACTGGGGGCCAGATTGAGTTGTTCGATGGCCAGCGCATGAAGCCCGGGAAGTTCCTCCTTGTCGTTATAGGAGATCGAACAACTATCCAGGATGTGCTTGCAGACCGCTTCGAGAAGCGTTCGGGCCGCCGTGATCGCGCCCTCCGGGTCCTCAGTTCGGCGGTCAAGAGCCTTCTGCCACGCATCCCTGACATGGTCGCTATCAACCTTGCCAAGTGTGTCTTGAATGGGAGCAAGGCCCGGGTGGAGTTCTGCACGTTCGAGTTCATCAAGTAATGGGGCGAATTCCTCTACCAGAAAAGCCGACCGCTCCCGATAGTGCCTAAATTTCGGCTGGATGAACCCCCAGAATTCCCCAAGGTCACGACATGTATGGATGAATCTGGGTAGGCGAGCTCCAATCGAAGATTGGATCAGGGACTTTCGTAAATTGGGGTAGGACCCGTCGACACGATCTCCACCTGAGGCCGTTGCGATGAGCATATGCTTCATGCTTTCCAGTTCGTTTAGAAGCGAGTTGGGGCCTGCCAAGGTAATCCTTTTCAGTAATCACGCGTTTGAAGCAGAGGGTTTGTTGTCGCGACCCGCGTCAATCGTGATGACATCAGGTCGGTCCAGTAGGTTGAGTTCCTTCAAAGTCTTGAAGACACGCTCGTACTCAGAATCGCTAAAATACAGAATGACCTTGATTGATTTGGAGGTGTTATTTGCCGCTTGGTAGACCTCGACCTGGTGTTGCAGATTTTTTTTCAACTTGCTGTTGGATGCTAACTTGAACTCAATAAGGGTCTTGTCCTTGCTTCCACCAGAGGCCTTGAAGTCAACAGGACCCCGTCCATTATTTACTTCTCGATCAATTTCATAGGGGGAGGCGTACCAGGTCAGGCGGTACATGATTTGGAGATCTTCCTCACGCTTGATGGGCTTCCCGTCCAAATAGAACAGCCGATATCCGTCCTTGTTTTCGATTACATCCTTAAGGAAATGGATCCGCCGCAAGGCCGCCTCAAACGTATCCGCGTCCTGATAGAACGCAGTCCCAGCGAGATGGCGATCCACCAAGTCCCGCACTTGGTTGATGAAATGTTCCTCGGTTTGTCGAACCTTAAGGCCGCTTACTTGGTGTGCCTTATCTCCGTTCTCTTCCTTGTCTCGAATGTAGTAGTCCAGGAGCTCGGGGTAGGCCTGAATGGTGGCCGATGCGGCCTCCCTAACCTCGTCATCCTTCATGTCGTCTGTCAGGAGCTTTCGGAAGTGCTCATCCACGCGCGCACGGAGCTGTTCGTCTGGTAAAGATTCGTAGATGTCTTGGAAGCGATCAAGAAGGTCCGCTCGATTGATCCAGGCCTCATCCTTTGTCAGGAAGTCCTTGGGGGTCAAGATGACAAAGTCACGGTTCCAGTAAGGGAGTTCGTAATGTGCACCGCGCCAACGCTGGCGCTCATAGTCGAACCAGACTTTTTGAACTGCCACGCGCCGCCGTTGGGTGGGTTTCAGGTGCTCCAGAGCGAACGTCTGGGTGTAGTCCAGAAGGAAGGCCTTGATCAGATTGGTCGTGAAATCACTCAGGTGATCCCGCCCCACTCCATTGTCGAGCAGGCGAAGCTTTTCGAGGTGGTGCCCGCGGGTGATGGTTTCTTCACCGAAGGCCCGAAAGGCTGAGTGCAAGTTCTTGTGAAGGGCGTGAGCGAACTTGGCTCCCAAACCGCTGCCACCGTTGCCACTCTTGCTGAACCCCAGCCAGTTCTGGCGGACCTCAGGGAAGTGAAACCACTCCTCCACCATCCGCGGGGGGAGAATCGTCTCGACCGATCGATCACGCAGGAAACGGACATACTGGATGATGTCCTGGTGGGGCCGCTGGTATTTCTCGTCCTTGCTGTCGAAAAGAAGGAACGGGTCGATGAATAGAGGCAGATCGTTGACCAGGGAGACATTGAACGCTCCGTAGGCTTCAAGGGCCTCAGGATCGACACCAAAGAAGTCGGTGAAGTAGATCCGAGCCGAAGCCTTCGCGGAAGTCATCTTTGGGACCTCATGGTTTCAGACGTCTAGGTGATGGACCGCGGCGGCGGCGAAGGTCTCTGCAAACTTCGATTGGCCTGACATTGATTCCGAAAGGCTGTCCAGCAGGTCCATCAATTCATCCATGCGAGCGAGAATGCGATCCTGTTCTGCCTTGGGTGGAATTGGTACCAGGCAGATTTTCAACTGCGTCATATTGATGGAGGCGAGATTTGTTGTCTGTTTCGCACATGACTGAAAGTAGGCTCGCCCATCGGGAGAGTTGGTGAAGCTGCTAATCCACCGTGGGTGAATTCCTTGGTCAAGGATTCGGGCCCTGAAGACATGGTTCTGATGGATGCAGGGGTCGATTTCTCCACCCCAGACTGCCGATCGCCCCAGCTTGTCCCAATCCCCACCTTCCGTGAGTAGGACATCACCTTTAACGAGGCGATAGGCTCCCAATTCATTCACCGGCAGGGGCAACATTTTCATCACTGCCAAATCCGTATAGCCAGCCTGGACATTTGCGACGCGAAGGTAAGGGTAATCCTGGCATTTGAGGCCCTGGAGATTCTTGCCCTTGGCGACCCCGCTTTTGATGTCGCAGAACTCATCCATGCGAGCCCAGGACCACCCGTCGGGGATGTCGAATGGCATCGCGGTCTCCGTCTCGGCCGAAGACCGTCCCTGCCGGCCTGAGCCGTAGTGTGTTGTTTGGCGTGCTTTGGCACGCATCAAGAGGTTCGATGCCGGCTCATCGTTCTGATCCTGCTCCACGAGCTTTCCGCGTACAGCAAGCTCCAATGTCAACGCCCGCAGTGGTTTAACATCCCCGGGTGTGGCGAAGAGATCCCCAAACCGTTCCTGAATACGGAGCCAGGCGGCTTCGACATCGTCGGGACTGAGGGCTTCGCGGAGAGCGGCGAGGCCGGAATCGCGGGCGGCGGTGCGGGCGGCTTCGCGCCCCTGGCGCTTGACCTCTAGGTGACCAAGCCGGGCCATCAACTCATCCACTCGAGCAACGATACGACGTTGTTCTGACAGAGGGGGGATTGTTATGGGCCAAGCCTCCATCCCCTCTTTAGTCATGTGCAACATAGCAACGCCATGTGCCTTCGATCGGACTCTTTCACTTATCGCTTCTAGAAGGTAGTACATGAACTGACTGTCGCAACCTTGCAGTAGATCAATTTTCCATATGTGATAGTGGAAAATTGCCCTTGGTCCGTGCCAAATGTAGGGGCCGAATGTCGCAGACCATGCAAAAAGCAGATCGCCATCGACGCAATATTTTTCATCTTCTAATTTTAGATCTGAATAGAACCATGAGTTCCCAGCATTCAGGTTTTGTATGCGAATAATCGGTGTTCCAGAACTCAACAATTCAGGTCGCGAATAGGCTCTGCCATTAATGAGTCGAGTGACTGATCCAAGAGTGCAGGCATACCAACCTTCTGGAATGCTCTCGGCTTGAATGGATGCAAGTTCAGAATCGCTGTGTCCCAGGGTCCCATTTCTCCGCTTCCTAATGATTGGAAGCCTTTGTTGAATCCGCTTGGCTAGTTCTATTGCGGGTTCATCTGCCGGATTCTGCTCTACCAGCTTCCCCCGCATCGCCAGTTCTAGCACCAGCTCCCGCAATCGCGAGATGCCATTGGGCGCTTCGGCGAGGATCTCGAAGTTCGCCAGCAGGTCGTGCGGGGTCACTGGTCGCCCCGCAACAAGCAACCAGACAGAGCCGCTTTCAGTTCCTCCCGAATGCGGTCTGCCTCGGCCCGGGCCTGGGCGTATCGTTCCAAAAGCACATCCGGATCCTCATGGGATAGTTCAGGAGCGTTGGGGTTCTTGATGTCCAGGTTATACGCACGCGCCTGGATGTCCTCAATTGAGACGCACCAGGCCTGTTCGCTCTCGACGCGCTTGTACCACCAGGCAACCTCGGGGAAAAATTCCTCGAAACGCATGGGCTTGGTCTTGGAGTAGGACTTGTAGCCCTCGGGATAGGGGTGTTCGTAGTACCAGACCTTCTTTGTGGGCTCGCCCTTGGTGATGAAAAGCAGGTTGGTGTTGATGCTGGTGTAGGGCGCGAAGACCCCCTTCGGGAACCGCACGATGGTGTGCAGGTTGCAGGTGGTGAGCAGGTCTTCCTTGATGCGGGTCTTGATGCCTTCACCAAAGAGGGTGCCGTCCGGCAGTACCACCGCCGCCCGGCCGCCATCCTTCAGCAGGGTCATGATGAGCACGAGGAAGAGGTCGGCCGTTTCCCGGGTTCGGTAGCCGGAGGGGAAGTTTTGCTCGATGCCGTCCTCTTCCATGCCGCCGAAGGGTGGGTTGGTGAGAATGATGTCCACCCTGTCCTTGGGGCCGTACTCCCGTAGAGGGCGGCTGAGGGTGTTGTCATGCCGAATCTGGGTGGGGATTTCGATGCCATGCACGATCATGTTGGTGGTGCAGAGCAGGTGGGGCAGGGGCTTCTTCTCGACCCCACGGATGCTGGCCTGGATCTGGCGCTCCTGGTCGGGGGTTTTGGCCTGCTTCCGCAGGTGTTCAATGGAACAGGAAAGGAAGCCACCCGTGCCGCACGCCGGGTCGAGGATGGTTTCGCCCAACTTGGGGTTGATGCGGTTCACGGCGAATTCCGTGACAGCCCGGGGCGTGTAGTACTCGCCCGCATTGCCGGCGCTCTGGAGGTCGCGCAGTAGGCTTTCGTAGATCTCCCCAAAGAGGTGCCTGTTCTTAGAGTCATTGAAGTCGATGTCGGCTTGGACCTTGTTGATCACCTGCCGGAGCAGTGTGCCGTTCTTCATGTACTGGTAGGCGTCCACGAAAATGCTGCGGATGAGCTGCCGACGGCGGCGCAACAAGTCAGCCATCCGAGCAGCCGTGGAATCCCCCTCAACCTTCGGCCCTACTTCTAGGGACTTCAGGGCCGGGAACAGGGTGTTGTTGGCGAAGTCCAGCAGGCCTTCCCCGGTGATGCCTTCAGGATCGGCAGCCCAGGACCGCCAGCGCAGATCCTTCGCTGTGCGGGTCTCATCACCCTCCTGCCAGCGGACATCGACCAAGGGGCTCTGGAAGCCGGGCTCCACCAGCTCCTGTTCCTGTTCCCGGTCATCCCAGATCTTCAGGAAGAACAGCCAGACGAGCTGACCGATGCGCTGGGCGTCGCCGTCCACGCCGACATCCTTGCGCATGATGTCCTGGATGGATTTGACCGTGGTAATGAGTGACATGGCATCCTTCGTTGTTAATCATTCACGGTAACAATTCCAAATTTATTTTAATGATTTCAATAATAAATTTATATGATTTAAAAATATATCCCAAGAATTATACACATTAAATTCAATTCGAAGTGATTCAATCACTGGTATAGCAGTCACATCCATCACAACATATTCATTATCTAAACATTGAGGGTCTTTGGATATTTGATGCGATGTGAATCTGTTTTTAAGGCTATGTGCAATCCAGGGTTGAACCGGGTGGCCTGGGCTAGGTGAACTCGCCTGCCTCGGCCGCCGCCACCAAGGTTGAAAGGTAGGGGCCGTACTCGGTCACCTGGATGGTCTCACTGGTTGATAGAAGGCCGGAGGGGAGCCACTTGGCCATCAGGAAACCCGAACCGGCACTGGGACTCGGGTCCTCCTGGATGATTAAGCGCCGCACGGACCCAATCTCCCTTGCCAACTTGTGGTACAGGACCTTGGCGCGGATCACTTCATAGCTGTAGCCACGACCAGTCCGATTCGCAACTTTGGTGATCCCATTAGCGCCCTCGGTGTAGGCGTTCGTTATCCGGGTTGGGGCATCCCAATAGGCGAAGATGTCTTCGTAGTGGTTGTGAACCGTCTTCGCCAACGACTTGAACATGGGCATTTTCGCCGGGATGGACTTCTCCCAGTCCTTGAAGGCAAGCATCGCGTCCGCCCTCGTGTCCTGGTCATAGATTTCGTAGAAAGACTCTTTCAAGTCATGGGCAACGCCCAGGTCGGGCACGCTCTTCTTCACGATGGCAAGGGCCACAGCCTCCTCTGGGGTCAGGCTGCTTGTGCGCTTGAGAGTAAGCCACCGCACTGACTTCTTGATCTGAAGCCGAGCATCCTTATCCAGGTCCTTCTGATACTTCTTCCGCTCCGATTCCAGGGCATCGGAAGCCATCCGGACAACATGGAATTTGTCGATGACGAGCTTGGCATTTGGGAGGTATGGGGCGAAGGACCGTTTAAATGGACGCCACATATCGGTGCAGACCCACTCGACCTTCTCTCGGTCGCTCATGGCCTCAAAGAACGGCTTTAGAACGGCCTGGGTCCTCTCTGCCAGCATGTCAAAGACGCTCATGGTGGCGAGGTTGGTGATGATGCACCGCATCCCACCCGCCAGGTTCAGTTCGTCGATGCCCATGATGCTCGGGGTCTCGAAGCGAACCTCCCGATCCATGTCGCTGATCAGGTCTTGGGCGATGTTCTTGATGGTGTTGACGGCCAGGCCGGTGTCTTCAGACAGGCTGTGGAAGGTCTTGCTGAGGCACCGCTCACGCACGGAATCGACCAGTCGGCGGGTCGCACGGCGCTTGTCGTCCAGGAAGGGAAGCTCCAGAGTGACGATCTTCCCGCAGGTGCCGCAGCGAAAGCGTTGGCGGGTGATTTCGATACGAACTGGGCGCATTTCGAGCGGTGTGTCAGCAAAGACATGAACACGCTTCCCGTGACGGAACAGGGCGGTCCCACAGGTAGGACAGTTGGGCACTTGCGGTTCCTGTGCCTCGGCTTGGATCACAAGGATCTTCCCATCGTCTCGGAGATCCATGGGCGTGATGCCCGGGAGACGGAGGAGGTCGATCACGAAGCCTCCAGGTCGATCTCGCGGCCAACCTTCAGGATGTCGTAGATGAGGTGCGTGAAGGCAGACATGGACTGCTGGTCCGACTTCAGCAGCAGTTTCGCTGCGGCCTGGTGCGAGGTTAGGGCTCGGACCACGGCCTGCTCGATTGCCCCAGGGAGATTCCCCTTCATGGTCTGGTCCCGCGTGTTGTTCTCGACCTGAGCCATGACGGTGTCGTTCTCTCGGGCAATGGAAGTCACCTGGTTCGTCAGGGCAACGAGATCCTTGATCGGTGCCACCTTGCCAAAGATGGCGTTCATGCGCTTGATAATGTCAGCCAAGAAGTCCGGGTCGTGGGCTTTGCCCTCACCACCAGGCCCCACCGGAGGGAGAACCAGGTCCTCCTGGTCGGGCTTCACTGGCTGGTTCTTCCGGTCGAGGATCCCAAAACCCGTCAACAGCAAGCCCTTGAGGTCCACCTCGTCAGGGGAGATCCCGTCCAGCCGCTTACTCAGCAGCTTGGCGAAGGCGGCGTAGTTCTCAAGCTCCGGATCTCCGAAGTCAATGAGTTGGGCCACATAGGAGTAGGTCCGGCAGAACCGTCCGAGGCCATTCTTGAAGTTGACCAAGGCGACCATCTGGGCCGCGTAGTCCGCCCTCTGGTGGTCGGCAGCCTTCATGGCGTCCTTGTTCTTCTTGGCGCGAGCATCCTGGTAGGCCGCCTCACTGGTCTTTACGGCATCCTTCAGCATCTTCAACTTCTGGTTGTAGATTTCCGTGGGGTGCTGGGTAGCAGCGTAAAGCTCCTTGTGGGTGGTAGCCGCGCCCGAAGTCAGACCCCTGGCAGCCTTGAACCGGGCCTCCCGGAAGGCGTCCAGATCCTTCTCGTCATAGATCCCAGCCTTGTCCAAGGGGGCCTTGATCTCGTAGACCACGTTCAGGTCTTGGACATCAATGATCTGGGCCCCGGAATCGTACTTGGCGAAGGCCAGGCGGACGGAATCGGGGTCGTTCACGAAGTCGATCACGAAGGTTCCGTCCTTCCCCGGCGCAGTCCGGTTCAGGCGGGAGAGCGTCTGGACGATCTCCACCTCGTTGGCGATCTTCTTGTCGATATACATGGCCACCAGCTTGGGCTGGTCGAAACCGGTCTGGAACTTGTCGGCCACCAGCATGACCCGATATTCCGGGCGATCAAAAGCAGCCCGAAGGTCCGCACCCTTGGTGTCAGGGTTCATGTTGAGTTCGGTGAACTCCTCATCCTCCGCGACCTTGAAGTCATCACCCTTCAGGTGCTCGTCGGCAGGGTGATTGACCTGTTTCGCCGTCAGCTTCCCTGAGAAGGCGACCAGGGCACGAATGCCCGCGTGCTCGGGGTGCTTCATGATGTATGCGTCAAACCCCTTCTTGTAACGGACGGCGGCGGCCCGAGAACTGGTCACCACCATGGCCTTGGCCTTCCCGTCCAACAGGTGGGCCACATTCTTCGAGAAGTGCTCGACGATGAGTTGCACCTTCTGGGTGACGTTGGTCGGGTGCAGCGCCATCCATTGGGCCAGCGCACGGCGAGCCTGGCGGGTGTTCACCCGCTTGTCTTTGCCCAACTGCTCGCTCAGGTTGTAGGCGGTCTTGTAGGGCACGTAGTTCTGAAGCACGTCGAGGATGAATCCCTCCTCGATGGCCTGACGCATCGGGTACTTGTGGAAGGACTCTGGAAGGTTGTCCTTGGAGGACGGCTGGGTAGGGTCCTTGGGGCGTCCAAAGAGCATCAGGGTCGAGTGCTTCGGGGTGGCCGTGAAGGCGAAGTGGCTGATGTTCTTGGGCCGGACTCGGGACTTCTGGATGTGCTCCAGAAGGTCCTCAACAGTCATGGCCGCCATCGCATCCTTGGATTGCAGCGCCAGGACCGCCTGGAGCTTGGAGGCGTTCGTCCCCGTCTGGGAGTTGTGGGCCTCATCAATGATGACAGCGAAGTGCTTGTCCTTGAGGGAGCCCGCCGTGAGGATCGCTTCCATCGCGTAAGGGAAGGTCTGGATCGTGACCACGATGATCGGGATCCCGCTGGAGATGGCTTCCGTCAACTGCTTGCTCTTGGACTTGGAGGACTTGTCCCGGTCGATGGCAGCAATAACGCCGAACTGGCAGTCGATCTGCTTCACCGCGTCCTGCAACTGGCTGTCCAAGACCGTCCGGTCAGTGACGATGATGACCGAGTCGAAGTAGGCCTTCCCGTCGTCATGGCGCAGCTTGATGAGGTCGTGGGCGGTCCAGGCGATGGTGCTGGTCTTGCCGGACCCGGCGCTGTGCTCGCAGAGGTAGGCCATGCCAGGGCCGTTGGCCTTGGCATCCGCGATCATGGCGTTCACGGCCGACCACTGGTGGAACCTCGGGAAGATGAGAGTTTCCTTTTTGGTCCAGTTCCCGTGAAGGTCCACCACATCCTTCTTCTCGACATAGACGAAGCTGTGGAAGATGCGGAGCCAGGCGTCAGGCTTCAGCACATCCCTCCAGAAGTAAGCGACAGGGTAATCCTTGTCCTCGCGGGCAGCATTACCGGCGTGGCCATTGTTCCCGCTGTTGAAGGGCAGGAAGTAGGTGTTCTCGCCATCCAGCTTGGTCGCCATTCGGATGTCCGAATCAGACATGGCGAAGTGGACCACCGCACCCCTCTTGAAGGTCAGGAGGGGTTCCTTGCGCTTGGTGACCGGATCGTAGGGCTTCCGGTCATTCCGGTACTGCTCCATAGCGTCTTCGACCGCCTGAGTGAAGTCGGTCTTGAGTTCCGTGGTTCCCACAGGGATGCCATTGATGAAGAAGACCAGATCAATCGCGTAACCGTGGGCAGGATGGTACTCCAACTCCGGCACCACCCGCAGCCTGTTGGCCTTGTAACGGTCCAAGACGCCCTGATTCCTCATGTCCTCGGGCGCAGCCTCGCTCATATCGAAGTGACCGGCACCAGCGATCTGGAAGCCGCCACGGAGCACCTGGACCGTCCCATCCTTCTCCAGGGCCTTGGCTAGGCGGTCGGTTAGGGCATCCAGGGCCTTGCCCTTATGGGTAGCCTCCAGCTTCTCCCAGGACTTCGGCTGGGTGGCCTTGACCCAGGCAAGCACATCTTCCGTGAAGAGGGCGTTCTCCGTGTCATAGCCGTTGGTGGTCCCAACGAGCCAGCCCATGGCCTCCAACTGGGCGACGATGTATTTCTGGAACTCTTTCTCGTGGTGGGGCTCGCTCATGCGATGTCCTCCCGCAGGTCGATTTGGCCGGTAACGGCGGCGGTGATCAGGGCTGTGCGGCGCTCTTTGAGGAGGGTGATGCTTGACACGACTGCGGCGACAACGGCATCAAGCCTTTTCGTAGTAGTCGAGATGTAATCAAGGATTTCCTTTTGCTCACCAAGAGGCGGAATGACCATTGGCAACTGTTTCCAAATGTCAGTCCGCAGGACACAAGTGCCGTGGGCCGCTTCGGCAACAAGCACGCTAACCACATACTGCTTGGCGCTTTGAAGAAGAAGTCGCAGATACGGAGCCAGCACTTCAGGACATGGGGTGAGCGCCTTCATGTCCTGGTTGATAGTTACTGGTATCGCCGTTTCTGCAACAGGAAACGAGTGGGCCAGGATCATCCCACGCACCACCACGAGAACCGAACCCGGCTGAATTAGTGGCATCCCACACTCACTCACGGCGGTTTCCGTGATCGTATCCAACGAACGGCTGATCAAATCAACCTTCATATCCTTTGGGGTCACCCATGGGATGCCCCCATCCCAAAACCGTGAGTCCGAGGTGCTAGGCGTTTTCCCACCTTGTTCGGTAGCGATATAGCCAAGTTTTGAGACACTCCAGTGTGCAGGGACTTCTCCAATCCACGCCACCCCCGAGTCCTTCAACTTCACATTGGGGTCGTGCCCCTTTGTGACGGCCTGAGTGATGGCGGACTGGCGCTTCTGCTTTAGGAGATCAATGAAGAGCGTCTTCTTCCCGATCAGTGCGTCAATGCGGGCCGTCTCGGATTGGATCCAATCGGCGATCCGGGCACGTTCGGACACAGGTGGGAGAGCAACGGGAAGATCCCCGATAACGTCCTGGCCCAAGCCAAACCTCGTGATCCCGGGGGCCCCAACATAGAAGTAGCCTTTGCTTGGGTGGCTCTGGATGGCGCGGAAGATGAATTGAGCAGTCTGGGGGTGGATCGCCCGAATCAATGTGAGGTGGTAGCCGCAAACTACCCCCGGGATGTTTTCGGGTACGAACGATGGGATACCAATGTCCCTCGGATCCTCAGAATCCTTCGTGATGATGACATCACCAGCCTGAAGCCCGAACGCTACGGCCTGCCCTTCCGTAGCGGTAGCAGGCATGAAGTCCAAGTCCGCATGGATGAACTCGTTGTAATAGACATCGGTGTAATTGCAGAGGCGAACCGCCTGCTCTCCATCATGACTTTTCTTGTCCACATTGCTGTTCGCAAACGAGGCCAAATGACGGAGTCGCTTCACCTCCCAATGCTTAGGGATGGAGCCCAGCCACTCCGAGCCGGAGTCCCTGTAGGCACCATAGGGCTTGTAACGGCTCATTTCGTCACCGCGTTCAGCAGCGCGTGGATCTCTTCCTCCACCTGCTTCAGCTTGGCGTCGATCTCTTCGAGCTTCGGCGGCGGCTGGAACTTGTAGAAGTAGCGGTTGAAGTTGATCTCATAGCCAACCCGACCGACCTTCTTGTCCCCGTCGTCACAGAAAGACTCGTCGATGTAGGCATCAGGAACATGAGGCATCACCTCCACAGCCAGGTAGTCCTTGATGTCCTGACCAAGAGGCACGTTCTCGAAGTCGGCAAGCTCGGGATCCGGAACCTGGACGCCGTCGTCATCCAGGACGATCTCCCCCTGGGGGTCACGCTCGCCAAAGGTGTTGATTAGGGCCTTGATGAAGGCCTTGCCGACCTTTTCGATGACCTTGCTCTTCGCGCTGGTCTCCTCCGCGAAGGTCTTTGCCCAGCCGTAGTCGTGGACTTCTCCGAGATGGGGAGTCAAAGCCTTCTCCCAGGCCTTGGCCTCGGCCTCAGAGAGCTTCTGCCACTGCTTGTGCTCCTTCAGGCGGCCCAGGGCCTCCGGATTGAGGTGGAGAGCCATCCGGAGGGGGCGAAGCACCTTGATCCTCCGGTAGCCGAACTGGGTGGACTCGATGACCTTGCTGATGCGCGAGGACTCGAAGGCAAGGTACTGGTCCGCGATCTCCCGGATCTGGTCGTCGCTGATCTTACGGCGCTTGTTGCCCTCGTTCTTGATGGGGGTCCAGAAGGTCGTCGCATCAAGCAACTGGACCTTCCCCTTGCGTTCCTGGGCCTTCTTGTTGCTGAGGATCCAGATGTAGGTCCCGATCCCCGTCCGGAAGAAGATTCCCGAGGGCAAGGCGACGATGGCCTCAACGAGGTCCTGTTCCAGCAGCCAGCGCCGGATCTCTGATTCCCCTGACCCAGCCCCACCATTGAATAGCGGCGAGCCGGACAGGACGATAGCGACCCGCCCGCCGCCCTTCTCGGGGTGCTCCATCTTGCTGGCAAGGTGCAGAAGGAAGAGCATCGAGCCATCGTTGATGCGTGGAGTTCCCGGCCCGAAGCGGCCCAGGAACCCCTTCTCTCGGCGTTCTCGCTCAACAAACTCTTGTTCCTTCTCCCACTTCTTCCCGAAGGGGGGATTGGCCAGACCGTAGTGGAACCGGTCGTCCCGGAACTGGTCGTTCGAGAGCGTGTTCCCCAGCTTGATGTTCTTGGAGAGGTCCCGGCCTGGGTCGCTGGCCAGCGTCCTCAGCAACATGCTGGAAAGGCAGACCGCGTGGGTCTCAGGCTCCAACTCTTGGCCGAAGGGAATCAGCACCGGAGGCACTGAATACTTGGACGAGTAGGTATCGACATGATCCATCGCGTCCGAGAGGAACCCTCCGGTCCCACTGGTTGGATCGTAGAGGGTCCGAATCAGGCCAGGGTTCGACTCAAAGAGCTTGTCGTCAGGGTCAAGCAAGAGGGTGGTGGCCAAGTGGACTACGTCCCTCGGGGTCATGAAGTCCTCAGCCCCTTCGTTGACGGCGGCCCCGAAGCGGCGGATGAGGTGCTCGTAGATGTTGCTCATTACCCGATCAGGCACCACTTTCGGGTCGAGGTCGATCCCGGCGAAGTTCTTGCAGATCCGGAAGAGAATCCCGGCCTTGTCCAGCTTGGTGATCGTGCTGGCGAACTCAAACTGCTCGAAGATCGCTCGGGCGTTTCCGGAGAACTTCGAGACGTAGTCTTCAAGGTTCTGGCGGGTCTTGGAGGAGCCAAGGTTGTCGAGGGTGTACTCGCTCACGTTGTAGAAGGGCAGGCCCGTCAACTTCCGAAGGATGGTGTCCACTGCCAGCCCGGAGTCCTTGTGTTCCTCGTGGGCGGCCCGCACCTTCACACGGCTGGTCTCCAGGACGCATTCCAGCCGCCGAAGCAGGGTGAAGGGGAGAATGACCTTGCCGAACTCCGTGTGTCGGAAGTCGCCCCACAGGTCCTCGGCGTTCTTCCAGATGAAGTCCGCCAGCATCGTGTCTTTGACCTGTCCGTTAGCCATTCCATCCCCTCAACCCTAGATTGCACATTTTAAGATATGCCTAAGGTGGGGGGTGTCAACCCTGAAATGCACAAAGGGCGGCGGCCGAGGCAGGCGAGTTCACCTAGCCCGGGCCACCCGGTTCAACCCTGGATTGCACATAGCCGTTTTTAACTACTGATTTGGTGTAAAACAACATACTTGATCCGCGATTTGGGTGAACAAAATCAGACATTACTTCATATTGCATTCTCGGAGTATTTCCATATCGGGTTGAGGGAAAACTAAGTTTATCTATAGCCGTAAAAACATTAGTTTGAGTTAACCTTTTGTCCATTTCTTCTTTGTTCTCATGATTGGGATCGGTATGTAGTAATGCGGACCAATCTGTGCGAGTTTTTTGCAGTAAAATTCTATAGTGCGTAAGCATGTCCAAGCATGATTTACCAATCAGTTGAAGCTTTTCAATATCTTGAAGGTCTGACCTAATCTTGTCTGGTGCGTATTCTAATAAAACTTTCGATTTTTTCTCGCTTTCAGTCCATTCATATCTTGCAAGAGCTGTGGTTTCAATTATGGCCCTAGCATTCATCATAGCCGTTTGATAATAACCATTCGAAAGGGAATGAATGAATGATTTCAGTAGTTGATTGATTTTGTATAATGGTAATATTTGAGCGGCGTGCATCCAATTTTCGATTTCCCTTAATAATCCCCAAATTAGTAATGGTGGATTCCCCGGTGGCCCATAATTCGACAAATCTGTATCTATTGGAGCATTAAGGTAAATTGAATCCGGTTGAAGGTCAGAAAATTTAATGAAATTCGATATTTCATCTATAAGGGTAATGACTTCTTTCTCGCCACCCTTTTCAACAAAAATTTTTGCTTCGTTGTGTAATTTTAATATGTTTTTTTCCATATTACTTTCCATTTAGTAGTAATTTAAAATAAATTAAACAATCAACCTGTTGAGTTATAAATGGCTATTTCGAGTTCTTTTATTGCGTTGTCGAATTCGGTCTTGCCACCAAATGCCTTCACCAACTCCATTGGGGTACCCAGATCGCTCAGGGGTTTCAGCCGCAGGATCTGGCCATCCTCCACGGACTCGATCCCTGAATCGGCGTACTTGTCGAGCAGGGCGTTCAGAACGGCCTGGGCCCGGGGGCCATATTTCGTGAAGACATCCCGCTTGCGGACCTGGTCGGCTCGTTCCTTCCGGGTGAGGGGAGGTCGGTCGAATGCCACATGGCAGATAAGATCAAACGGATCCAGGTCCCGACCGAGCTGGTCACGGAGGTCCTCCAGGAGCACGCCCTGTTCCCGCAGCTCCTGCAGGATGGCTTCCTTGCGATCGGCCTCAGTCCAGTGGCGCAGGAAGGCATCCAGGCTCGCGAAACGTTTCCGCACGCTGGCCCTGGTGTAGTCTCGCAAGGATTCGGTGATTAGCCGGCCGTCGGGCCCCAGATACTGCACCCGCTCCGCGATCACCTTCACGGTGACATTGCTGACCCGGTAGACCACACGGGGATCGACTGGTTCCCCTGGGCCTTCGGGTCCCTCAGGGCCGTTCGGGTATTCAGGATTCGGTCCGCCTCCTTCGATGTCGTCCGGAGGCGCGACCGGTTCGTCTTCCTTTGGTTCGTAGATGACCTCAGGCAGCCCATCGAAGTCGGGATCGGCGAACTTACGCGTGGCGCCCCGGAAATCGAGGATGGTGAACCACAGCTTCCCCGCATCCTCTAGGATCCGGCTGCCACGACCCACGATCTGCTTGAACTCGATAGAGGACTGAATGAACTGGTCAAGCACGATCAGCTTGCAGGGCTTGGTGTCCACGCCCGTGGTGAGCAGCTTCGAGGTGGTGGCGATTACGGGATACCGCTTCTCCCCGTGCATGAAATCGTCCAGCTTGTCCGTTCCTTCCGGGCTGTCCCCGGTCATTCGGACCACGAACCGGGCTTCGTGCCCCCGTTCCGAGGGCAGGAACTCGGGCAGCAGGTTTACGAAGGCACTCCGCATGCGTTCGGCATGGGCGATGTCCTCACAGAACACGATGGTCTTGCCGTAGGGGTCCACGTCCTTCAGGTATTCCAGCACCCGTCGGGCCACGGTTACGGCACGCTGGGTCAGGATCAGGTCCCGGTCCATGTCCGCCTGGTTGAATTCCCGGTCCTCGATGAGTTGACCTTCGTCATCTCGCTGGCCGATGGCCGGCCGCCACCCCATGAGGTCCCGGTCCAGGCCGATTCGGACCACCTTGTAGGGGGCCAGGAAGCCATCCTCGATGCCCTGGCGCAGAGAATAGGTATAAAGGGGATCCCCAAAGTAGGTCTGAGTGGAGACGTCCTTGGTTTCCTTGGGGGTCGCCGTCAGCCCCAGGTGAACGGCACCATCGAAATAGTCCAGGATCTCCCGCCAGGCGCTGTCCTCGCGGGCGCTACCGCGGTGGCACTCGTCCACAACTACCAGATCGAAGAACCCGGGGCTGAACTGGCGGTAGATGTTCTGAGCTTCCTCGGTGCCAGTCACGGACTGGTAGAGGGCCAAGTAGATTTCGTAGGAGGTGTCCACCTGACGGTTGGCGATTCGTGTCATGGCCTTGCCGAAGGGCGCGAAATCATTCCGGTAGGTCTGGCCAAGGATGGCGTCCCGATCCACCAAGAAGAGGATCCGCTTGGCTTGGCCGCTCTTCCAAAGACGCCAGATGAGGTGGAAGGCCGTGAGGGTCTTCCCAGTGCCCGTAGCCATGACCAGGAGCAGCCGACGCTGGCCCTGGGCGATGGCTTCAATGGCTCGCTGCACGGCCACCCGTTGGAAGTATCGAAGCTCCTTGCCCTCGGGGTCGAGGAAGGATGTCGTGGTAGCCAGCTTCGCCCCGGCAGCATCCAGCCCCTTCCAGGTGCAGTAGCGTTCCCAGAGGTCGGCCGGGGAGGGTAGGGCGTCTAGATGCAATTCCCGCTCAACCGGGTCACCTGCACCCGTCCGATCATGGATGAGAAAACCAGTCCCGTTGCTGCTGACCGCGAATGGGGCATCCAAGTCCTCGGCATAGGCCAGGGCCTGCTGCATCCCTGCCCCAACCGTGTGGTTGGCATCCTTGGCTTCAATGACCGCCAAGGGAATTCCGGCCCGGAAATACAGGACATAGTCAGCGCGCTTGCGCTTCTTACTTCGGCTTGCCATCCGTCCTTGGACCCAGATACGCCCTGCCGTGTAGGTCACCTCCCTACGAATCTGAGTCGTCGGCTCCCACCCCGCCGCCTGAATGGCCGGGGTGATGAACTGGTCACAAATGTCTGACTCGGTGAGGGAGCAAAGGTCCACGAGAGGGTCTCTGTATTCTGGGTTTACAAAGAATGAGATGAACTAATGGAACTGTGGCTTGAGTTTAACGGCCAGAGGGGCTGGCCGGGGGGAATTGGGTAGCCCAGAAGATGAATACGCTAGCCAGTCTCCAATCCTACCTAAGTTGTTACCCGGAAACCGTTCCCGCGAGGTGGGTTCTGGGAACCTTCGGGCGAGGGAGGTGTTAGCGGTGAGCTGAGAATCTACTTGGGCTAACGGGATTTGAACCCCTGTTCCCGCCGTGAAAGCCCAACAACCCGATTTGCTTCGAGAGTTAAAGAAATGACTTGAAGATCCATCCCCAAAGAGCGCCCATACAGCACCCCGAGAGACGGGGCTATGAGGAGGTGCTACATGGTTCGAAAGAACACGGGCGAAGCCCTATCGCGCGAAGCCGCTGCGATGCGGGCTCTGGCAAGGGATATCGCAGTGCTCCAGGAAATGAACCTGGCGCAACTGAGACTGCGCTGGGCAGAAGCCTTCGGGGAGGTGGCGAGGTCAAAGAACCTCCTCTACCTGCGCAAGAAGATTGCGTTCCGAATGCAGGAACGAATGGAAGGAGGGCTCTCTGAGTCAGCCGAAGCCAGAATCCAGCAATTGACCCCGGCCAATCTCCAGGCCATGCCGAAACTGAGTGTTCGCCCAAGGCCGGCGAGTAGGATCTCCCAGCCAAAGGAAGGGCCCCGGGACCCACGGCTTCCAACGCCTGGCGCAGTCCTCACTCGGGTGTTCAATCACTTCGCTCATGAGGTGACCGTCCTCGACAGTGGGTTCCAATACGGAGGGAGGCCCTACCGCAGCCTTTCGGCCATTGCCCGGGAGATCACTGGAACAGCTTGGAATGGCTTCCTATTCTTCAGGCTGATCGGCCGGGGCGGCAACGATGGTCGATAGGAAACCGACGGAACAAACACCTGTCATCCGCTGTGCCATCTACACCCGGAAGTCCACCACCGCAGGCCTGGAGAAGGACTTCAACTCTCTAGACGCCCAGCGTGAAGCCTGCCTGGATTACATCCGGAGCCAAGCAAGCCGCGGGTGGGTGGCCAGTGAGGAAGCCTACGACGACGGTGGGTTCACCGGCGCCAACACCGATCGCCCTGGGTTCCGCAAGCTCATGGACCACGTCACCAGGGGCCTGGTGGACCTGGTCCTGGTCTACAAAGTGGACCGGCTCTCCAGGTCTCTGCTGGACTTCGCGAAGGTCATGGAGCAGTTCAACCGTCACCAAGCAGCCTTCGTGAGCATCACCCAGAATTTCTCGACGACCGATCCGGTGGGCCGGCTCACCCTGAACATGCTCATGAGCTTCGCGGAGTTCGAGCGGGAGATGATCGCCTCCCGCATTCGGGACAAGATCGCTGGC
>CAIRQL010000165.1 GCA_903880675.1 uncultured Holophagaceae bacterium | reverse complement strand
GGCCACCTGCCAGATCTGCTCCGCAATGGCCTTCAGCGCAGCCAGGCGGGTCAGAAACCTATCCAGCATCCTAGAACCGGACGGGGTGCCGGGGCAGCAGGTACATCACCCAGGCCAGGGCCAGTCCGATGCCAATCAGGCCGGCTGCGTGCTTGAGGATCGAGGCGCGCGTGCGTTCCGGCCGCCGGGTCGGATGCAGCAGTCCCAGCACCAGGGAGATGCCCAGTCCCATGAGGACGAAGTGGATGACATGGCTCGACAAGAAACGCATGGAATTAGGCTATCAGCTGTCGGCTATCAGCTGTCAGCCAAAGCAGGGCCTGCTTTAGCCGATAGCTGACAGCTGATAGCCAACAGCCCAAAAAGCTACTGCGCCATCCCCGGGTTCTCCCGCGGGGGGTTGGGCGTGGGCGCCGCCGGGGGCTCCGGGCCCAGGGGCTCGGGCATGCGGGTCAGGGCCAGCTGGATGACTTCGTCCATGTGGCTCACGAGGTGGATGCTCAGCTGCTCGCGGACCTCGGCGGGGACGTCCTCCAGGTGCCGGGCGTTCTCGCTGGGGATGAGCACGGCCTTGCGCCCGTGGCGGTGGGCGGCCAGGAGCTTTTCCTTGAGGCCGCCGATGGGCAGGACGCGGCCCCGCAGGGTCAGCTCCCCCGTCATGGCCAGGTCCGCCCGGGCGGGGATGCCCGTCAGCACGGAGATCAGGGCGGTGGCCAGGGTGATGCCGGCGCTGGGGCCGTCCTTGGGGATGGCGCCCTCCGGCACGTGCACGTGGAGGTCCACCCGGTCCAGGAAGTCCGGCTTCAGGCCCAGCCGCTCGGCCCGGGCCCGCACGTAGCTGAGGGCCAGGTTGGCGCTCTCCTGCATGACCTCGCCCAGCTTGCCCGTGAGCTTGAGGGTGCCCTTCCCTGGCAGGGCTGCCGCCTCGATGGTGAGCAGCTCGCCACCTGTGGGGGTCCAGGCCAGGCCATTGACCAGCCCCGGTGGGGCCGTGTCCTCAGCCCGGGTCTCCAGGATCTTTTCGGGGCCCAGCAGGCGGGGGATCCGATCCACGGTGATGAGGGGGTCGAAGGCCTCGTCTGCCGCATCCGAGAGGTGGGGCTGGAGGGTGTGCCGGGCCAGCTTGCGAAGGATGTTGGCGATCTCCCGCTCCAGCTGCCGCACGCCGGCCTCCCGGGTGTAGGACTGCACCAGCTTCTCCAGGGCGGCCTGCTCGAAGTGCACGCCCAGGTCCTTCATGCCGTGGCCTTCCAGGGCCCGGGGCAGCAGGTGCCGCTCGGCGATGGCCAGCTTCTCCCGGGTGGTGTAGCCACTCAGCTCGAGGATCTCGAGGCGGTCCTCCAGGGGCTCGGGGATCTGGTGCCGCACGTTGGCCGTGGCCAGGAAGAGCACCTGGCTGAGGTCGAAGCCCACATCCAGGTAGTGGTCCTGGAAGGCCGCATTCTGCTCGGGATCCAGCACCTCCAGCAGGGCGCTGCTGGGGTCGCCCCGGAAGTCCGAAGCCATCTTGTCAATCTCGTCCAGCAGCATGAGGGGGTTGCGGACCTTGGCCTTCTTCATCAGCGAGATGATGCGACCCGGCATGGAGCCGATGTAGGTGCGGCGGTGGCCCCGGATCTCGGCCTCGTCCCGCACGCCGCCCAGGGAGAGCCGCACGAAGGGCCGGTTGAGGGCCCGGGCGATGCTGCGGGCCAGGGAGGTCTTGCCGACGCCCGGAGGGCCCACCAGGCACAGGATGGGGCCCCGCAGGGGGCGACCAAGGTCCCCGTCCGCCGGAGCCGCCTGACCATGCAGGCGGGCCATGACGGCCAGGTGTTCCAGGATGCGGGCCTTGATCTTGTCCAGCCCGGCGTGGTCCTCGTCCAGCACCCGCTCAGCCTGCAGGAGGTCCAGCCGCTCCTCGGCCATGGCCTGCCAGGGCAGGGCCAGCAGCCAGTCCAGGTAGGTGCGGCTCACCGTGGCCTCGGCGCTCTGCGGCGGCATGGCCTCCAGGCGGTCCAGCTCCTCCAGGGCCTTGGCCTTGGCCTCGACGGTCATGCCGGCAGCCTCGATCTGATCCTTCAGGCGGGTGGCTTCGTCCTTCTCTTCCTTCTTGCCCAGCTCCTGCTGGATGACGCGCATCTTCTCGTTCAGGACGTACTGTTTGTGGTCCTGGTCCAGGCGCTGGCGGGTCTTTTCGTCGAGGGTGCGGTCCACTTCGGAGCGGGTGGTGTCCAGCTCCAGCAGCTTCAGGAGGGCCTCCAGCCGGGGCTGGATCTCCAGACACTCGAGGATGGCCTGCTTCTGGCTGACCTCGGCGGGCACCAGGCCGGCCACGGTGTCGATGGCCTTGCCCAGGGGCAGCTCCCGAATCTGATCCATACTCAGCAGCCGCGACGCATCCGGGTTGCGGCCCAGGAAGGCCTCCACGGCCTGGTGAAAGGGTCCCAGCGCGGGCGCCGCCGAGAGGGCTGGTTCCGGCAGCAGGTAGGCTTCGGCCTGGATGACCTCGCCGCTGTCGTCGTAGCCCTCCAGGGCCACCCGGGCGATGCCCTTGACCCCCACCTTGTAGAAGTCCTTGGGCAGGGCGATGACGGACTCCACCAGGGCCAGGGTGCCCACGGCGTAGAGGTCCCCCAGGACGGGGCTCTCCACCTTGGCATCCCGCTGGGTGAGCATGAGCAGGTGGTCCCCGGCCTTGATGGCCAGCTCCAGGGTCTTTACCGAGGCCGCCCGCCCCACCACGAAGGGCACACGGGCCCCCGGGAAGAGCACCATGTCCCGGATGGGGATGGCAGGCAGGGTCAGCGTCTTGGGTTGCGCCATGGGCGGGCCCCTGGCCTAGCCTGCAGCAGAGACGGGATGGGACGGCAGGCCCATCACCTCCTCGACCTTCTGGCGGGTGATGCGCAGGGTCTCGCGGGTGGTGCGCTTGTCGCTGGGCAGCTCATACATGGGCTCGAGCAGGATCTGCTCCACCAGGCTGCGCAGGCCGCGGGCCCCCAGCTTGCGGGTGAGGGCCTGCTCGGCGATGGCCGCAATGGCACCCTCGTCGAAGCTCAGGTCCACATCGTCCATATCAAAGAGCTTCACGAACTGCTTGGTGATGGCGTTCTTGGGCTGGGTGAGGATGGCCACCAGGGCCTCCCGGTCCAGCGGGGTGAGACCGGCCACCACGGGGAGGCGGCCCACCAGCTCGGGGATGAGGCCGAACTTGATGATGTCCTCGGGCTCCACCAGGCGCAGCAGGTTCTCCTTGTCGTCCTTGGAGGACGGCGTGGAGCCGAAGCCCACGGCCTTGGCCCGGATGCGCTGCTTGATGATGTCGTCGATGCCCACGAAGGCGCCGCCGCAGATGAACAGGATGTTGCTGGTATCCAGCTGGATGAACTCCTGGTGGGGGTGCTTGCGCCCGCCCTGGGGGGGCACGTTGGCCACGGTGCCTTCCACCAGCTTGAGCAGGGCCTGCTGCACGCCCTCGCCACTCACGTCGCGGGTGATGCTGGGGTTCTCGCTCTTGCGGCCCACCTTGTCGATCTCGTCGATGAAGACGATGCCCCGCTGGGCGCGCTCCACGTCGTAGTTGGCGGCCTGGAGCAGCTTGGTGAGGATGTTCTCCACGTCCTCGCCCACGTAGCCAGCTTCCGTGAGGGTGGTGGCATCGGCCATGGCCAGGGGCACATCCAGGAAGCGGGCCAGGGTCTGGGCCAGCAGGGTCTTGCCGGTGCCGGTAGGCCCCAGCAGCAGGATGTTGCTCTTGGACAGCTCAACCTCGGTGGCACCCAGGGCCTTGCGGGGGGTGAGGATGCGCTTGTAGTGGTTGTAGACCGCAACACTCAGGCGCTTCTTGGCGGCCTCCTGGCCGATGACGTAGTCGTCGAGGAAGCCCTTGATCTCCTTGGGCCGGCTGAGGCGGGCCTCGTGCTTGCCCAGGGGCTTGCCCTGGCGGCTCATGCGCAGCTGGAGCTGACCCGCTTCCAGGCACTCGTTGCAGATGAAGGCCTCGGGACCCGCCAGAAGCTGCTCAACCTCGTG
>CAIRQL010000164.1 GCA_903880675.1 uncultured Holophagaceae bacterium | reverse complement strand
GTCAGGGCCTTCTTGGCCTCGGCAGCCTTGGGGGCAGCCTTCTCAGCCTTGGCGGCGGGGGCAGCAGCAGCAGCCTTCTCAGCCTTGGGGGCGGCAGCCTTCTTGGCAGCCTTCTTGGCCTTGGGGGCAGCGGCGGCCTTCTCGGCCTTGGGCTCAGCCTTGGCGGCAGCAGCCTTGGGGGCGGCGGCCTTAGGAGCCTCAGCCTTCTTCTCTTCGGCGGTCAGGGCCTTCTTGGCCTCGACCTTGGCCTCGGCCTTGGGTTCAGCCTTCTTGGCCTCGGCCTTCTTCACAGCCTTCTTGGCCTTCTTCTCGGCCTTGGGGGCAGCGGCGGCCTTCTCGGCCTTGGGCTCAGCCTTGGCAGCAGCCTTGGGGGCGGCCTTCTCAGCCTTGGGGGCAGCAGCCTTAGGGGCCTCGGCCTTCTTGGCATCTTCGGCGAAGACGGGGCTGATCAGGGCGACGGCCAAGAGCAGTGCAGCAAACTTCTTCATGGTGTTTCTCCAATGGGTGATCCGGCACGGCCGGAAGCGGAGTTCATGAAGCAGTATCTGGGCCAATACTCATCTTTTTTATTCTCAATACTTATGCCTTCGCTCGCCCCTCGCTGGGTGTGGCGTTCTGCAACTTGTAGCAAGCTGCCACCAACCTCAAGAGTTACAAGTCCCCTAATCACCCTCGTGGAAGCCATAACGCTTGAGTTTCCTGTAAAGCGTGGTCCGGTCCACCCCTAGAATTTCCGAAATGCGCTGTTTTTCCTTGTGCTTTCCAATTAGCAGTTGGATGTACCTGCGCTCGAGCTCATCCAGGGAGGGCCAATCCTCCACCAGGTTGGGCAGGGTCTCGGCCCCGTCAGCCCGGCGCAGAGCCTTCTTGAGGACGTCGGCCTGGATCTTGGCCGGCAGGTCGTCCACGATGATTTCCCGGCCCCGACAAAGCTGGGTGAGGTTCTCCACGGCGTTGCTCAACTCCCGCACATTGCCGGGCCAGGAGTAGGCCTCCAGCACCCGCCGGGCCTCCGGGTGCACCTGGTAGGACTGACCGTCCTTCTGACCGATCTCTCCGATGAAGTGGTCCAGCAGGGCCGGGATGTCCTCCCGGCGGTCCCGCAGGGGGGGCACGGCCAACTCCACCACGCTCAGGCGGTAGTAGAGGTCCTCCCGGAAGGCGCCGTCCTTGACCATGGCCTGCAGGTCCCGGTTGGTGGCGGCAATGACCCGGGTGTCCACGCGGATGGTCCGGTTGCCGCCCACGCGGCGGATCTCCTGCTCCTGGAGCACCCGCAGCAGACGCACCTGGAAGCTGGGGCTGGTCTCTCCGATCTCGTCGAGGAAGATGGTCCCCTTGGTGGCCTCCTCAAAGAGGCCCGGCTTCTCCCCGATGGCGCCGGTAAAGGACCCCTTCACATGGCCGAAGAGCTCGGACTCCAGCAGCGTCTCGGTGAGGGCGCCACAGTTCACAGCCACGAAGGCCTTGTCCCGGCGGTCACTGGACAGGTGGATGCTGCGCGCCACCAGCTCTTTGCCAGTGCCGCTCTCGCCGGTGATGAGCACCGTGGCCCGGCTGTTCTGGAGGCTGGCGATGGTCTTGTAGACGGTCATCATCCGGGGACTGGAGCCGATCATGAGGCTGCGCTTGGCCTTGGGGGGATCCTGCGTCCGGCTCTGGCCGCTGGACTGGCGGCGGGCCAGGGCCCGGCTCACCAGGGCCTTCAGTTCCTCGTTGTTCCAGGGCTTGCTGAGGAAGTCGAAGGCCCCCTCCCGCACGGCCTCGATGGCGGTCTCCAGGGTGCCGAAGCCCGACAGGAGGATGGTGTCCACGCCCAGGGGCTTGGCCGCACGCAGGAGGTCCAGGCCGTCCTTCTTGGCCTCGAGGTTGATATCGGACAGCAGCAGGTCCAGGGGGCCCGCGTTGAGCAGGGCGATGGCCTGGTCCGGGTCGGTGGCCTTCAGCACCTCCAGTCCCATGGAGCCCAGAAGTTCCTCCAGGAACTCGCAGGTCTCCTTGCTGTCGTCCACCACCAGCACGCGGGCCATGGGCACCCCCAGGAAGAAGGTATCCCAAACTGCCCCCGGACCGGCATGGGGGAACCCCGACCGGCCAGGGAAGGGCTAGACTGATCCGGGCCCGGACGGCCCTCCCCTGGATCTCCCATGACCGGCCAACCCACCTTCGACGCTGGACTCGAGCACCTGGAAGCCCTGGTGCGCCAGCTGGAGTCGGGCACCCTCGGCCTGGAAGAAGCCCTCACCCGCTTCGAGGAGGGCGTGCAGCTCAGCCAGGCCCTCCAGCAGCAGCTGGCCGAAGCCCAGCGCAAGGTGGAGCGGCTCAAGGCGGGCCTGGGCGGCGAGTACCGCGCCGAGCCCCTGGACGAGGCCAAGTGAGCCCTGCAGGGGAACCCGGCGCTCAGGTCCAGGCGGACCTCGACCGCCTCCTGCCCCTGCTGGACGGTGCGCTCACCGTGCCCTTCCAAGAGGGCGCAGCTGCGCGCCTCGGGGAGGCCATGCGCTACAGCCTGGAGGCCGGTGGCAAGCGGGTGCGACCCGTGCTCTGCATCCTGGCCGCCGAAGCCGTGGGTGGCACCGCGGCCCAGGCCCTCCCGGGCGCCCTGGCCCTGGAGTACATCCACACCTACTCCCTGATCCACGACGACCTGCCCGCCATGGACGACGACGACCTGCGCCGGGGCCGACCCACCAACCACAAGGTCTTCGGGGAGGGGCACGCCATCCTGGCCGGAGACGCCCTGCTGACCGAGGCCTTCGGCGTATTGGCGGGGGCAGACCTGGACCCCAACCGCCGGGCCGAGGCCCTGATCCTGCTGGCGGAGGGTGCGGGCTGGCGCGGCATGGCCGGCGGCCAGGCCCTGGATCTGGAAGGCGAGCAGGTGGCGGCCTACGACCTGGACCACCTGCGCCTCATCCACCGCATGAAGACCGGGGCCCTGCTCCAGTCAGCACTGGAGATCGGGGCCGTCCTGGGGGGCGCTGACCCCGGCCAGCGGGCCGCACTGCGAGCCTGCGGGGCGGCCCTGGGCCTCGCTTTCCAGATCCAGGACGACATCCTGGATGCCACCGCCACCGAGGTCCAGCTGGGCAAGCGCACCGGAAAAGACGCCGGCAAGGGTAAGATCACCTACCCATCCCTGCTGGGGCTGGACGGCGCCCGCCGCGCCCTCGCCGAGGCCACTGAGACTGCCCTATGTCATCTAGCCACCCTTCCCAACCGACCTTCCCTGGAAGCCTGGGCCCGCTATCTGGCCCAGCGGGCGAAGTAGGTGCCCGCGTGACCGAGGCCAACCCCTACCCTCTCCTGGATTCCCTGTCGGCGCCGCAGCAGATCCGGCACTACTCCCCGGCCCAGCTGGAGCAGCTGGCGGTGGAGGTGCGCGCCTTCCTCATCGCCTCGGTGTCCGAGACCGGCGGCCACTTCAGCTCCAACCTGGGCACCGTTGAGCTGACGGTGGCGCTCTTCCACCACTTCGATTTCCTGCAGGACCGCATCGTCTGGGATGTGGGCCACCAGGCCTACCCCCACAAGATCCTCACGGGCCGCAAAGGCCGCTTCCCCACCCTGCGCCAGCACCACGGCCTGTCGGGCTTCCTCAAGCGGGAGGAGAGCCCCTACGACCACTTCGGCGCGGGCCACGCCAGCACCAGCATCTCAGCGGCGCTGGGCATGGCCAAGGCGCGGGACCTGCAGAAGCAGGATCACGCCTGTATCGCCGTCATCGGCGACGGCTCCATGACCGCCGGGATGGCCTTCGAGGCCCTCAACCAGGCGGGCTACCTGGCCACCAAGAACTTCCTGGTGATCCTCAACGACAACGACATGAGCATCAACCCCAACGTGGGGTCCCTGCAGGGCTACCTCAACCAGATCATGTCGGGCCAGTACTACCAGCGCTGGCGGGACCGCATCGAGCACGCCATCAAGGCCATCCCCCTGGAGGG
>CAIRQL010000163.1 GCA_903880675.1 uncultured Holophagaceae bacterium | reverse complement strand
TTCCTCCGCTTCTTCCTGCCCCTCTGGCTGCTCTGGTGCCTGAGCATGGCCGTCACCAGCGTCCTGCAAGCCACCAAAGGCAAGCGCCACAAGATCCCGGTGCTCCACCAGTTCATCGATTACCTCTGATCCCTAGCGGGTCGCGGAGCAGGCGACTGAATGTCGCCTGCGGAGCGGGGACCCGCTGGGATCAGAATCATGCAGCGGTGTGGCAATACGGAGCAGGCGACTGAATGTCGCCTGCGGAGCGGGGACCCGCTGGGATCAGAATCATGCAGCGATGATGCGATCGGGCCGAGTCAGACCCGGGCATTCAGGATCAACATCGCATCCCCATAGCTGAAGAACCGGTACCGCTCGCGCACGGCCTCGGCGTAGGCGGCCTGGGCCAGGTCCAGGCCCAGGAGGGCTGAGATCAGCACGAAGAGCGTGCTCTCTGGGAGGTGGAAGTTGGTGAGCAGGTGGTCGGCAGTGCGGAGGCGGTGGCCCGGCTGGATGAAGATGCGGGTGCTACCTGCCCGGGCCAGGGCCTGCCCGTCCCAGGCCCCCTCAAGGGTGCGCAGGGCGGTGGTGCCGATGCAGAGCACCGGGCGGGAGCGGTCCTGCAGCACCGGCTCCAGGGCAGCGGCGGTGGCCTCGGGGACCTCGAAGCGCTCCTCGTGCATGGCGTGCTCGGCGAGGGT
Source organism: uncultured Holophagaceae bacterium (assembly GCA_903880675.1). Taxonomy (GTDB): domain Bacteria; phylum Acidobacteriota; class Holophagae; order Holophagales; family Holophagaceae; genus Geothrix. The sequence goes on along the minus strand of CAIRQL010000163.1, from coordinate 4,010 downwards.
CTCCGCCGTCATGGGGCGGAAGGTGCCGAGGCCCACATGGAGGCGCACCGGGTGCCACCCACAGCCCTGGGCCTGAAGGGCTGCGATGAGCTCCGGCGTGAAGTGCAGACCGGCGGTGGGGGCGGCGACGGCCTCGCCCTCCCGGGCCGCGAAGACCGTCTGGTAGCGGGTCTCGTCCTCGGCCTCTGCCAGGTGGTCGATGTAGGGCGGCAGGGGCAGGCGGCCGATGCGGTCGATCTCGTCCCAGGCGAGGCCGTGGTCGGAGCTGACTCGGACGGCCCGGAGGCCTTCGGGTAGGGTCTCGAGTATTTCTATCCGGGCCAGGTGCGCTTCGGACTGGGGATCCACCACCGTGGCGGCAGCGCCGGGCTTGAGGCGGGCCCCCGGCTTGACCATGGCCTCGAAGACCCCGGCCCCCAGGCTGCGCAGCAGCAGGGCTTCGCCGGCCCCGCCCCCGGCCCGCCGCAGGAAGAGCCGGGCGTGCCGCACCCGCACATCGTTGGGTACACAGAGGCTGTGGGCGGGCACCAGGTCTGGGAGGTCTCGGATGGTGCGGTGGGACCAGGCACCGGTGCGGGCGTCCACCACCAGCAGGCGGGCGCCATCCCGCGCCGGGGCGGGATGCTGGGCGATGAGCTCCTGGGGCAGGTCGAACCCGAACGCCGTGCGCTTCATGGGTGCCGGTCAGGCTTCGGAAAACTGGAGGCGGTGCAGGCGGGCGTACTCGCCGTTCGCAGCCAGCAGCTCGTCGTGAGTTCCCACTTCCACGATGCGGCCCTGCTTCATGGTGCAGATGCGGGTGGCGCGCTGGACGGTACTCAGGCGGTGGGCGATGACCAGGGTGGTGCGGTTCTCCATGAGCGCCTCCAGGGCATCCTGCACGGCGCGCTCGCTCTCCGTGTCCAGGGCACTGGTGGCCTCGTCCAGGATGAGGATGGGTGGGTCCTGCAGCAGGGCTCGGGCGATGGCCAGGCGCTGGCGCTGGCCGCCGCTGAGGCTGGACCCGGTCTCTGCCAGCGGCGTGTCGTAGCCCTTGGGCAGGGCGGTGATGAAGGCGTGGGCATGGGCCTTCTGGGCGGCCTCGATGACCATCTCCCGGCTCGCATCCAGGCCGTAGGCGATGTTGTCGTGCACGGTGTCCATGAAGAGCAGGGTCTCCTGGGTGACGATGCCAATGGTCTTGCGCAGGGCGCCCAGGTCGAAGTCCCGCAGGTCCGTGCCATCGAGGGTGATGCGGCCCCCGGTGGGGTCATAGAAGCGTGGGACCAGGTTCACCAGGGTGGTCTTGCCCCCACCGCTGCCGCCCACCAGGGCCACGGTCTCGCCGGAGCGCACCTCCAGGTCGATGCTGCGGAGCACGGGGTGCTTGGCATCGTAGGCAAAGGAGACGTCCTCGAAGCGCAGGCTGGCCGGGCGGGCCGGCACGGGCTGCGGGGACGGATTCACAGGCAGCTCGGACTTGCGGTCCAGCATGGCGTAGACGCGGTCCAGGCTGGCGGAGGCCACCTGGACCTCATTGTTCAGCTTGGTGAGGCGGCGGAGCGGATCATAGAGGGCGTAGATGCCCAGGATGTAGGTGAGGAAGTTCTCGGTGGTCAGCGTCCCGGCCTTGAAGCGGCCCGAGGCGTAGGCCGCCAGGCCCGCCAGCAGGAGCCCACCCACCAGCTCCATGATGGGCGTGGACAGGGCCGAGGCCCGGGCGCTCTTCATGCCCAGCTGATAGAGCTCGCGGTTGCGCTCCCGGAAGCGCTCCACCTCGTAGGGCTCCCGGGCGAAGGCCTGCACCACCCGGATGTTGCTGAAGACTTCCTTGAGGCGCTGGAGCAGGCGGCTGGAGGCCTCCTGGTTGCGGTGGTTGACCCGCCGGATCCGCTGGCTCAGGCGCTTGATGGGAAACACCACCAGGGGCCCCGCCAGGAACAGCGTGAGGCTCAGCTGCCAGTCCATGAACAGGACCGTGATGAGCATGGTGATGGCCACGCAGATCTCGCGCACCGCCTCCGCCAGCTGATTGCTGGCGATGCCCTGCACGGCGCCCACATCGCTGATGCTGCGGGTGAGCAGCTCCCCCACGGGATGCTTCTGGAAGAAGGCGGGCTCCTGGGCGAGGAAGTGGGCAAAGAGGCGCTCCCGCAGGGCCTGGGTGGCCCGGATGCCGCTCTTCACCATGAGCAGGGTTCCGGAGTAGGTGAGCAGGCCCTTGAGGGCGAAGATGCAGACCAGGACCAGGGGCACCAGCAGGCCGTTGCGCAGGGCCGAGGCTTCGGGCAGGCGAGCCAGCGTCCAGGCCCGCAGGGTCTCCAGCTGACCGAAGAGGCCGGGCTGGACCATGTGCAGGGAGCGGGCCTTCCCATCGTCGAAGACGAACTTGATGGAGGCGATGAGCGCACCCTGGCAGAGGCCGGCCCGGAGCAGCAGGACCGAGGCCCCCGCGATCAGGGGCACGTGGGTACGCAGGTGGTCGTTGAAGAAGCGCAGGAGTCGAGACATGGACGGATTCCAGCTTAACGGCTATTCGACCGTCACCGTCACCGTGCTCTTGCCGTCATCCAGGCTGAAGAGCTCTGTGCCCTTGGGCGCGCTCAGGGCCTGCTCCATGAGGTGGTCGAGGTCCACGCCACGCTTTCCAGCCTGCTTCAGCTGTTCATCGGAGAGGTAGCCGCCCACAGACCGCGCGAAGCCCAGGGCCAGGCGGATGGTCAGGGCGTCGGTCTTGCCACGCTCCTGGATCCGGACCACGAGGAAGCGCCCCTGGGCTGTACCCGGGGCCTGGGGCTGGGCACCCAGGGCGAGGATGGCGCTGCGGCAGGCCTCCGCAGAGGTGCCACCCGCCTTCAAGCCCGCCTGGAGCACGGGCAGGGCCCGGCTGTCGCGGCGGCGGGAGAGCTGCAGGGCCGCGGCGATGCGGACCTCCTCGCGCTCATCCTCCAGTGCGCCCAGGAGTCCGGCGGCGGCCGCCGGGTTGTCCCACTGGCGGATGCCCCAGCAGCGAACGCGGTTGCGGCGGGCCTCCTTGCCCAGCAGGCGCTGGTCGGGGTGGCGATTGAGGAAGTCGGTGTAGGCCTCGGCGGCCTCGTCCCAGCGCTGGTCCTGCTCCAGGCTGGAGGCCAGCCAGTAGCGGGCGTCGGCGGACCTGGGCGAGCTGGGCGCGGTGCGCAGCAGGGTCCGGTAGGCCTCGGCGGCCTCCAGCCAGCGCTGGGCGTAGCGCAGGTCCCGGGCCGCAGCGAAGAGTCCCTCTGCCGAGACCTCCGGTGCTGCGGGAGCCGGCATCCACAGGGCGGGTACCACCAGGGCGAGGGCCGGGATCATGCGCCAGCCTTGGTGAGGAGGCGCTCCATGCGGTCAGTCTGGCCCTCCAGATTGTGGGTGGCGGCCCACTGGCGCAGCTCTCGGGCCCGGTTGACATCGAGGCAGTCGCTCTCGAAGGCGAGCTCGGACAGCCAGGTGTGCAGCGAGGCGCGGATGGCCTCGGCCTCCTCGACCGGGGCGCCCTGGGCGGCCAACTGATGGCTCACCTCCAGCAGGGCCACGGCCATCTCGTGCTCCTGGCGGCGGTCTTCCTCGCCCTTTCGGCACAGGTCCGGGTTCTGCTGGAAGTCCTTCAGGAGGGTGGTGCTCTGGCGGAAGAAGGCGATCCAGGCGCGGTCCTGGTTCCGCTTCTGGGCCAGGGTCTCAATGCGCTCGGTGTCCTGGGCCAGGGCCCGCAGGGACTGCTGGCGCTGAATGACGATGCCGGCGGGGACGAGCGCGATGAGGAGAACGGCAGCGGCGGCCAGGGCCCAGGTGCCGGTCCAGCGGGCGCGGGGCGGCGGGGCCAGGGCGGGGGCCAGGCCTGGGCCATGGCTCTCCAGGGCCAGGTGGAGCTCCAGCAGGGCCGCCAGCTCGGCCTGGACAGCGGGATCGTCCGGCCAGAGCTCCGGGCTCTCCAGCAGGTCGAACAGCCGGGCGTCGTCCTGGGGGGCGGCGGCGGGGCGCTGGGGGTCGAGGGGCGTGGTCATGGGAGGGATCCA
>CAIRQL010000162.1 GCA_903880675.1 uncultured Holophagaceae bacterium | reverse complement strand
GGCCAGGTGCCCAACACGGATGGCTCCCCCAAGGACCTGCACATCATCCTGATGGACAACCACCGCTCGGACATGGCCAAGGACCCCAAGTTCAAGGAGGCCCTGCAGTGCATCCGCTGCGCCACCTGCCTCAACGTCTGCCCGGTGTTCCGCCTGGTGGGCGGTCATGTCTTCGGCAAGACCTACACCGGTGGCATCGGCACCATCCTCACCGCCTGGTTCGATGAGCTGAAGAAGTCCGAAGACATCCAGGGGCTGTGCATCCAGTGCGGCAGCTGCGTCCCCGTGTGCCCTGGCAAGATCGACATCCCGGGCCTCATCCTCGAGCTGCGCCGCCGCCTGGTGGTGGAGCAGGGCCAGTCCCTCGCCACCAAGGCCATCTTCGGGGTGGTGAACAACCGCCGCCTCTTCCACGGCATGCTGCGCCTGGCCTCCCGCACCCAGAAGCCCTTCACCAAGGGCCGCTTCATCCGCCACCTGCCCATGTTCCTGTCGGACATGACGGACTTCCGCAGCCTCCCCGCCATCGCCGACGTGCCCTTCCGGGACCGCATCAAGGCCATCCAGCAGCCCAAGGGCGGCCAGAAGATCGCCTTCTACTCGGGCTGCCTCATCGACTTCGCCTACCCCGAGATGGGCGAGTCCCTGGTGAAGATCCTCAACAAGGCTGGCATCGAGGTGCTCTTCCCCGAGGCCCAGACCTGCTGCGGCGCCCCCGCCCGCTACAGCGGCGCCTACGAGGTGGCCGCCCAGAACGCCAAGGACAACATCCAGGCCCTGCTGGAGACCGAAGTCGATCATGTGGTCTCCGCCTGCCCCACCTGCACCGTGGCCCTGAAGCACGACTTCCTGGACACCTTCCGCAGCCTGGGCATCACGGATGCCACCGCCGCCGCCGAGCGCCTCGCCGCCAAGACCATCGACTTCTCCACCCTGGTGAAGCGGCTGGTGGATGCCAGGCGCCTCACCTTCAAGGAGGGCGAAGACCTGGGCCGCATCACCTACCACGACTCCTGCCACCTGAAGCGCACCCTCAAGGCCGCCGATGAACCCCGGGAGCTGCTGCAGAAGGCGGGCCACGAGCTGACCGAGATGTACGAGTGCGACACCTGCTGCGGCATGGCCGGGTCCTACTCGCTGAAGCTGCCGGAGATCTCGGCCCCGATCCTCGAGCGGAAGCTGAAGAACATCAAGGACACCGGCGCCGAGCGCGTGGTCATGGACTGCCCCGGCTGCGTCATGCAGATCCGCGGCGGCATGGACAAGGACGGCGCCCCCATCAAGGTCGAGCACACCGCCGAACGCCTGGTGGATCGCTTCGAATAACCTAGGGTCTTCCGGGATTGCAGGGAAAGAAGTCTCAGCGGAGAACGGCCTGAGTGCTTGGGTCGGAAGAGCTTCTTAGCCGGGGATGCACGGGGAGAACGGGGATAGGGCAAAGGGCGCATCCAGCAGGGGCTCCAGCCCGGGGCGCCGCTGCCGCGCCTCTTGGGGGGCGCGGCCGTGGCTCCCCGGGATGACTTCCGGCGACGCCGGAAGCCGCCTGTGGCG
>CAIRQL010000161.1 GCA_903880675.1 uncultured Holophagaceae bacterium | reverse complement strand
GGCGGTGGGGGTCGCGATCATCGCGCCGAAGTTCAGGTCAGCAGCCTTCTTGATGGAGATGGGCTGGTAGATCTTGGCGGAAGCCAGGGCGGTGGCGGAGGCAGTGGGGGCGCCCACGACGGCCTGCGAGAAGGCAGGGAGACCGGCGACGACGAGCAGGGCGGGGAGAAGGGTACGGGAAACGCGCATGATGAACTCCAGGAATTTCAGTGCACCCAAAGGTGCGAGGTCTTGTTGGGTTGCCTCCGGGAGGACGATTCCTCAAGGGAGGGTGGCGTGAGCCACTACCCCTATCTCAAGTCCCGTGCCAAACCCCATTAATCCTTTAACCCTAACAAAATCACCTTTTGGTGATTTTGTTACCTCCCCCATCTTTGTCCAGATTCCAGAACAAAGAATCTATTTCTAGATCTTGGATATTCCAAGGCCTGGCAGGGGCTCGTGGCCGGTTCGCACAAGGCCTTTACGCAGGCTCGGCTCTGATCCCAGAGGAATCAGAGCCGAGCCTGGGAGTGTGTTGCGGGTTGGTTTAGTTGTAAGCCACGGTCACAGCGAAGGTGCCTGAATACTGGCCGGGGACCTGGTTGGCACCCACGTACATGGTGGCTCCCACACTCAGCCGCTGGCCGCCGTTGACGCTCAGCAGGTAGGGGGCGCCATCGGTCACGAAGGTGTCGACGGTCATCGCATAAGCGCCGAAGGTCATCTGGGCGCTGATCGGGAGAAGGACGGTGAAGGTGGTATTGGCCTCACCGTTCACCTGGAACGCTGCGGCAGAGACGCCGAAGACGCTGGTGTTGGCGAGGACCACGCCGGCGGTGGCAGTGCGGACTCCTAGGGGGTCCACGGTCACCTTGCCTGCGGTGGGGGTGGCGATCATGGTGCCGAAGTTGAGGTCAGACAGCTTCGTGATGGAGAGGGGCACCTGGATCTTGGCGCGCATCACGGCACTGGCACTGACCGAGACAGGGGTTTGACTGTAAGCGGGCAGCACGAAGAGGAGGACGAGGAGGCTGGCGAAGGGACGCATGAAGTGCTCCTGGTCCTTTCGGCAGCAAGGCAGGGCGAGGCCCTAGGGAAGGTTCGGGCCCTCCCGATACTCGGCTCTGGTCTGTAGAAGCGGCCAGAGCCGAGTGAGGGTTCGATCAGGGGAGCCTTAGTTGTAGGCCACGGTCACGGAGAAGCTGCCGCTGTAGAGGCCGGCAGCCTGGTTCGCACCCACGCTCAGGTTCGCACCCACGCTCAGGGCGTGCGCACCGGTCCCGTCGAGCAGGTAGGCAGCGGCGTCGGTCACGAAGGTGTCAACGGTCATGCTGTTCGGGCCCGAAGCGATCTGGATGCTGGCGGGCAGGGCCACGCTGAAGGTCGTGTTGGGCTCACCGGCCACATCGAAGGCGGCGGCAGAGACACCAGCGGCGGACGCGAGGACAGCGCCACCGGAAGCGGTACGGACACCAGCGACATCGAGCTTGACGGTGCCGGCGGTGGGGGTGGCGATCATCGCGCCGAAGTTCAGGTCAGCAGCCTTCTTGATGGAGATGGGCTGGTAGATCTTGGCGGAAGCCAGGGCGGTGGCGGTGGCAGTGGGGGCGCCCACGACGGCCTGCGAGAACGCGGGGAGGCCAGCGACGACGAGCAGGGCGGGGAGAAGGGTACGGGAAATGCGCATTGGAAACTCCAGGTATTGGGTTGCACCCAAAGGTGCGAGGTCTTGTTGGGTTGCCTCCGGGAGGACGATTCCTCAAGGGAGGGTGGCGTGAGCCACTACCCCTATCTCAAGTCCCGTGCCAAACCCAAATAATTCTTTAACATCAACCAAATCATCTTTTAATGATTTGGTTGCGCACGCCCATCTTGTCCAGATTCCAGAACAAAGAATCTATTTCTGGATTCGAGACGAGGGGATGCCGTGGGTCTTTAGCTTCACATAGAGGGTGCTGCGGGGAATCCCCAGGGCCTCAGCGGCAGGCCCCACCTGGAAGTTCAGCTCCTGCATCACGTCCATGATGTGCTGCCGCTCCACCGCCTGCAGGGTGAGCTTGGAGGCCTGGCCCGAAGGAGTCGCCGATGGCGAAACGTGGATGGGTGGGCGGCTGCCCAGGTTCAGGTCCGAGGGCAGGATGGTGGAGTCCTTGCGGGTGAGCACTGCCCGCTCCAGGACGTTGCGCAGCTCGCGGATGTTGCCAGGCCACTCGTGCTCCTGGAGGCGCTCGGCGGCCCCGGTGGACAGCTGCAGGGGGCCCGTGCCCCAGCGGGCGGCAATGCGCACCAGGAAGGAGCCAGCCAGGAGCGGGATGTCCTCCCGGCGATCCCGTAGGGCGGGCACCGTGAGCTGCACCGTGCTGATGCGGTAGTAGAGATCCTCCCGGAAGCGGCCCTGGGGTAGCAGCTGTTCCAGGTCGTGGTGGGTGGCCCCGATGAGGCCGAAGGCCACGGAGCGGTCCCGGGTGTCGCCCAGGCGGCGGAAGGTCTGCTCCTCGATGGCCTTGAGGATCTTGGCCTGCACCTGGAGGTCCATCTCGGCAATCTCATCGAGGAAGAGGGTGCCCCGATCCGCCAGCTCCATCATGCCGACCTTGGCCGTGCCAGCCCCGGTGAAGGAGCCCTTCTCGTGCCCGAAGAGCTCGCTCTCCAACAGCTCCCGGTTCAGGCCGGCGCAGTTCAGCTCCACGAAGGCGTGGGCGCTGCGGCGGGACTGCGCGTGGACCCACCGGGCCAGGGCGCTCTTGCCGGTGCCCGTCTCCCCATTCAGAAGGATGGGGACATCCACCCCCAGGACCTGCTTGACCCGGATCTCCAGGGACTTGATGGCGGCGCTCATTCCCGCGAAGGGGTTGAAGGCCTGCTGCCCTGCCAGGCGGTTCTCGGCCAAGCTGTTCTGGCGCAGGCGCGCCTGATCCATGAGCCGCCGGCAGAGGGCCAGGAGGGAGCCAGGCTCCACAGGCTTCACCAGGAAGTGGTCGGCGCCCTCCTGAATGAGGTCCACCGCCAGGGGCACGGAGGACAGGCTGGTGATGACCACCACCGCCGGACGGGGGTCCTCGGCGCGCAGCTCCCGGATCAGCTCCAGGGCATTGCCATCCGGCAGCTGGTAGTCCAGCAGGATGATGTCGGGCTGGAAGCGCAGCAGGATGCGGCGGGCCTCCGTCAGGGAACCCGCGGCGAGGGCCTTGCAGGGCTCGTCCTCAAAGATGGCGCCCAACAGCTCCCGCTGGACAGGGTCATCCTCCACGATCAGCAGGCGGTTGCCATCCATCAAGAACCTCGTTCTTCCATCCTCTCCCGGATCAGGCCCTGACCGCATCCACTGATGCAGATTCATGCTCAAACCGGGCTGCGGCCTTACGGAACCGCTCGAACTCCTGGTGCAGTCTCGGTAGCCCTGCCGCCAGGGGGGCCAGCTCGCCCCGCTCGATGGCCTGTTCCAGATTCCGGGCGAGGTCCCAGAGGCCCGCCCCACCCACAGCAGCGCTGGAACCGACAAAGAAGTGGAGGAGGCGGGCTGTTTCCTTCAGGTCCCCCGTGGACACGGCCGCCCTGAGCTGCTCGAGGACCCCCGGCGTGGAGGTCAGGAACACTCCCAGCACGCGGGCCGCAGCTTTCCGGTTGCCCACCAGGCGCCGGACGAAGGCCTTCTGATCAAAGGCCTCTGGACCGGGTTCATCCACGGGCAAAACCGGCAGGTAGCGGGCCACCACCGCCCGGAGCGCCTCGGCGTCGATGGGCTTCGCGAGGTAGTCATCCATCCCGGCCTCCAGGCACCGCTGGCGGTCCTCCTGCATGGCGTGGGCGGTCATGGCCACCACGGGCACCCGGGGGTTGAGCACGCCGGACTCCGGGTTGCGCAGGGCCACTGTGGTCTGGAGGCCGTCCAGCTTGGGCATCTGGATGTCCATCAGCACCAAGTCGTAGGCCTTCCTTCTCAGGGCCTGAAGGGCCTCAATACCGTTTCCGGCCACATCTGCAGAGAGACCCCACTCCTCCAGCTGGGCCAGGGTGACCTCCTGGTTCACCTGGTTGTCCTCCACTAGGAGGATGCTGGTCGAGCTGAGGGGCGATAGCGAGCCAGCCGACTCGAGGCCGGCAGATGGGGACTCGGGCCGGGCCAGCTGCAGGCGCAGGCGGGCCGTGAAGTAGAACACCGAGCCCTGACCCTCCACGGACCGGACCCCCACATCGCCCCCCAGGAGGGTGGCGATCTGGCGGGAGATGGCGAGCCCCAGGCCCGTGCCCCCATATTTGCGAGTGGTGGAGGCGTCCACCTGGGAGAAGGGCTGGAAGAGACTCCCCACCTTGTCGGCGGGAATGCCGATGCCCGTGTCCGTCACCTGGATCTGGAGGAGGACCTCCTCGCCCGTGTGCTCCAGGATGCCGCCGTCCACCTTGACGGAGCCCTGGGCCGTGAACTTCACGGCATTGTTCACCAGGTTCAGCACCACCTGCTTGAGGCGCACGGGGTCTCCCCGCAGGCCCACAGGCGTGCCGGGGGCCAGGGTGCAGGTGAACGCCAGGCCCTTCTCCTCCGCCGAGGGGGCCATGAGCTGACCCACCTCAGCCATGAGGGCCCCCAGGCAGAACTCCGTCTCCTCCAACTGCACCTTCCCGGCCTCCACCTTGGACAGGTCCAGGATGTCGTTGATGATCTCCAGCAGGGACGCTCCACTGGTACGGGCCGTGTCAGCGAAGTGCTGCTGGCGGGAGTCCAGGGGGGTCTTCATCAGCAGGCCCAGCATGCCGAGGAGCCCGTTGAGGGGGGTCCTCAGCTCGTGGCTCATGTTGGCCAGGAACTCGGACTTGGCTTGGTTGGCACTGCGGGCCTGGTTGGCCAGGCGATCTGAGCGCTCCTTTTCCCGCACCAGCAGGGCATTGAGGCGCCGCGACTCTTCCAGAGTCTTTTCCAGCTCTGCCTGGCCGGCCCGGAGAATCTGGTCCTTCTCTACCAGCGCCGTGATGTCCGTCATGCTGCCCACCATGCGAGTGGGTTGCCCCTCTGCATTGCGGTCCACCACCGCAGTCCGCTCCAGCACCCAGACGAGGCTCCCATCGCTCCGGACCATCCGATGCTGGAACAGGAGGACATCCTCGCCTGCATTCATTAACTCGCCAGCCTCCTTCACGCGGACCAGATCCTCCGGAGCCACCCAGGTGTAGAAGTCCTCAAACGTGTGCTCCGTGACCGATTCAGGGAAGCCCAGGATCCTGGAATAGGCCGCGTTGTGGCGAGCTGCGCCCTCCTCTTCAGACCACTCCCAGATGCCGTCCCCAGTGGCGTCCAGGGTGGTGGCCAGGCGCAGCTCCAGCTGCTGATGTGCGGCGGCAGCAGCCCTACGGGCCGTGGTGTCCACGAGGGTCACCACCATGCCCACCACTTCCCCGCCTCGGCGGTGGGGGTGGGCCCAGGACTCAGCATGGAAGGTGCTGCCGTCGGCCCGGATAATCACCTCGTCTTCAGAAAAAGCACCAGTCCGGTGCTGCAGGGCCTCATAGATGGTGCAGGCAACCAACTCACGAGATTCCTCCGTGCCCCGGCCCTCTACTGTTAGCCCGAAGACCTGCTCCTCAGATCCCGCCCCCAGTAGCGGGAGACAGGGCAGGCTACAGGCTTGGCAGTCTCCCCTCAGGCCCACGCCGGTGAGGTGCTCCATGTGCTTGCCGATGATCTGGTCGGCGCGCTGGAAGCCCAGCAGACGCACACAGGCCAGGTTGCAGAAGGTGCAGAGGCCCTGGAGGTCGATGGCATAGACCGCCTCCGTGGTGGCATCCAGCAGGAGCTGGAACTGCTCCTCCCGGAGCACTGTCGAAGCATGCATGCTCAGGTTCCGCCGCTCCAGCAGGGCGAGCAACTGGTAGGCCACGAAGGTGGCTATCGCGCCCAGGATCAGGACGGCCAGGTAGGCATCCCGGCCGTGGGTGTAGGAGAGGTAGGTGATGATGAGCGTGACGATGGCGCCGACCGCAATGCCGACAAGGGTCAGGCGGGTGCGAGGCGGGGCGGGCTTGCTGTGGAGGTCTCGCATTTTTGACCAAGAAAAAACCTAGACATTGTCGGGAGCTACAAATTTCCAGGGCGCATTTCGCAAGCCAATAGCGAAAATCAGGTGCATAGAAGGTACCTACACCAATTTTATATGTTATAACGCCTTTTATTTTAGCAATCGCTTCAATGCTTGGCGATAAGCAATATTGATATTTTCTTCATGGGCCGAAACAGGGCTTCGCCCCAGGAGTCCATTTGGATTTTTTCGACTAGTTGTAGGCTACGGTCACCAGAAACGACCCGGCGTAGAGGCCCGGGGCCTGCTGCGGGGCGACGTTCAGGGTGGCGCCCAGGTGCACTTCCAGGCGGCCGGAGGCGTCCAGCCGGGTGCTGCCGGCATCGGCGGTGAAGCCCTCTGCGGTCAACTGGTCGCCGCCCGACTGCAGCAGGACGCTGACGGGCAGACCCAGGGTGAAGCTGGTGTTGGGCTCCCCGGCCACCCGTAGGGCGGCGGCGGAGACGCCGCTGGACGCCGCCAGCACCGCCCCGCCGGAGGCACTGCGGGTCCCGTCCGGCGCCAGCACCACCCGGCCCGCAGCGGAGCTGGCGATGATCCCGCCAAAGGCCAGGTCCGTGGCCTTCTGCAGGGAGATGGGCTGGTAGATCAGGGCAGAAGCCGTCGCCATCGCCCCGGCCCGCGGCGCCTCAGCCGCAACCCTTGGAGCGGCTAGGGCCAGCGCGGCGAGGATAAGGGTGGGGAAGCGCATGGAGAAGGGCCTCGATGAATCAGGTTCTCTTCGGTGTCCCGGAGGGATGCCTGGAATCCAGGAGCCGGGAGCGTTGGGAACCATGTTGGCACAGGGAGCTGGCCCCGTTCGGTCCAGCGGGTGAGTTGTGACCTGCGTCAGAGGGACCCCGCCCCGGACCCGGCCAGCGACTCGACAGCCCATGTCCACCCCGGCGCCGCACCCTGTTAATCCCGGAGGCTGCCATGACCCCTTCCTGCGCCCTGCCCCTCACTCACCACGCCCGCGCCCGCATGGACGGCCGGCGCATCCCCCCGGAGGCCGTGGAAGCGGTCCTGGCCCATGGCCGCACGGTCTGGACCCGGGGCGCCCAGATCTACGCCCTGGGCCGCAAGGAGGTGGCCCGCGCCCTCCAGCGGGGCCTGGACCTGCGCCCCTTCGCGGGCCTGCAGGTGGTCTGCGCCCCGGACGGGGATGTCCTGACGGTCTATCGCAACCACGACTTCCGCAGTCTGCGCAGGTGGGCCTGAGGTCTAGGGCGCCAGGTCCTCGCCCAGCACTTGGAGCCCAATCTCGCCGTCCTCCAGGGAAAGCTCGGCTTGGCAGGGGTGGGCGGGCAGCAGGTCGGCCAGCTGTGCCAGGTCCGTGAGGCCCGAATACAGCAGGTCCAGCAGCACCCGGGGGTCATGGTGGAAGGTGGCGAGGCAGGGTCCTTCGGGGCCGGGGCCCCCGGCCTCCAGCAGGGCCCCGGAGCGGCCGAAGTAGGTGGCCAGGTCCGCCGCGACGGCCCCCTCCGGGCCGCCCTCGAAGCAGGCCTGGACGAATGCCGCCTGCAGGGCCGTGGTGTCGGGCTCGGGGTGGGCCTCCTGGTAGTCGGCGAACTGGGCGAACAGCTCCGAAGGCGCCAGGTCCAGGGCCTCGCGCACCAGGGCGAACCAAGGCACTGCCCGCCCCTGGTTGTAGAGTCGGTCGCAGGCCGCGGCCAGGCGACCGCCCGCCGCCATGTCCGCCACGCTGAAGGTGGGGGACTGGAGCACGGTGTAGGGGATCTCCCGCAGGTGCTGGAGGCCCAGCTCCGGCGCGGTGTCGTGCAGCCGCGTGCCCGGCAGCACGGACAGGGGAAAGATGTCCACATGGTTGGGCGCCAGGCTGAAGGCGTAGTCCAGGCTGGCGAAGAAGCCCGCCAGGGTGTCGCCGGGCAGGCCGTAGATCAGGTCGAAGCCGTAGGTGGCGCCGGCCTCGTGCAGCAGCAGCACCTTCGCCTCGAAGTCCGCCGGGTCGATGTTGCGGCTGATGCGCCGTAGCACGGCGTCATCGGCACTCTGCAGGCCGATCTGGAGGGTGCAGTGGATGCCAGCGAAGAGCTCGGCCAGCTCCACATCGATGAACTCGCTGCGGATCTCGAAGAAGAAGTGCATGGCCGGGGCCCGCTCGGCGATGAGGCGGAGGATGCCCTTGGCCTGCTCGCGGTCGTAGTTGAAGGTGGGGTCCAGCACGAAGACCTGGTTGACGCCGCAGGCTTCGAAGCAGTCCAGCTCGGCCGTGACGCGGGCCAGGGGTACCCGCCGCGTGCCCGGCGTACCCCGGGACTCGAAGCAGAAGTCGCAGCGGAAGGGGCAGCCCCGGGAGAGCTCCCAGAGCATGCCCGTGTAGGCCGCGGGGTCCAGGGTGCCGTCCAGGTAGGGGGACGGCAGGGTGCCCAGGTCCTGCACGATCCTGGGCTGGATGCGGGCCTGGACCTCGGCCAGAGGGAGGCCCCGCAGGAGGTCGCCCACCACCGTAACGATGGTCTCCTCGCCCTCCCCCGGCAGCACCAGGTCCAGCCAGCCCTCGGCCAGCATGCCCTCGGGGTCGGCGCTGACCTCGGCCCCCCCGGCAAAGAGGATCAACGACGGCTGCCGGGCCCGCAGCAGGCGGGCGATGTCCCGACCCAGGGCGCGGTTCCACACATACAGGGAAAGGCCCACGGCAGCGGGTTTTGAGGCCAGGATCAGGTCCGCACAGACCTCGGCGGACTGCTGCAGGAAGAGGTCCAGCACCCGGGTCTGGACGGCGTCAGGGAAGGCCCGCTTCAGGGCCGAGGCCAGCATGGCCGGCCCCAGGGGCACGGCCCGGGGCGAGGCTTCAAGGTGGATGGCGGCCAGGACAAGGTGCATGCAGGTTCCTGTCCGATCATACGCAGGAGCGCCAGCCGGGCTTGGGCAGTAAGGACTTGAACCACCGATGAACACCGAAAAAAGCAAAAGCATGACGGGGATGAGAGGGATGGACGAGGATAAGGACAGGTAGCGCAGCTCCAGCATGGGCCCGCCGCAGGCGGCTTCCGGCGTGGCCGGAAGTCATCCCGGGGTGCCCCGGCCGCGCTCCCAAAAGGCGCGGCAGCGGCACCCCGCGATGGAGCCCATGCGCTGGACCGTCCCAAACCCAAGACCTGGAGTGCCGTTATCCCCGTCCATCCTGATCCCCGCCAAAAGCACTTGTCTTGCCAGGCCCTTCTCCGCTCTCCTCCGCTCCTCGGTTTTCCTCCGCATTCCTTCATTTCTTTGCAGGCACTCCCTGCCTCCGCACCTCCATTTCCCTCTGCCTTCCTTCCTTTCCTTGCAATCCACCCCTAGCTTTGCCCCCGCTCCTGGCTCATGTTGGGTGGTGGTGTGGCCCTACCGAGCAGGGCCATGACCTCCCACCCACGAACTCCACCCCCCAGGTGCCCCATGCCGGACCAGACCCTGACCATCCTCCTCGCCGGCGGCAGCGGCTCGCGTCTGCTGCCCCTCACCGAGGACCGCGCCAAGCCCGCAGTGCCCTTCGGCGGCAAGTACCGGGTCATCGACTTCACCCTCTCCAACTGCCTGCACTCGGGCCTCCGGCGCGTGCTGGTGCTCACCCAGTACAAGTCCCACTCCCTGCACAAGCACCTGCGCGATGGCTGGTCCATCTTCAACCCCGAGTGCGGCGAGTACATCACCGTGGTGCCCCCGCAGATGCGCACCGGGGATTCCTGGTACGCCGGCACCGCCGACGCCATCGCCCAGAACCTCTTCCTGCTGGAGCGCAGCGCCTCGGAGCAGGTGCTCATCCTCGCCGCCGACCACATCTACCGCATGGACTACGCCGCCCTGGTGAAGGCCCACGAGGAGAAGGGCGCCGACCTCACCGTGGCCTGCATGAAGGTGCCCATGACCGATGCCAGCTCCTTCGGCATCATGGCCATCGACGGCGACGACCGCATCGTGGAGTTCCAGGAAAAGCCCGAGCACCCCAAGCCGCTGGCGGGCGATCCCGACCATGCCCTCGGCTCCATGGGCATCTACGTCTTCCCCAAGGATGTCCTCATGGCGGAGCTGCGGGCGGACCGGGACCGGGCGGACTCCAGCCACGACTTCGGCAAGGACATCATCCCCAGCATGATCCAGCGCTGCCGGGTCTTCGCCTACGGCTTCGGCGGCGAGCGGGGCCGGGTCACGCCGGATGGCTACTGGCGCGATGTGGGCACGCTGGACGCCTACTACGAGGCCAACATGGACCTCCTCCAGCCCGTGCCGCCCCTGAACATCTACCAGGACGACTGGGCCATCCGCACCTACCACGGCCAGAACCCACCGGCCCGCATGGTGGCCGGCGGCAACGGCAAGGACGGCGCCATGAACAACGCCATCATGGGGGCCGGCACGGTGATCATTGGTGGCACGGTGCGCCACTCCATCCTGGCCGCGCGGGTGCACGTCCACGAGGACGCCGAGGTGGTGGACTCCATCATCCTGGACCATGTCACCGTGGGCCGCGGCGCCCGCCTGCGTCGATGCATAGTGGACAAGCACGTGACCATCCCGCCGGGCGAGTCCATCGGCTACGACCCGGCCCGGGACGCCGAGCGCTTCACCGTCTCGGAAAAGGGCGTCGTCGTGGTGCCCAAGGACTACCGCTTCACCTGAGGGACGACCCTCGCAGATTGGGCTATCCTGGCTCTCGCCCTGTCTGGAGGATCCCCATGGCCCTACCCCGCCCCCTGCCCGCCGCCCTGTTCCTGGCTGCCGCCTGCCTGAGCGCTGCCCCTCGCCAAGAGGAGCCCGCCAAGGTGATGGTGGTCCGCGTGGAAGGCGCCCCGAAGAGGGCCCAGGATGTGCAAGTGAAGGTCATCGTCACTGGCGATGACAAGGAGCTGCCGGAGGCCGCCCGCAAGGCTCTGACCGAGGCCAAGGGTGGCAAGCAGGTGAGGGTCATCCGCGTGGAAGCCACGGGCACCGACGAAGCTGCGATCCAGGCTGAGATTGAGAAGGCACTGGCTGCTGCCGGCGTGGACGACTGCGAGGTCATGGTGAAGGTGCAGCGCAAGGACGTCGAGGGTGCGCCCGCGGCCGAGGGCAACCCCGCGGTGAAGAAGCGCATCCAAGTCATCCAGAAGGGCAACAGCCAGGACACCTTCATCCTCGAGGGTGGCCCCGAGGGATCCGAGGGCAAGGCCCTGCCCAGGCTCAAGCAGCTGAAGGTCCTCCGCTCTGGCAAGGGCGGCGAGACCATTGATCTGGTGGGGCCTGAAGGGGCTGGCGAGGGCAAGCACTTCGTCTTCATGCAGAAGGGCGAAGGCGGCAAGGGCACCACCGTCATCTCCGGCAGCGGCCCCGACAAACAGGCCGAGCTGAAGGCCCTCAAAGCCGCCGTCGCCGAGCTGCAGGCCCGCATCGAAGAACTCGAAAAGCAGGGTCCGGCGAAGAACTGAGCCCCGCTAAGCTTCAGATCAAGAACAGAAACCACTCACCGTTGTTTTTTCACGGGACCAGCCATTTAAAGCAAACCTGGTTATCGGCCAGCCTCAGCCTCAAAAGTCTGGTTCTTTGGGCGGTTACAAGAGCACAAGAATGCAGATAAATTCAAAAAATGAAAATGTTATCCACAGATTTCACAGATTTCACAGATTACACAGAGAGCGAAAGTACCTTAGCCGGGGATGCACGGGGAGAACGGGGATAGGGCAAAGGGCGCATCCAGCATGGGCTCCAGCCTGGGGCGCCGCTGCCGCGCTTCTTGGGGGGCGCGGCCGTGGCACCCCGGGCTGACTTCCGGCGCCGCCGGAAGCCGCCTTCGGCGGGCCCATGCGGGGGGTGGGTCGGCGCGCAATCTGTGGAATCTGTGAAATCCGTGGACCCGCTTCTGGACTTGAAAACCTGGGATGGGTCCTCGCCCATCTGCGTCATCTGCGGTTCCGCTTCTGCTCTTGATTGGCTGGGGCTGAGCCTAGCCGATAATCGGGAAAGCAAAAACGCAGGGACCTGCCAAACCCAAGCCAGCATTATCCCCGTTTATCCCAATACTGTTAGTTTAGGCCTTGACTAATGGCCAGAGTCGCTTACTTTTCAATAGGAGGCGACTGTGGCGAGAACCGAGGCAAAGCTCCCGGAGGGGAGTCGTATCACGGACTACATCAGC
>CAIRQL010000160.1 GCA_903880675.1 uncultured Holophagaceae bacterium | reverse complement strand
TTGCCCCGGGGCTGGGCGTCATCCTCGGCAGCCAGGATGCGGGCAGCGTCACCTACCAGCGCTGGCTCATGAAGGACTGCGAGGATGTGGGCATCGCGGCCCACGACCTCCGGGTGGAGAACGGCATGCAGATGGTGAAGCTGGTGGCCCGCCTCAACCAGGACGACAAGACCCACGGCGTGTTCATCTTCTACCCTCTGCGCTACCAGGAGATCAAGGACGACGAAGTGATGGACCTGGTGGATCCCGGCAAGGACATCGAGGGCCTCCACGCCATCAACATCGGGTTCCTGAACAAGTACCGGAAGCGCATGGACGACGGCACCCAGCATCGCTGCATGACGCCTTGCACCGCCCGGGCCATCGTGAAGACCCTCAAGCGCGGCTTCGGGGACAAGTGGATGGCCGGCAAGACCGTGGTGGTGATCAACGACAGCCTGCGCATCGGCCGGCCCCTCACAGCCATGGTGGCCAACGATAAGGGCACCCCCATCCTGTGCCACGCCAACACCAACCCGGCCCACCTGGAGGGCTTCATCCGCATGGCGGACATGATCGTCAGCGCCGTGCCGGCCCCCGGCTACCAGATCCGCACCGACTGGATCAAGGACGGCGCCTTCTGCTTCGACCTGAGCGGCGAGGGCAACTTCGACTACGAGGCCCTGGACCGCCGAGGGATCCTCTACACCGACACCACCAAGAACAGCGTGGGCAAAGTCACCCGCGCCATGGCCCTCCTGAACCTGACCTACGCGGCAGGAGTGGAGTGAGCCAAAAGCCAGAATAAGAGCCGCCACCAAGACACCAAGAAAAGCAGGGCCACTGCTTTTTTAGTTCTTGGTGCCTTGGCGGCGAGTTTTTTCTTTTGTTTGTTGAATTAGCGCTGCGCCGCCCGCCACTCTTCGGCGAGGAGGGCGTAGACGGCGTGGTCGACGAAGCGGTCGGCGAGGCGCTCGGTCTGGCGCAGGGTGCCTTCCCGGCGGAAGCCCAGGCGCTGGGGGATGGCCCGGCTGCGGAGGTTGCGCACGCCGGCGCGGATCTCGATGCGGTTCAGGTTCAGGGTGCGGAAGCCGTGCCGCACCAGGGTGGTGACCGCCCGGGTCATGAGGCCGTGGCCCTCGGCCTCCCGGGCCAGCCAGTAGCCGATGCCACCACTGCGGTTGATGGGATCGATCCACACGAAACCCGCCACCCCCACCAGGGCGCCTTTCCACCAGAGGCCGAAGGACTGGGCGGCGCCCCGGCGCTGCAGGGCCCGGACCCGCAGGATGTAGGCCCGCGAGTCCAGCACGCTGCGGTTGGCATCGGGCCAGGGCAGCCAGCGGCGCAGGCGCTCCCGGTTCGTCTCCACCAGGGCGAAGATGGCCTTGGCATCCCGCAGGTACAGGGGGCGCAACTCCAGGCCGCGCCCGGCTTTTACGACCGGTTCCATCACTGCCCCGCAGGGTCCCGCAGGGCGGCGGCGCGACCGGTCCGCCCGAGCGCCTGCAGCTGATCCAGCAGGCCTCCGAACTGGTCCAGGCGCATGGCATTGGCGCCATCGCTGTGGGCCTGCTCCGGGCACTCGTGGACCTCAAAGAAGAAGCCGTCCACCGCCGTGGCGGCGGCTCGGGCCAGGGTGGGGATCATCTCCCGCGCACCGCCGGTGCTGTGCCCCAGGGAGCCCGGCTTCTGCACGCTGTGGGTGGCGTCGAAGACCACCGGGCAGCCGGTCTTCCGCAGGTGGGGGAAGGACTGGAAGTCCACCACCAGGTTGCCGTAGCCCAGGGTGGTGCCCCGCTCGGTGACCCACACGGGGCCGTGCCCAGCCACCGACTGCAGCTTCTCCACGCCGTGGCGAAGGTCCCAGGGCGCCAGGAACTGCCCCTTCTTGAGGTTCACCGTGCGGCCCGTGGCAGCGGCGGCCTGCAGGAGGTCCGTCTGGCGGCAGAGGAAGGCGGGAATCTGGAGCACATCCACTGCCTCCGCAACGGCGGCGCACTGGGTGCTCTCGTGGACATCCGTGAGCACCGGCACGCCATAGCGGCTGCGCACCTCGGCGAGGATGTCCAGGCCCTGGGCCATGCCGGGCCCGCGGTGGCTGCCGCCGCTGGTGCGGTTGGCCTTGTCGAAGCTGGACTTGTAGATGAACGGAATGCCCCGGGCTTCCGCCAGGTCCCGCAGGCTGGCGGCCATGTGGTGGGCGTGGTCCCGGCTCTCGATGACGCAGGGCCCCGCAATGAGGAAGAAGCTCTGATCGGTGAAGGGGCGGGCGAAGTCCATGGACACCTCGGGAGCCAGTTTAACGGCTCACCGAAGGGATTGACGGGTTGTCATTGGGGACGGGGGATCCCCTGGCATACTGTGCGAGCAACCTCCCCCACCTCCCCTGGAGCAAGGCATGGCGAAGCTGTTGATGGAAGACGATCTGAACCGGCGCCTGGTGGCCCTCCTGCAGCAGGATGGGCGCATGAGCCATGCGGAGCTGGCCGAACGCTTGGGGGTCAGTCGGCCCACCATCATCGACCGGGTGAAGCGACTCGAAGCCGATGGCGTGCTGGGGGGCTATGCCGCCCGGGTGCGGCCGGCGGCGGTGAACAAGCCCACGGTGGCCTTCGTGGCCGTGCGCTACAAGGACAACAACGAGGCCATCGAGCAGCGCTTCATCAAGGCCCTGGAGGACGAGGCCGACATCCTGGAGGCCCACACCATCGCCGGTGAGGACGCCCTGCTGCTGAAGATCGTGGCGGACACGCCGGCCGGCATCGCCGAGCGGCTGCGGCGCATCCGCATGCTCGGCCCCATGGTCACCACCCGCACCACCATGGTGCTCGAGACCCACTGGGAGAAGCCGGGCCCCAGCCCCTTCCCGGTGGAGGGTGCGGGGAAAAAGGTCAAGCGTTGACGGACCCCATCGGCGACCGGGCCTGATGCTCGCCTGGCTTGCCTTCCTGACCGTGGCCGTGGTGTGGGGCTCGACCTACTTCGCCATCGCGCTGGGCATCGAGACCTTCACACCCTACGGCATGGTGGCCGTCCGCTTCTCGGTGGCCGCCCTGCTGGCCCTGGGCTTGGGCCGGTGGCGCCGGGAACCTTGGCCCACCCTGGCCGAGGCGCGCCACCTCATGATCGTGGGGGCGCTGTTGCTGGGCATCGCCAACGCCCTGGTCTCCTGGGCGGAGCTGCACGTCAGCTCCGGTCTGGCGGCCATCCTCTCGGCCCTGGTGCCCCTCTGGCTGGCCCTGTTCTCCATGGCCCGGGAGCCCCTTGGCCCCAAGGGCTGGGTGGGCCTGGTGCTGGGGCTCCTGGGCGTGGCCGTGCTGGTCTGGCCCTCCGGCGGGACCCGGGTCCACCCCGGTGGTCTGGCCGCCATGGTGGCAGCCCCCCTGGTGTGGTCCTGGGGCACCCTGCATGGCCGCCGCCACGTGCGCGGGGGGGGCCTCTTCACCAACGTGGCCTACCAGATGGCGACAGCGGCCCTCATGGGCCTTCTGGCGGCCCCCTTCACGGGCGGATTCCTGCGGGGCCCCGCCACGCCGAAGAGCCTTCTCGCCATCGGCTACCTCGTGGTGTTCGGGTCACTGGTGGCCTTCACGGCCTACGGCTACCTGGCCAAAGCCTGGCCCCCGGCGAAGATGGGCACCTACGCCTACCTGAACCCCCTGGTGGCGGTGCTGCTGGGCCGCTTCGGGCTGCACGAGACCTTTGGCCTGCGCAGCTATGCCGGCATGGCCATCATCCTGGTGGCGGTGGCCCTGGTGCAGCTGCGGCCGGCGGTGCCACTGCCGGGGCAGGACTAAGCTCAGGGTAGGAGCCGCACGGGGGCCAGAAAGGTGCCGGACCGGGCGGGGTCCTGGCGCAGCAGGTCCAGGCTCGAGCTCGCCACCAGGAGGTCTTGGCGCCCATCGCCGTCCAGGTCCGCCGCCAGGAGGGCCCCCGGCACGGAGAATCCGCCCCGGTCCGTACGGGGTCCAAAGACCCCGGGGGAGCCCGCCTGCTGGAGGGAGATGCTGAGGACACCGGGTCCCACCTGGGTGTAGGCCAAGTCCCCCCGGCCGTCGCCATCCAGGTCTGCGAAGACCAGGCCGCTGAAGCCGAGTCCGCCGGTGAAGGTCAGCCCCGTGGCCACCGCCTGGAAGGAACCCGCTGAGCCGGGGGCTTGGGCGTAGACGAAGATGGACCCGGCCGAGGGCGATACGGTCGTCCGCAGAGCCAGGGCCAAGTCGGGGCGCCCATCCCCATTCAGGTCCCCGGCGCAGAAGGCCAGGGGAACGCCTGCCAGATTGTGCACCGGGCCAGCCACCAGCGTTCCGCTGGCCGGGTCCTGCAAGAAGATGCGGAGGGTCTGGTCCGCGGCG
>CAIRQL010000159.1 GCA_903880675.1 uncultured Holophagaceae bacterium | reverse complement strand
GGCCTGGGCATGTACGTCCACAAGGGAGCCAGCCTGCTCTGGATCCTGGGCCTGCTGGCCACCCTGGTCCTGGTGCTGGTGCTCATGGCCCGGTGGCAGGTTGCCACGCTCACGGTGCCCCTGGAGCAGCTTCTGGGGGGAACAGAGCCCCGGGCCATCGAGGACCTCCCCCGGGCCTGGTCCAACCTGGAGCGGGAGAACCAGGACCTGCGAGAGCGGGCGGCTCGGGAAGACAGCCTGCTGCCGGGCATCATGGCCCGGCTGGAGGAGGGGGTCCTTCTCTTTGGGGCCACGGGCACCCTGGAGCAGTTCAACCCCGCCGCCCAGC
Source organism: uncultured Holophagaceae bacterium (assembly GCA_903880675.1). GTDB lineage: Bacteria > Acidobacteriota > Holophagae > Holophagales > Holophagaceae > Geothrix. Next base: position 27,574 of record CAIRQL010000159.1, on the reverse strand, counting down.
GCCGCCTGGGGCTGGGGGCTCCACTCGGCAAGGGCATGACCGTTGCCGGGGTGTTCCCGGAGGGGGAGAGTGGGACCGCCGTCCAGCGGGCCTACCAGGGCTATGGGTCCGAGTGGCGCCTCGGCCGGTCGGCCCGGACGCTTCGGGCGCGGGCCATTCCCTTCGCCCCCCTCGGTGAGGTGACCGGGGTGCTGATCACCCTCGATGATGTCACGAGCCAGGAGGCCCTTGAGACCACCCGGCAGAAGTTCATCTCCAATGTGAGCCACGAGCTGAAGACCCCCGTCACGGCCATCCGCATTGCGGCGGAGAACCTCCAGGAGGAGCTGCCGGAGGGCAGCCAAGGTAGTGCCCTCTCCATCCTCCGCTCCGTTGACCGCTTGACCCTGCTGTTGGGCGACCTGTCCGAGCTCAGCCGGATCGAGAGCGGCGCGCTGCGACTGGCCCCCGAGCGGCTCGACCCAGCGGCCTTCCACGTAGAGGTCCTGGCTGATTTCCGACGCCAACATGCGGCCACTGGGGTGCGCCTGGAGGGCGTGGCCACCGTTGCAGAGGACTTGGCGCTGATGGTGGACCCCCTGCGGCTCCATCAGGTGCTGGAAAACCTTGTCTCCAACGCTGTGAAGTTCAGTCCCCCCGGGGGCACGGTGGTCCTGAACCTGCGCTGCTCGGGCCTGGGCCAGGAGTGGGACGTCCGGGACCAGGGGCCGGGCATTTCGGAGGCCGAGCAGGCCCGGATCTTCGAGCGCTTCTACCGGGCCCAGGCCGCCAAGGCTAAGCCAGGGACTGGGCTGGGTCTGGCCATCGTGAAGCACCTCTGCCGCCTCATGGGCGGTGAAGTCAGCGTCGAGAGCCGCTTAGGAGAAGGCACGACTTTCCGCGTCATCCTGCCCCCACTGAGCGAGCCAGCTACCCCTTAGGAGAGGCTGGGCTGAGGGATAGGTAAAGCAGCAAGGGGAGATCCCCTTGCTGCCACCTCCCCCCCAGGAGAGGCCTGCCGAAGTCCCACCCTTCCTCAAAGCTGTGCCGGTAGCCATGAGCCGGGGAACAAACTTCCCCAAAATGATAGGTCTGGGGTGCCGGGGGCAGACGTGAATTCCCTGCCACTTTTCTGCGGGCTACCTAGATCACCCCTATCCCTCGCAGGTGTAGCCCCTTTCGCTCCAATGCCGCGAGCAACCCGTGGAACCAGGATGCTCCTGGAACAAACATGTTGCGGAATTGTCACGAGGCTTCCACGGAGCTGGTGCTGACTCCGGAGGATAATCATTGGTTTCCACTGGAGCCGCAAATGCAACGTCTGACCTTAAATCTCATGCTCATGCTCATGCTCGTGGCGGGGTTGCCCACCCTTGCGCAGGTGCCAGCAGCGGTCGTCCAGCCTGCCGCCGTTCAGGAGTTGGTGGCCTTCCTGGGACCCTACCCGGCCCTGGATTCCGATGCCGGCAAGGCCGATCTGGCCATTGTATTGTGGTACCAGCAGAACCGCACCGCTGGCGAGGTCAAGCTGGCCCTCGGAGAGGTGAAGCTCACCCTCGGGGCCTACGCACCAGCTGCGGGCAGACCCCTGGATGTCGCCCAGTTCCCCAAGACCGTAGCGCTGGTGGACAGGCTGGCCAAGGACATCAAGGTTCAGACCGACGCCCTGAAAAAGCACTTCGGTCGCCCCCGGCCCTACATGGCCGACGCGCGTGTTCAGCCCGCCATCGAGCGTGAGATCAGCCCTTCCTACCCGAGTGGTCATTCAACCCGGGGCCTGGCCATCGCCATGGTGCTCGCAGAGCTGGTGCCGCAGCGGCGGGAGGCTCTGCTGGAGCAGGGTCGCCAGGTGGGTGTGCACCGGGTGGTGGGGGGCGTCCATTACCCGAGCGATGTCACTTCCGGTCAGCGCCTGGGCGCTAGGCTTGGAGAGGCCTGGCTGGCAGAGCCAAGCAACCGCGTACTGCTGGAAGCAGTCCGTGCGGCTGAGTGGACCGCAGTCCCAAAGAACTAACCAGAGACAGGCGAGGACCTCTCTGGCCTGCGTAGGGGGCCTAGAAAAGCAGAACGGCGATGCTCGGGAGAGCATCGCCGTTCTGCTTTTGGAAGCCGATTCCTAGAAGTCGAAGGCCACAGAGAGCCAGACACTGCGAGCCAGCAGCAAGGTCAGCACATCGCCAGCGTTGGGTCCCGTGGTGGTCTTGGGGGAGACAGCCACGATGCTGTGCTTGTCGCTGATGTTGGTGACCGAGAGATTGAAGGGGGTCTGTTTCAGCCAGCTTGCTAGGGACTTCGCGGTGTAGTTGACAAACAGGTTGGGGATCACGAAGGGGTCAATGGTGACGGCCTAGTGGATGGCCCTGTTATCGTTGAACAGCTTGTCCACACGTTTGGCTAGCAGGCCCACGCTGCAGGCATCCTGCTGGTAATAGAGACCGAGGGACTCGGTATCCTTGGATGCGTTCTGGATCGAGAGGCCGGTCGCCTCGTACTTGGCGCCGCCCATGCTGGCATTCACATAGAGGTTGAAGCCACAGCCGAGCACAAAGTTGACCTCGGCCTCAACGCCTTGGCTGACGGACTTTCCGATGGCGTTCCAGGTTGTGAATCCACGCAGGTTCCTGGTGGAAGAGAAGCTCATGGCTCGATCAGCAGCCTCTGGCAAACCTCAATCAAGGCATTGGGCGTAAATGGTTTCCCTAGGGTGGGGACACCAAAGTCGAGCAATTCCTGATCCATGCTCGGGCCGCCGCTGTCTCCAGTAATAACCAGCACGCGGGAAAGGAGGTTCGGGCGGAAATCCCGAATCCAGCCTAAAACTGCGAACCCATCTAGACCAGGCATGCGTAGGTCGGTAATGACCAAATCGTAGTTACCTTGCTCCAGACGCTGGATCCCCTGCCGCCCGTCATGGACCCCCTCCACCCGCCATCCCAGATGCGTGCGAAGGAGTTCCTGCACTAGGCTGGTGATGTACTCCTCGTCATCGATAACCAGCACCTCGCACCTCGGGCCAGGCTGGGTCATGTTCACCGCATCGATGGCAGGACTGGTGACCACACTGTCGCTGACAGCAGGCGTGGCGGCCAGGGTCTCAGATATGGCTAGAGGCAGCAGGATCCGAAACACGCTCCCCTCTCCGGGCGCACTCTTCACAGAGATCTCTCCACAGTGCTGACGCAGAATCCCCAGGCACACGCTGAGTCCCAGCCCCGTGCCACGTTCGGCGGACTTGGTCGTAAAGAACGGATCGAAGATCCGGTTGAGTTTGTCGGGTGCGATGCCGTAGCCCGTGTCGATGACGGATACCGCCCCCCAGTTATCCTGGACCTCTGCCTTAACAGTGATCTCCTTGCGTACACAGTGATCCATGGCGTCAACGGCGTTGATCATCAGGTTAATAAAGACCTGCTTTATCTGAGCCGCATCTGCCAGGACAGTGATTGCGGTACTGGGGAGGTCCAGCTTCAAGGTCGCCTCCGCGGTCCGGAGGCGGAAGCGCATGATGGAAGCTGCCTCGTGGAGGACGGCGCCCAGATCCATAGGGCTCAGCTCCATGGTCGGGGGACGGGACAGCTGCAACAGCTGGCGGATGATCCGGACCGACTCCTGCGCACTGCGGGAGATGGCATTGCAGTAGGACTTGAGGGAATCCTGGCCTTCCACTCCCTCAAGGCGAATGGTCATGAGCTCTGAGAACCCCAGCACCGGGGAGAGCTTATTGTTCAGCTCATGGGCAATGCCTCCCACCAGGGATTCGAAGAGGGCCGCCTTATCATTAATGGCCATTTTCCGTTCCACGGCACGCTGCTCGGTGATGTCGTGGAGGATGGTGCAGATCTGCCCTGTCTCGTGGACCAGAGATGTGTGGAGCTTGAATAGGCGCTCGCCCAGCCCAGGCAGGTGGAGGGAGAACTCGTTGACGTGATTCCCTGGCTCAGATGTGCCTGCGTCGTGCAGGCTCAGGAGTTCCAGGAATGACTTCTGCTGCCGGACGGGCATAAGGTCAGCGAGGTTGGAGGGGGAGCCCTCCGAGACCTCCCGGGGGCCGAGCAGGCTCTCGAACTTCGGGTTGCAGGCCTCGATCCGCCCATCCGGGTTGAGGAGGGCGACGGCAAGGGGGCTCTGCTGGAACAGGGTCTCGTAACGCCCTTGGGACTGCCGTAGCTGATGGAGGCTGCGGAAGAGGTCCTGGTTCTTGGTCTGCAGTTCGTTGCGGCGGGACTCTGCCAGGTGGAATTGCTCGGCGATGAGAGTGGACTGGGCCCTGACCAGAGTGGGGACTGGGATAATGCCCAGGAAGCGTCCCTCCTGGCCTACCAGTGGGACGTCCTGATAGAACGCCTCGCCGCTACGGTCCAGGGCCTGCTCGAGCAGGTCTAGCAGGGGAATGGAGGGACTGGCGATCATCCCCTCAGGCAGGAGGTGATCCATGATCGGGTGGTGGCTGTAGAGGGTGAAGCCGAAGCGGGTGCCGAGCAGGAAGCCCAACTGCCCTCGTGATACGAGCCCGGCATAGGAGTGCCCATCCACCACGGCGGCAAACTCATGAGGATGCCGCTTGAACCATACATAGACCTGCTCGACGGTCTCGCGGATCTGCACGCATTCCTGGTGCTCCACCAGGGACACCACATCGAACAGGCTACCCGGAGTCATCTCCTTGCCAGGGTTCAGGCTTTTGCGTTTCCCCATGAGGCCTCATCGGTCGGCCGGCAACAGGGCTGGACTTTGATTGTGTAACCTTTAGGTAATTTAATTCCAGCACAATAAAATATGGATTTGTGTTAATTGCAGGTAAATTCACAATCAGGCGATTGCACTACTTTCTTTGTGACCCAGACTGAGCTCACCTGAAGACTTCTCCTGGGTCAGGACCTGGATGCATGCGGCCTTGCGATCTGTCTAACAATCATGGCCTCGGCTGATCCGAGAAAAGGAACCCTTGTCGGAGGTCGGATTTGAACCTGGTTGAATCCCTTGCGGACTTGACAGCTAGGACCCCAAACGGGGGCGGCTTCTGGATTGGAAACAGTTACTGCACTGTAAGGTATTGCTCGGACTCCTGGGAGTGGGAGTACCGGAGCAACATCTTCTATGATCTGCAAGATCTTGCAGATGAGATTCAAAAGGCTGGCCAAGCTGGCCTATTAACACCTTTCCATGACAGCCTTACCGCTGGGTTGGAACAAGGTTAAGGGCTGGGACTCCATTCGCCTCGTAAGACATGAAGATAACCACTGGTTTTCAAGGGAAGGCGACGGCCAGGAGGGGGGCAACTCAGAGAGGGAACCGATCAGGTGGTGATCTTGATTGGTACAGCTCTTTTACTTGCCTGTCTGCAACCATCACGGAGTAGAGTTGCTTGTCGTTCCTTACATTACGGACGACAGGCGTGGTGCATGCCGGGTGACGACATGTGCCAGAGCCCGGGCCATCGAAAACCAGATCTACAGCGTCACGGCAGGGATGGTTGGTAGCCTTCCGTTGATGACCGATCTAACTAGTCAATTCGCGCAGAGTGGCGTCTACTGTCCAGCAGACTTCGCCTTTCCGATGGGCGGCATTGCCACAGAGGCGGCTGCCAATGTCGAGCAGGTCATCGTCGCTGATCTCGACCTCGCAACCCTCGACAGGGTCCGGAATCAGGGCAGTGTCCAAACCTTCAGGGATAGCCAAAGTGACACGCTCCACACCAAGTTTGATGGCGAGGTGATCACGGTGCGCCGGTATTTTGAAGGGTGCTACTTGTCTTAACGCCCTGCATTTAGAAATATTCAGCCGTGACTGACGGATTCATTCGCTTCTCACGCCACGAGGAATGCCCCCAGTGCGGTTGCACCAACCCTGCACCCTCAGCACGGCGGAATCACTCATCCCGTCCCCACTCATGCCCAGACCTTGGAATCCGTCATCACCGACGACAAGGCCCAAACGGGGCGCAAGGTGGAGGGTGATTGCCTCTAGACCGGGCCGCTCTAGAAACAACATTCCTCTATCACATTCATTTTACAACCCGGTAGCGACGAAGTTGCCCAGCGGGTCCAATTTGGACGGAAGCGGATCGCGGACTGGGACCGCCAGGCCACCTTCTTTCTCTTCGGAGTTCAGCATGAAGAACATTCTGCGTACCCTCTGCCTGCTGGTCCTCTCAGCATCTAGCGCCTTCGCCCAGGGTACCTTCGAGGACAAGATCCGAGTCGGTGGCTCCACGACCATCCTGCCCGTCATGGCTGACTGCGCCAGCCGATTCATGGAGAAGTACGAGACCTGGGACCGAGTGGATTCATCCTTCCCCAAGAAACGAATCCTCATCTTTGTGACCGGCGGTGGCTCCGGCTTCGGCGCGAATGCCGTCACCAGTGACACGGTAGACATCGGCATGCTCTCCCGGGATCTAAAGGAAGAGGAAAAGGCTAAACTTGGTTCTCACAAGGTTTACCTCCTTAGCAAGGACTGCATCGCCTTCGTCACCAGCAAGCAGAGTCCGCTCGCCAAGCTCGACAACCTCACCAAGGCAGATGTGGTACGCATTTTTACAGGAGAGGTCACCACCTTCGCCCAGGTGCGCAAGGACCTTCCCGCCAAGCCTATCCTCGTCCAGATCCGCGACATGTCAGGTGGATCCACGGAAATTCTCCAGCAGCTCGTGCTTAAAGGAAAGACCTTTACCACCCAGGCCGTCCAGGTCACTTCGCAGGGTGCCAACCTAAAGAAGACGGAAGCCAACCCAGCTGTGGTGAGCTTTATGTCCTCAGTCGTGGCGTTCCAGAGCGGGAAGCTCAAGGTCTTCAAGTATGAAGGCGTGGTGCCCACCAACGAGAACGTGACCAGCGGGGCCTACACCCTGACCCGGCCCCTCATCTTGGTGAAGAAGGGCCAACCGCGCCCGCAGGAGCAGAAGTTTCTGGACTACCTCCTGAATGAGGGCCAAGCGGTGCTGCAGGAGCATGGCTACGTTCCGGTCCGGCAGCTGAAGTGACAACCGCCCACCCGGTCCCCTCGCTGTCCGGCCGGGATCGTGTGCTTAAGAGTCTCGCCCAAACTGCGCTCTGGGGCACTCTGACAGTCCTTGGTCTCATGGTGCTTTTTCTGCTGAAGGAAACCGGACTGTTTCAGGGCCTGTTACCGACTCGGGACCTGCTCCAGGTCGCTGCGCCCTGGTCCCCCTTGGCTACGCCGCCCAGCTTTGGCTTGGGCCATGCCTGGGTGGGCTCGTTCCTTGTGACTGGGATCAGCCTGGCCCTGGCCGTGCCACTGGGCATCGGCATCGGCATCTTCGCCGCCGAGATTGCCCCTCCCGCTGTGGCGCGCATCCTCCAGCCGGCCCTGGAACTCCTGGCAGGCATCCCGGCGGTGGTCTACGGGTTCTTCGGGTATGTCACATTTGTGAAGTGGTATGCGGACTGGTCCGGCCAGCCCACCGGGGAAAGCCTGCTGGCGGCAGGGGTGGTCTTGGCCATCATGATCCTCCCCTTCATTGCAAGCACCTCGGCCGAAGCCCTGCGAACGGTCTACCAGGACTACCGTGAGGCAGCACTGGGACTCGGTGTCACCGAAGGCTGCCTGTTCCGACGTATCGTGCTGATCAAGGCTCTGCCGGGCCTGGCGGCTGCGGTGGCCCTGGGGCTGGCAAGGGCCCTGGGGGAAACCCTCGCCGTGCTCATGCTCTCAGGCAACACCGCCGCCATGCCCGAAGGTCCCCTGAGTCGGGGCCAGCCCCTGACGGCGCTGTTAGCCACTGAGCTGGGTGAGACAGCAGCGGGGTCTCCCAAGTACCGGATGCTCTTCAGCGCCGCCTGTCTCCTGCTCTTGGCAGTGCTGGCCCTCAACATGGGCATCCTGGCCCTCAAGCGACGCTTCTTCGAGCACCTGCATGACTAGGCCCAGGCCCCTGGACGTCCTCTTTCGCGGCTTGATATGGGCCGCCGGGATCGTTGGCATGGCCCTACCCGTTTGGATCGTGGGCTTCCTGCTGGTTCGGGGCGCAGGGCGCCTCACCTGGTCCTTTCTGGTGGACCATCCCCGGGGTTATCCCCCGGGCACCGAAGGCGGCATTCTGCCTGCCATCCTCGGCAGTGCCGCCCTCATCCTGGTGGGGTTGGTGATCGCCATCCCCCTCGGCGTTGGTGGGGGCCTCTACTTGGCTGAGTTCTGCCCCTCCAAGCGCCTGCAGTCCTATGCCCGTGCTGCGGTGGAGGCTTTGGCCGGGGTTCCCTCGATCCTCTATGGCCTGTTCGGATTCGCCTGCTTCGTGGTCTTTCTGCGCATGGGTATCTCTCTCCTAGCGGGCGGCTTGGTGCTGGGCCTCGTGATGCTGCCCATCTTGCTCATAACCTCCCAGGAGGCCTTCGCAGCCGTTGCCGCCCAATACCGGGAGGCGACCCTCAGCCTGGGTACGGACCGGTCCGCCTGGATCTTCTGGGTCCTCCTCCCCAAGGCCCGGGTCCGCATCCTGGCCGGGCTGGTCCTGGCGGTGGGTCATGCGGTGGGCTCTGCGGCCCCGGTGCTCTTCACCGCCTCGGTCTACTTCCGGAGAGGCGGGCTCCACCTAGACCAGCCGGTCATGACCCTCCCCACCCACCTTTACTTCCTGGTCTCCGAGGCCATCAGCTTCGACCATGCCTTCGCCACTGCCCTGGTCCTCGTGCTCGGCCTAGCCATTTTCAACGGCGCTGCCATGGCGCTGCGCCACCAGATGAGGGACTCATGACGCCAACTGCCAATACCAGCTGGATCCAGGTGGAAAGCCTGGATGTGGCCTATGGGAATGCACCGGTCCTGCACCAAGTCTCGGCCTCCTTCCCCGAGCGGCAGGTGACCGCCATCCTGGGGCCCTCCGGCTGCGGCAAGTCCACCCTGCTGCGTGTGATCAACCGCACGCTGGAGCTGACTCCCGAGGCCCGGGTCACCGGGGGGCAGGTCCACGTGAAGGGCCGGAACATCCTGCACCCCTCCGAGGACATCCGCAGCCTCCGCAAGCAGGTGGGCATTGTGCAGCAGCGGCCCCTGGCCTTTCCCATGTCCATCCAAGAGAACGTGGATTTCGGACGGCGCCACCACCACGGCCGACTCCAGCGCAAGGAGCGGGACAGGATCACCGCCAGCCTGCTGGAGCGGGTGGGCCTCTGGGACGAAGTTAAGCACCGCCTGGACTCCTCCGCTACCCGGCTCTCAATCGGCCAGCTTCAGCGCCTGTGCATCGCCCGGACCCTGGCCAACGATCCCGACGTGATCCTCATGGATGAGCCCTGTTCGGCCCTTGATCCAGAATCCACGGCGACCATCGAGACGCTCATCCAGGAGCTTAAGGCCACGGTCACGATCCTCATCGTCACGCACAACATCGCCCAGGCTCGCCGCATCTCCGACCAGATCCTTTTCCTCCTCGACGGGACGGTGGCTGAAGCCGGAACCAATGCTGAAGTCATGGGAGCCGCCAGGAACCCTCGGGTGCGACGGTTTCTTTCTGGAGAGGAGGGCTGACATGCGCCTAATGCCGCGGCAGCGATGCGTGATCGCCATGGTGGATGGGTTGGGGCTGGACTATGTGTATCAGTCCCCCCTGACCACCCTCAAGACCCTGGGGGGGGAGGGCATCTTCAAGGAAGGAAAGGCCATCTACCCCTCCCTGACCAATGCCAACAACATCTCCATCGTGTGCGGGGCGCCCCCCTCCGTCCACGGCGTGACCACGAACTGCTATCTGGACGAGACCACTAGCCAGCCCCGCTTCCTGGAGGATCCGTCATTCCTCACCGCCCCGACGCTCTTCGAGCGCGCCCGGGCAGAGGGCCGGAAGACCGCCCTGCTCACCTGCAAGGCCAAGACCCTCGGAATCCTCGGACCGCACGTGGACTTCGGCGTCGCTGCGCAGGCGCCCCATCCAAACATCGTGGCTCGCTATGGTGCCCCCCCGGACGTGTACAGCCGAGAGGTCAACGACTGGCTCTGGCGGATCGCTCTGGACCTCCTGGAGAATCGGGAGGAGCTTTCGGTTATCTATGTCCATACCACCGACTACCCCATGCACCGCTGGGCACCTGAGGAGGCTGAGTCCCTGGCCCACCTAGCCTCCCTTGACTCAGCCCTGGCTGAAATGCTCCGAACCGCCTCGGACGCGGCCCTGCTGCTGACGGCCGACCACGGCATGAATCCGAAGCTGACCTGTTTGGACCTAGCCAGGGTTCTGCACGGGGCCGACGTCCCGGTCCGCGCCGCCATCAGCCCTGTCTCCGACCGCCTGGTGGCCCACCACCAGGGGCACGGCGGGGTCTCCTACCTCTACCTGAATGACCCTTCGGACCTAGACGACATCCGCATCTTTTTGAAAGGCCTGCGTGGCGTCGACGAGGTCCTGACTCGAGAGGAAGCCGCCGCAAAGTACGACCTCATGCCCAGCCGCATCGGGGACTTGGTGGTGGGTGCGGACCGGGACACCGTGTTCGGCACTCTGACGCGTGAATCGGAGCCCTTGGCCTTTAATTATCGCAACCACGGCTCCCGCTTCGAGCTGGATGTCCCGCTCTTCGTTTTTAATCCGGAAGGACTGTTGCCTGACCCCGACAAGCTTCAGTTCAACTACGACCTGACCCGCCAGACCTTCTTCCACTCCTGAAAGGAAATTCATGTCCACTCAGCCCCAACGTCTGATCATCGCCATGATGGATGGCCTAGGCTTGCCTTGCCTCCAAGCCAGTCCAATGCCCTTTGTGAAGCAGATGGCCCAGCAGGGCTTCTTCAGGGAGGTAAGGGGGGTCTACCCTAGCGTCACCAACGTGAACAATGTCTCCATAGCCTGCGGGGCCTGGCCCGCTGAACACGGCATCAGTGCCAACTCCTACTTCGATCCCGAGGCCGGGTGCGCCCGCTATATGAACGCCTCAGGCCTCATCCGGACGCCGACGATCTTCCAGCGCGCCGCCGAGTGGGGGGTGCCTTCGGCGCTGCTCACGAGCAAGCGGAAGACCGCCGAGCTGCTGGGGCCCGGTACCGACTTCTGCCTGGCCGCCGAGGAGGCGGATCCTGAGTCCGTGGCCCGGTATGGCCCCCCGCCACCCATCTACAGCCGAGAGATCAACTACTGGCTTTGGGCGGTGGCCCTGGATCTCCTGCAGCACCGTCCGGACCTGGGGTTGATCTACGTCCACATCACCGACTACCCCATGCACGCCTGGGGTGAGGACGCTCCCGAAAGCCAGGAGCACCTGGCCCACTTGGATGACCAGCTGCGCCAAGCGGCGGAGCTCGCCCCAGATGCCGCCATCCTGCTCACCGCCGATCACGGCATGAACTTCAAGATGCGCAGCTACGACCTGGAGAAGGTCTGTGCGGCAGCGGGCACGCCTGTGCGCTTCGTCCTATCCCCGGAGCGGGACTACTACATCGTCCACCACCGAAACTTTACGGGCTGCTCCTGGGTCTGGCTCCGCGATCCGGCTGACGAGGGCTCGGTGCGGAGGATCCTTGAGGCCCTTCCTGGCGTGGAGGAGGTCCTCACGCGCGAGAAGGCTGCTGCCCGTTACCACTCCATTCCAGAGCATCTCGGGGACCTCCTGGTGAATGGGGATCGGGACACCATGTTCGGGGTGATGGACGTCGAAAGGGAGGACCTTCCATCCACCTACCGGGCCCATGGCTCCATGCATGAAATGGATCTTCCCCTCCTGATCCACAACTACCGGGAAACACTGCCGCCGCCTGAATATTTCCGGCACAACCTGGACCTGACCCGTTTCCTCTTCCGGAGCTGATCAGGGCTCAGTTGCGCACTACCCAGGCACAGAGCTCACGCGCAACCCAGGCTGGATCGTCTAGGGTCAGGTCTTGCCTCCTCCAGTGTGTGAACCAACTAGGTTTCGATGGCCGGCGTGAGGCTCACGAAGTAGGCTGTCCCATCGGCTGAATAGGCTAGCCTTCCGGCCTCGTCCACGAAGAGGAAGAAGGCATCTGCGTCCCCGGGGGCCCTGGACAGGTCCAAACCTAATCCGGCCGCGCCTCCGAGCCCCGTAGCACCCTCGGGGCCTCTGGGGCCTTGGGGGCCCTGGGCTCCGGGATGTCCATCAAGGGGCAGGGGGATCCTCAGCGTAAGGTGTCCGGTGGCAGGCTCAAAGGCACAGGAGGCTGGTTCGTCTGCCAGGCCGAGCTTCAGATCGACAGAAGTGATCCCCTTGAGCTCTTCAGGCTTCCGAGCCTTCTTTCCCTTGGGCTTCTCAGCCTTATCCGGCTTCCCGGCCTTCTCCGACTTCTTCACCTTCTTAGGCTTCTCTGACTTCTTCACCTTCTTAGGCTTCTCAGCCTTCTCCGGATTATTAACCTTCTCCTGCATCTCAGCCATTTCCGCGTTCTCGGCCTTCTCAATCATCTTGTCCTTGGGCATGGCTGTCCTCCTTGGGGGGGGTGGGTTTGAGGGGTAGGAACGCATCCAACGCTTGGTTGATAACGTCTGTGTATTTCAGTGGGGAGGAGACCCGCTCGGGAGCCTCGTTGAAGGCCTTTATGTAGGCGTCCAACAGCACTCGAACCCCTGGGGCAATCTCGGTGACGACTCTTTTCGTCCGGGATTGCTTGCTGGGAACAACCTTGTGCTTACCCGCCATCACGCACTCCTTTGGGCGAGGTACTGCACCAGTGCCTCGTTGACAACGTGAGCGAGTTTGAGCTTTGGCGTTATGCGGCCCTCGTCTTCGTTGTAACTCTTGAGGTAGGCCTCGATCCGCTCCCAGTTGGTCCTGGGTATCTCCACGTGGAGCTTGCTCGACTTCCTCTTGGTGGGCTTGACCGCCTTGACCATGGGCATCCTCCCTAGCACAGCTACAGTCAGAATTTATGACGTTCCGTATGATTGTCAATCAAATTATGCAATAACAAATTGCATAAAGTGCAAAAATTAAAATAATTACTGCAACTTAACTAATTGATAGAGTTACATACGCCAGACCATACAGTAGTCCCAAGCGCCGCGATGGGGCGGTGACGTTCTCTCCGAATCCGAGCCCAGGGACAATGGCGCCCCTGTGTCGGGTTGCTCTGCTTTCGGCTGTCCCGGCACAACGTCAGACCACTGGCAAGATGGCAGCTCTGACTCAGGTAGCAAAAATTGTCAAACGACCTGCTTCCTGAAAGGAACCAATCAAGCACATGAACGAGCCAAGTACAAGGTTACGCCTAGCGAATTAAGGATTAGCCCGCCTTTGCTCCCTCAACACTTCCATCATTACGTTTAGAACTGGGTCCGAGCCACTGCTGCTCAATTCTATGATGATCCACCCGCGCTCCTCTCGGGCGGGAATGCCCCTGGCATCAGCCCATGCCATTAGGGAGGCCCTGGCCTCTTCTTCTTTGGTACCCCGTACGAGTCGCATGGGGCCAACATAGGCTTAACGCGTGACGGCAGTATTTTCAACAAACCACCAAGGGGTAACTACTTTTTGTCATCTGTCGCTGCGATGAGAAGAAGACGACTTCATGGCAATGGCGAATCAAAGGTGAGATCCTAGGCAGTAACCGTCTGGCCCAGGGCTACCAATGCAGCGCCCGCAGCATGGCTCGCTTCTTGTTCTGATGCGATTGCATCCGATCCTCTACATCATCCAGAAAGGCGATGGCTTCGGTGAGATAAGGGCCTTTGTTCAGCATCACGCACTCTGCCCGCATCGCCATGGCGGAATCGGTCATCTCGGCCCGGGAAGGAACGCCGCGCTTGAGAAGGGATTCTAAGACTTGGGTGGCCCAGACCACAGGCACATGGGCGGCCTCGCAAAGCCACAGGAGCTCTTCCTGAATTTCTGCAAGCCGCTCATAACCCAGTTCCACGGCCAGGTCGCCCCGGGCAATCATTACGCCGAAAGCCCTCTGTCCGGCACCCCGGGCAATCAGATGCGGCAGATTTCTGACGGCGCGAGCGGTCTCGATTTTGGCAAGGATGGGAATGGGCCGGTCGGTGTGGTGGGACAATTCTGCGATGAGTCGATCCAGGTCCTCCGGTTCCTGAACGAAGGAGAACCCGACCATGTCGGCTAGATGGGCAACCAGGGGCAGATGCTCCAGATCTTCGGCACTTAATGCGGAAAGGCCAAGGTTGGAATCCGGGAAGTTAATGCCCTTCTCGCTCCGAATCTTCTCGCCTTCTGGTCGGGCTTTGGTAATCCTCAGTAGCGCCTCTCCCATTCCGGCTTGGAGAATTTCGGCCTCGAGTGCCCCATCATCGATGAAGACCCGCTCACCGGGACGAAGAAAGGGGAACACTTCAGGACTTTGGCAGGCGATATGGGCGCTACTCACCAGTTCCCCGGACTCATCAAAGACCGAAGGTTCACCTAGGATCGATGGCCCTGTTAGGCGAAGAAAATCCCCCTTATAAACCACGATCTTTACGGATTGTGACTTTACAGGGCCGATCAGAGACCGGCGAACCTTTTTCTTTCCTTTTGGACGGTGCTCAAGCTCGATCCCGGGTTCTAGGTAGGCATTGGTTTCGCAACGTACCCGAAAGGATTTAGTCCCCAAATCCTCAACCACCTGCAATGCTCGCCCCTTCCCAAGTAAATCGGTGAAGGTGATGCAATCGCCGACCCTAACTCCGCGAAGCCAGGCGGGGTCGACCGCAATCCTTGCGAGGGTTCTCCTGCCTTCACCATCTCGTCCGGCAGGGATTCCAACGCCCCCGGTGGCATCTAGAATGGCGCTGGCGCTTTGGAGCACCTCCCCGCGGGTGTCTCGCTTGACCTTGAGCTGGATGGCCGGTGCGGCAGGGCCGAGATCTCCAGTACGCAACTTCTGGCCACCAAGATCCATCAGGATCCGGCATGGGCGGCCGGTAACCGCTTCGGCCCGACGAATGTTGAGAACCATGGCCTGCCAGGCTTCTGGTCCGTCATGGGCAAGGTTGATCCGGGCGCAGTCCATGCCCCGGGCCAGCCATTCTCTGATGAGCGCCGGCTCCTGGGCAGCAATCGAGGGCAGGGTAACCATGATCCGGGTCCGGCGAAGACCTGGAGCAGGACCCAGCAACTCATCGGTGTTTTGCTCGAGGCGGCACTCTTGGGCTTTGACCTCTTCAATCATCGGGGCTGAGTTGCCAACTTCGCCAGGAAGGCCCTGGATGGCAGCCAGGGCCCTGGAGACAGCGTCCAACGTCCCTTCCACATCCCCTTCGCATCGTCCGAGGGAGGATAACCCCATGGGCGACAGCCGGGACTGAAGAGCTCGTAGATCCATCCTCCTCAATCCAACATAGGCGGCAAGGTTGCGGGCAGAGGGTCTCCAGCATTCCCGAGTGAGGTGTGGTTCCCACTGATTTAGGAGGCTGCTTTGGACAACCCTCAACGCCTCCTGGAGGGTGCGAATCTCTGATCTGAGGCTGGCGAGGTCGGTCTCATCGAGGGAGTTCATAACACCTCCAACTATCTTGACCGTGCCGAGTTCTTGCGCACTGATCAGGCGGCAATAGGCCCAACTTCGAAGTATAAGACTTGACTGCGGCATCTGCGCCAGAGTTTCGAGTGGAGTACATGGCCGATCCAATTGGTTTTGTTGGGTGTATCATTTTGCATTACATCAAAAATGTATTTTAAGATTGCGCTTTTTTTTTGTGAGTAGTTCCACCCAATGGCAAAGGGTGGAAATATTTAATTGCTGTTTCTATGAACTTAGCACAAGTTTTTAATGGAAGTTTCGGTATCCTTGTTGCGTTGAACTGTGTATGAACTTGTAGGGTTCTTTCTTTCAACCATTCATTTATGGACGAGTTTTCTATAAACAAAAGTTAATATTCGACTTATAAGTGGACACCCGTGACCAGATGAGTCAGCCTTCGCGAATCCGCCCCTTGCTCCCCGAAGGAGAGGAGTTGGACTTTGCGTTGCAGGCGGACTACATCGAAGGCCAGATCGATCTGAAAGCGTTCTGCGCTAAGCATCCGCACCACCCGATCCTCGGCACCAATCCGCTGGTCCTCGAGCCTCAGAAGGGTTGCTATGTCTTCTTGTCACGCTTCGGCGGCATGGTGTTCTGGAACTGCCCCGAGGCGCTGACGCGGCAGATTCACGAGGAGCTCAAGTCGTTGCCGGGTCTCAGCCGGATCGAGGAACAGGCGCGCGACTTTTTGACGGTCCGGGTGGGGGCCCCGGAAGACGCGGTAGGGTTCAGCGAGGTCAGCCTGCGGGGACTCACCTTGGAAAAGCTGCGCATCGTGAGCCTGACCCTCGCCCAGAGTGTGGCACTGGATCACTTCGAGGCCACGGTGAGTCGAGCCATGGAGCGGTTCCAGCCCGTTGTCAGGGCGCTCAGCCACGAAGGAAAGCTGGCCTTGCCTCACCGCGAGGTTCTGCGGATGGTTGGCTTCGCCATGGAGGTCCGGGCTGCTGTGCTGGACAACCTCACGCTCTTCGACGATCCGCCGGAGACCTGGGAAAGTGAGTCGCTCGCACATCTGGATAGCGCCCTCTATGACCAGTTCGACCTGGAAGAGCGCCTAGGGGCCATCCGGGAAAAGCTCTCCTACCTCCAGGACGCAGGCGCCACTTTCCTAGGCCTCCTCGATACCCAGAAGAACCACCGCCTCGAGTGGATCATCATCCTGCTCATTCTTCTCGAAATCCTCCTCTTCCTAGGAAAGGACCTGATCGGGCCTCTCCTCCTGCACCCCCGGTGACCCCGTGATCGCAGCCCCTAATAACCTTTCAAGCCTAGACTCCGCAGTTGGATACCCAGAGGCTGGCCCGGGCAAACCGGCTTCGATCAGCAGTCTCGAGGCCCTGCTCCAGGAACTGGAAGGAAACATCAGCCAGCAGGGCCAAGCCTCTCTGTTTGTCGGGGAGCAGCTAAAGTTAGGCATCGTCCTCCAGCGGCAGAAGGGGGTGCATCGTCTTCGCTGGGGCCTCCGGGAGCATGAGGGCTGGGTATTCAAGGCAACCCTGTTGCGCTTTGCCAGGGGCGCCGAACCCGTGCACCTGATCGTCCAGTGGGAACCGGACGGTGAGACCTCCCAGGCATGGCTGTTGGGCCGAAGCATGGACTCCTTCTGGGCCCTACCCCTGTCCCAGGAGCAATCTCATGCTTTCAGCAACCGGCATCGAGTCCACTGAGGAAGGCGCAGGGCCCACAAATGGAGGATCGGCCCCCTGGCCACCAATGACTGGCTTTCCCACACTCGTGCGAGCCTACCTCGCCAAGATGGACTCCAGGAGCCAGAGAACTCGAGAACGACCTGACTGCGTTCGAAAGGCGCCAACCAACGCCAAATCTATGGTTTTGAGGCGTTTTGGGGCGAGCTTATAATAATTGTTGATACACACGTCATTAAGTTGTTCCGGCGTTTCTCCAGCTCCATCACAGCAATGACTCACTCGGGTTACAGACCACCAGCAGTCTATGGGTGTCCACTTGGAGGAGACCCATGTCCTTGAAATCTCGCCTGACAACCCTCGCCTGCTTCGCAGGTGTCCTCTCCCTTGGGCTTGGTGCCCTCGGTTGCGCCGGAAGCGGAACCAATCCGACGCCACCAGCGCCCATCCAGTTTGTCTACACCTCTGACGCTCATTACGGGATCACCCGGGCGACCTTCCAGGGCGCCACCACGGTGAACGCACAGCCGGTCCATGCAGCCATGATTGGTCGGATCAACAGCCTGCCGACGGTGACCCTGCCCCTGGATGGGGGTCTGCATCAGGGGCAGTTGGTTGGAGCCATGAACTTTGTGGCCATGACCGGCGACATTGCCAACCGCTCGGAAGTACCCATCCAGTCATCCGCAGCATCCTGGGCCCAGTTCAAGACGGACTACCTGGATGGAATCACCCTTAAGAATGCCAGTGGTCAGGCTTCCCCCATTTTTCTGGCCCCCGGCAATCACGATGTCTCTAACGCCATCGGCTACTACAAGACCATGAACCCACTCACCGATGCCACGGTCATGGCCGAGATCTACAACCGGATGATGTCCCCTTCCAGCCTCCGCACTGCCGCTACCTACAACTATACCAACGACAAAGTTAACTACTCGAAGGATATTGGTGGAGTTCACTTCGTCTTCGTCAACATGTGGCCCGACAGCGGAGTCCGCGCCTGGCTGGATACGGACCTGAGGAGTGTGGCTTCCACCACGCCGGTGATCCTTTTCACCCACGACCAGCCCGAGGTCGAATCCAAGCACTTCACCAATCCCAATGGCGTCCATGACATCAACGCCACAGACAAGTTCGAGAACCTCCTTGTGGACCAGCTGGCGGACGGCCTCACCATCTCTGCCCCCAGCACGCTCGAGCAGACCGCCTTTGTCACCTGGCTGAAGGCGCACAAGAATGTGGTGGCCTACTTCCACGGCAACGACAATGTGAACAGCTTCCGGACCTACACCGGCCCCGCCGCCGACATCTCCCTCCCGGTCTTCCAGGTGGACTCGCCCATGAAGGGAAATGTCTCCGGGACTACTGAGACCAAGCTCTCCTTCATGGTGGTGACCATTGACGTAGCCGCGAAGAAGCTCACTGCTCGGGAATGCCTCTGGAACCCAACCGCCACGTTCGGGGCGCCGGTGGCCTGGGGTGTCGTCAAGACTATCGACCTGGTCCCCCGCGCCAACTAAGCCTGTCCCAGCCCTCGATACTCAGCCAACCCTAGGAGAAACCATGAAGCCATTCCGAACCCTCGGAGCGGTGGCACTCGTCCTTGCCGCCTCCCACCTCACTGCCCAGACCGTCAAGCTCGGCGGGGACGTCCAATTTTGGTACACCCAGCTTTTGGACACCAAGCCGAGGCTGAATTCCTCGGTTACCCCCGGGAACTCAGCCGGCTACTACAACCTCCGCAGCGAGTTCAAAGAGAACACGGCCACCGTCCGCCGGGCCGAGATCAAGCTCTCCGGGACCGTGGTGGAAGGGGTGGAGTTCGAGGTGATGCTCGACCCATCAATCTCGGTGGGGACCACCAACCCGGTCATCCTCCAGGACGCATTCATCACCTGGAAGCTGATGCCCGGCCTGGAGGTAAAGGCTGGCCAGTTCAAGAACCTCCAGACCTATGAGGGTCTCACCAGCTCGACGGAGATCCTCTTCGCCGAGCGCAGCCAGCTGGGCCGGATGTTCGGCGACAAGCGGGACCGCGGCTTGGCCCTTTCCCAGGCCTTTGGCGCCCCCGGAAACCTGGCCGGCAAGGCCACCCTGGCCGTCTTCAACGGCATGAACGATGCCATCTCTGGCAAGGGTAATGACTCCAACGCTCAGAAGGACTTTGTGTGCCGCCTGGAGTTCGCGCTGGGCAAGACCCAGCGGTTTGGTGTCTACACCCTCCAGGGCGGCACCGATCTGGCTGACAAGACCGGCAGCTCCGCCGCCCCGGTTCCACTTCCCTACTGGCCCACCCAGGCCGATGTCTACGGCAACAAGGACAAGACCACGAACTCCGGCGCCTTCTACGCCTACCAGGACGGCACCTGGACTTTCACCACGGAGTACATGACGGGTCTGCTGGGCCGCCGCTTCCCCACCCTCGGCGCGGGGATCAAGCGCGAACACCTCGAACAGAAGTTTGCCGGCTACTACCTCACCGGCGGCTACACCACCGGGAATAACACCTTCCTGCTTCGCTATGACCTGATGAACTTCAACAACGGCAACCAGTGGTACACGCCCTACAACCCTTACACCCAGACCGCACCTGCCACAGCCATCCTGGCGAATGGGGCCGCCGTGGACTACACCCCCAAGTACACGGAAGTCACCCTGGGCTACACCTATGCTTGGATTCCCAAGACGGTGAAGGCAGCCAACCTGAAGTTGAACTACATCGCCCGCTCTAAGAATTTCCTGAAGCCCTTCACGGGGCAAACAGGCGAGCAGGGAGGCAACACCCTGGTCGCTGCACTCCTGGTTTCCTTCTAAGCAGAAGCGCATGGAAAGGCGGGCCCCCTCGGCGGGCCCGCCTTTCCATGCTCGGTCAGGAAGGGTGGCACCGCGCACTGTCCGAGCTACCCAACTTCCGTTCGGAACCGACCTCCCTCCCTTTGGTTCCACTGAGAACGAGTTGGGGCGTGGAAGGACCCCAGCATTGTCCGGGGTCACATGGCTTCGATCGGCAACCTCGGGGCCCTGCTCTAGGAGGCGGTGAAACCGCCCAGGCTTGGCTATCAGGCCGCAGTAAGGGATCCTTCTGAGCTCTGCTCCTTTCCCCGGACTACTCCCGGGCTGGATGGGACTGCCACCTGCCTGAAGCCTTGAATATGAAAGAGCGCGCAGTAGGCTGCGCGCTCTTTCATGTTTTCCTGCGTGGTTGCACTTGGCTCGTGGCTACTCGACTTCTTCCGGATTTTCATCAGCAGGAGCGTCCCCACCGAGCGCGGCCTTCATCAGCTTGAAGAACACGTCGGTGTTTCTCTGGGACCCGATGAAGCGCAGCCAGGCCTTGTTGCCTGTGCTGTAGGCGGAGACTGGAATATCGGCAGCGGTATGGACCGCCTGGCCCTCGCCGTTGAGGTGGCCACGGATGAAGAAGCCATCCTTATCGATGCTGCGCAGCTCGGGGATGGTCGCATAGCCCTTCTGGCCGAGGATGCCGCCACTGCCCTTGAAGGCGCTGGGCAGGAGGCTGTCGATCACGGGTGTGGGCTTGGACAGCCAGGACTCGTAGCGATCGCTGTTGGCTCCGAAGCCCACCAGCACCTTGTTGTCGATGTCCATGGTGGCTGGGTAGCCGTCTGCAAGAATCTGGTAACTGGGGAACCCGGCGAAATCATAGGTACCCACAGCATTCTGGCGTGCAGGGATCACCGAAGGAGACAGGGACGCACTGTCGGAAGGGAGGCTCTTAAGGGCCGAGATGCCTCCGCTGAGGGAGAGGGCCCCAATGAGGCTGAACCCTGAACACTCGTGGTCAGCGAGCACCAGTACGGTGGTATCGCCCAGTTTGTCGGCCCAACGACGGGCCACGCCCACTGCTCGGTCAAACTCCAGTGTTTCGCCAATGGCTCGATCAGCGTCCATCAAGTGGGACTGCTTATCGATGTGGGCACCTTCGATCATCAGCACAAACCCATCGTGGTTCCGAGAGAGAACCTTGAAGGCCGCCTCGGCCATTTCGTCCAGCATGGGCTGGTCGGGGGCCATGTAGTCATCGACTGCGAAGGTGGACGCATCCGCAGGCAGCACGCCGCGCCGCTTGGCAATCTTGTCGAGAGCCACATTCATGTTGCCGTAGCCAAACAGGCCCAGCAGCTTTTCGGGAGCCTGGCCACCTACCAGCGCATTCAGTTCGGTGTTGCTGGATGCATAGGCGAAGCCAGTGCCTTTGAAGCCCGCTATCAAGTCGCGGGTAGGGCTACCTTGCCCGGCAGGGGTGGCGGGGAGGTTCCAGCCGGTGATCAAGTCAGCAGGAAGGCCCGCATAGCCGGTGCCGGCCGTGCGGCTTGAATAGAGGGTGGTCGAGGGCAGGAACCAGCGCCGGCCTCCGCCCAGGAGCACGCGTAAGCCCGTCCCGTAGGCCTTGCTGTTGGAAGGGTCACTCTCGTCGAGGTACTGGTCCACGATACCGGTGCCATTGTTGCGGTTGGCGGTGTGCACGGCATTGGCTGCGGGGGTGGCGTCCTCAAGATCGGCGCTGCTGACCAGGCCGAGCGAAGTGCCCTTGGTGCGGTGCAGGTATTCGGCCAAGTACTCGACACGTGGAGCAAAGAAGGGGTTGGTGACATGGGCCGGGTAGACACCCTCCTGACCGTTGAAGGCGTGGTTGCCAGTGGTGTAGCAGGCCATGCCCGGGGCCGAGTCCGTGATGATGCTGTTGAGAGAGTGGGTGCTTACCAGCCCAGTGCCGGGGAACTGTTCCATCTCCAGCCGACCGTTCGGATTGCCAGCATTGACCCCGTAGCGGACCAACCGGGCTGCTGTGCGATGAGCGACACCCATGCCATCCCCAAGCATGATGACAATGTTCTTCGTCAACTTGCGTTCACCCTTCCCGGCATCGAATGGATCGATGACCTGAATCCGCGAGGTGGTGGTGGTGGTGCCGGTCGCATCGGAGAGCTCGGCGGTCAATGTGTGCCAACCCTTCTGGGTCAGCGAGGAGCCACGCTGGTTGAAGCCAGCCCAGCCTGAGGCAGAGATGCCGTCGGTGGTCGTCGTGCCTTGGGTGCCGGAGGTGAAGGTGGCTCGGTGGCCGTCGATCCAAAGCTTGGCCGAGTAGGGGCCTGTGCCCTGACCCTCGACCCTGATGTCGAAGCGCTGGTGAACGAGGAAGCGGGCGCCGTCGGATGGGACGAGCGTGACGCTGCCTGGGGCTGCGTTTGCAGCCACGGCTGCGAGCGCAGCAACCATGGCTAGCAGACGGGAGAAGACTTTCAGCTTCATGGACGAGCCTCCTTAGGGGTTGTGGGGCGTTTATGCTTCGGCGTCGTGCCTAGCAGGTCATCTGGGCGATCTAGAAGCAGACGGATATGAGTCACCCGGTCGTCCTCCCCGACGCGGTAACCCACATCAAGCAGACCGGTCACTTCGAGGGCTCGGGGCGAGTGAGGGATTTCCTTCCCGGCGGAGGAGCGAACCACCACGAACACCGCCTCAGGAGGCAGATCGGCCGTTCCGCCGCCCTCTTCGTCGCAGGACACCGGCCGCGGTGTGAGGTAGAAAGCACCCTTCGGCGCTACCTCCATCTTCGCCATGAAGCCGACCAGCTTCACCCGCTGGCCGGAAAGATACAACAGCCGTCTCGATAACTGGGGTTCCTGGGCTGACCGATCCAGGAATTCACCGAAGGCTATCCGAGGGACTTCCGGCTGCCTGGAGACTGGGGGTCGAGAGGTCTCCGTACCCTGCGCTTCGGAGCAAAGCCCTAGGACGAGCGCAAGGACCGAGGGAATCAAACGCCACCAATGGTTCGCAAGCAGGAATCGGGATCGAATAGGGTCGGTGGTCATGGTCGCCTCTGTGGGAGATATGTAGGCAACCCACGGCCCTCGTCAACGCTCTCTAATCGTTTGTTTTTACTATTGTAATTCGAAACTAGAATCCGTAATTCATTCCATCCCAGGTGTTCCATCGTTAGGATTCCAGGGGGTCCGGTATTACGTGTTTAGACAAATTCACACGGAACTTCCCGGTTGGTCACCTGACCTCTCGGCCGAACCGCTCTGGGCCACTTCAAACTGGTTTCAGCGTTCGGGACAGAGGGCCGTTCCTTCATCCAGTTTTTCTTTCGAGGGCGGCTCCACAGGGTGGAATCACCCTGCCGTTGGGCGCCAAGAAATCCCAGCCAATTTACGTTTGCGCCGCTCCCGAAGTGCTATTCCTGATCGAGGGCGCTGCATGGACCATGGCGAGCGATTGAACACGCTTACTCATCTGCTGGGCCTGGCCCTGGCAGTCGTGGGCACAGCCGTTCTGATCCTGGTGGCTGCCCGCGGAGGCACCGCCACCAAGATTGTGAGCTTCAGCGTGTTCGGCCTCTCGATGATCTGCCTCTACTTGGCCTCCACGCTGTTTCACAGCCTCCGTGGCCCTGCCAAGGAAAAGTGGGCCAAGGCCGATCACTGTGCGATTTATTTGCTGATTGCCGGTACCTACACACCCTTCAGCCTGGTCACTCTGCATGGCCCGCTGGGCTGGGGACTGCTGGGGTTCGTTTGGACCCTGGCGGCGGTGGGGATCACCAAGGAGCTGTGGTGGCGGCCCGATGGCGCGCCTCTGGTCCTGCTCTACGTGGTGATGGGCTGGTGTGGTGCGGTGGTGGGACTGCCTCTGATCCGTGGCCTCCAGGGGCACGGCTGGATGTGGCTTCTGGCGGGCTGCCTGCTGTACACCCTGGGCATCGCCTTCTACGCGGTGGGCAAGCGGCTGCCTCATTCCCATGCCATCTGGCACCTCTTCGTGCTGGGCGGGAGTGCCAGCCACTTTGTCACGGTCTTCCGCTACGTCTCCTAAGCCCCCAGGAAGTACAGAGCCTGGGATCCGCATCGTTACAGGGTGTTCCCTTGGAGGGGACCGGTGACTGAGAGGATGGCAAGGGGAGGCTCCCATGAATCATCAGAAGTCCATCGCCCTCGTCGCCCATGACAACCGCAAGCGCGACCTCATCGAGTGGGTTTCCTGGAACCACGCCATCCTGGCCGAGCACAACCTGGTCTGCACGGGGACCACGGGCCGCCTGGTGGAGCTGGCGCTGGCCCGCCAGGCGCTGGAAACGGAAGGAACCTTCCCCACGCCCGGCATCCAGAAGCTCAAGTCCGGTCCCCTGGGTGGGGACCAGCAGCTGGGGGCCCTAATCTCTGAGGGCAAGATCGACGTGGTGATCTTTTTCTGGGACCCCATGCAGCCCCATCCCCACGACGTGGATGTGAAGGCCCTTCTACGAATCGCAGTGGTCTACAACATTCCCATTGCCTGCACCCGCAGCACGGCCGATTTCCTCATCTCCTCCCCGCTCATGACCCGGCCCTACGAGCCTGCCGTCACGGACTACACGGCCTACATGGGGCGCAAGGTGGAGGGGGATCCCCTCCCGGCCGAGGCACTCTAGGAACTTGTTAGGTTTTTGTGCGGGTCAGTCCTGCTGTAGCCAGTTGCGGACCCTGCCTGCGACCCAGGGGCCGTCATCCAGCGTCAGGTCATGGCCCCCCCAGGGATGGACCGCCAGGGCACAGCCCCACCTCGCTGCGATCTCCCTTGAGCACTGGGGGTCGACCAGGCGATCGCCGGCCCCCAGGAGCAGCAGGGTCGGGACAGGGGCCTTCAGAGGGGCCTTATAACGTGCGGAGGCAAGGAGCTGCCGGACGGTGTTCCCAGGGCTTACAGGGCTGGCTGAGCGGATAGCGCACCATGCCTCCACGACCTGAGGGGCCTGCTCCCTGGGCAGGTTGCTGGTGAGGTCGAAGATGACCCCTTCTCGGCTGTGGTCTGAAGGGGGCAGCAGGCCCTTTATCAGCCTGAGCAGGGCACCAGGGCGCAGCCGCTGGTGGAGGGGGCTGAAGGAGCCGAAGCTGGTGTTGATCAAAACGCAGGAGCTGACTTCCTGGGGATGGGCGGTGGCCCAGGCCGCTGCGACCATTCCCCCCATGGACATGGCCAGCAGGTGGTAGGGCGGGGGCACCCCTTGTCTGGCCAGCTCAGTGCGGCAGTGCTCGGCCATGGCTGGAATGGTCAGGGGGCTTAGGGCCTTGTTCAGAGACCCATTGCCGGGCAGGTCCAGAGGCAGGACCTGCGCCTCCGGCAGCTCCCGCGCCAGCAGCTCTGGGAATTCACCCCAGTGCCTCGATTCCCGAACCAGTCCGCGCAAGAGGATCAAAGTGCTCACAGGGCCTCTCCCGCCGCCTGGTCCGGGTACCAGTGCGCCATGGCTTGCAGGCGATGGGGTGGGCGCTCTGTCCCAAGGGGCAGCCAGCGCTCGTGGCTGATTGCGGCCCGGACGAAGAACTCCAGCAAGGGGAGGTGCCGACGCAGGACGCGCTGCTGCCGATGCTCAATCAGGGGGTTGAACATCCCGATCAGCGAAAAGAACTGGCGGGGGTTCTTTTTTACCCAGGCCCAGGAACCCATCTCCAGCGTCATAGGCATGAAGACATTGTCGGTCTGCGCCACGGACCTCATGTACAGGTGGTCCCACAGGTCGCCGTGGGCCAGGTACTGGCAACTCTGGGGCTCGAAGATGTACCGGTAATTGCAGAGCGTCTCCTGGAGAAGCTCCTTGAGGGCGTGCATCTCCGCCAGGTGCTCAATGGGGATGCGCGTGTGGGCGTAGGGGAACCAGAGCCTGTCCTTTACGCCAAAACCCGAGTGGCAGTCCACGGTTAACGCAAAGCGACGGTGCAGGAGTTCGGTCTCGAAGACCTCGCTGACTGCCTGGTTCTCCAGCTCCATGGCTAGACCTGCGCCGCCTCGGAACCAGGGCAGCTGGGGGCTGTGCCGCTGGCCTCCGATCAGCCAGGGCACCTTCTCCAGCGATTCCACCGGGGCATTGCGCATCAGGTCCACACCGTTGGGATTGGCCCGGGTTCCGAGCTGGATCCCCCCCGGATTCACCAGGGGCATGAAGACCAGCCGCACCGATTCCAGCTGCTTGTGCAGCGTGGTGTCCCACTTCAGGCGCGAGGTGAGGTTGCGGAGGTAGGCCAGGACCACCTCGGCGCCAATGCGCTCAAGCCCGTGAAACCCGCCAAAAAAGCCAACCGCTGGCAGAGACTGATCCGGGTTGCCCATAAACACCGCCTGGACGGGTAGGGCCTGTCCCCGACAGTCGACCTCGCAGAGGGTGCGCACCTGGAGATCGGCACCACCGGTGTCGAGGATCTGGGCGAGCTCGTCGAGGTAGGGCTGGGGCTGCATGAGGGTGATTATGGTGTGAGTGGTGAACCTGGGTTGCCCGAAGATGCGCTGGGCCACTTGTTACAGGGTTGTCACAGCCGGGGCATGTTTGGAGTGCGCCCGAATCCTATCTTCCGAAGTGTCTGTTGCTCGCGGCCCAAGGCCACTTGCCGCAAACATCCATTGGAGGACAGTGCCATGCGAACCTTTTCCACGCGTTCTGCACTCATTGCCTCGGTGGCGATCAGTGGTGCCTTGGTCTGGGGAATGGCTGAGCTGCTGGCCCTGCAGTGGGCGCGACTCACAGGGCGGTTCCGCACTCTGAACACGTTTCGGGCAAGCTGACACGGCGCCTGGAGAGCCCTGCCCGACCTCGCTCTGGCGGAGTGGGTTTCAACCTCAAGACGCCCATCTGTGACGGCGGACTGATTCGTCAATCGGCGGGCCCACCCAGCCGGTAGCCGACGCCCACGACGGTTTCGATGCACTCGGCAGCATCGTCCCCGAGCTTGGCCCGCACCCGGCGCACGTGGGCGTCGATGGTGCGGCTCTCGCCCAGATACTCCAGGCCCCAGACCTGCTGGAGGATCTTGTCCCGGGTGAGCACCCGCCGGGGGTTGGCCAGGAAGTAGGCCAGCAGCTCAAACTCGCGACGAGTCATCTCCACCAGCTCGCCAGCCACCCGCACGGTGTGCATGTCCGAATCAAGGACGATGGTGTCGTAGGAGAGACGGGCCTGGCTGGGCTTGCCATCGGCAGGGGTGCTGCTGCGCCGGAGGATGGCCCGGAGCCGAGCGGACAGCTCCCGGGCGCTGAAGGGCTTGGAGATGTAGTCGTCGGCCCCCAGCTCCAGGCCGAGGATGCGGTCGATCTCCTCGCTGCGGGCGGTGACCAGGATGACGGGCAGGGTCCGGTGGCCGGGATGGGTGCGGATGGCGCGGAGCACGTCCAGGCCGTCCATGTCGGGCAAGCTCAGGTCCAGCAGGGCGGCATCGAGCTTGGGCCCGGGCGCATCCAGGGAGCGCAGAGCCTCCCGGCCAGTCCCCACGGGAACAGGGGTAAAGCCCTCCCGGCGCAGGTGCTGTTCAAGGCCCTGGCGGATCTCGGTGTCGTCTTCCAGGAGGAGGATGCGCGGCATGGTTCCCTTGGCGCTCATTCTACAGGGTTCCCCTTCAGGTAGGTGTGCTTGGCACTCTGGCCTTCGAGGATGAACAGCACCTCCTCGGCGATGTTGGTGGCCTGGTCGGCGATGCGCTCCCAGTTCTTGATCACCAGGATCAGGTGGCTGGCCCGCTCGATGCACAGAGGGT
>CAIRQL010000158.1 GCA_903880675.1 uncultured Holophagaceae bacterium | reverse complement strand
GCCGCTCACCTGGCCGGCGGTGCTGGCGTCCGTGAACTCCAGCGGGTAGGCCCAGATGAGGGCGGGGCGCCGCTCGCCTTCCTTGTAGTCCGGGGGCAGGTAGAGGGTGAAGCTGAGGGCCACGCCATCGGGGCGGGTGTATTTGATGAGGCGCTTCTGGATCTTGCGCAGGCCGGGCTGGGGGTCCTGGAAGGCCGTGAGGGCCCGGGTGTCCTTGCCCCGCAGGAAGTAGTTGGGCGGGTCGGTGGGGCTCTCCCGGCGGGTGATGATGCGGCCATCGGGCAGCAGGCTGGTGACAGTCTCGTGGACCTCTGAGCCGCACAGGAACAGGCGAGTCGCCTTCAGGGTCTGGGGATCGTAGCGGTCCAGGAAGGGGCGGTCCCCCTCCGGGGTGGCGCCGGTGCCCGTCAGGAACAGCGCACCGTCCTTCTGGCGCAGAGCGGAGTGGCCATTGGGGAGGGTCCGGTGGAGGAAGGCGCCGGGGTCTTTGTAGCGGTCATTGCTGCTGAGGTCGAAGGCCACCAGGGCCTGGCCGGGCTTGGCCGGGTCCAGCACCCAGGTGCGGCTCCAGCGGCGCTCCCGCTCCGTTTCGCGGACCACGGCCAGGTTACCGGTCTCGCTCCACTCCACGCCGCTGAAGCGGCCTTTCAGGCGGATCAGCTGCTTCGGCGCTTCCTTGAAGGGGGCGGCCTGGGTCAGCACCTGGTCCCGGAACTCAACCTTGCGCTTGGGATCGCCGCCGTCCAGGGCCTCGACCCAGGCCAGGGTGGCGGGCTCGGTGGGCCGCCACTGCAGCCGGCGGGGGCCGGTGCGCACGCCCTCCATGGGCAGGCCCTCGGCCAGGGGCAGGTCGGCGGCGGTGTGGATAGCGGTTCCGGTGCGGTCCCACACCTCTTCCCGGATCGGGAAGTGGGAGGAGGGCACCATGTACGAGAAGGGCGGCAGGAGGCGGGCCACCAGCACCAGCTGGCCATCTGGGGAGGGCTGGACACCGGCGTAGAGGCCCGGCTTGCCCAGGGGCTGGAGGCTCCCGGTGGCGAGGTCCACGCGGAGCAGCTGGCTCTGGGCCAGGAAGGCGAAGCGGGCTTCATCATCGGCGTTCTGGAGCAGGTCCTGGTAGGTGGGTGCCGGGGCGGCCTTGCCCTGGGTCTCCTGGATGCGGGGTCCCACGGGGGCCTCGGCGGGCCGGGGCTCGGGACCCTGGTCGGGGGGCACGGCCTTGCAGAGCAGCGTGCCGTCCGGCAGCCAGTCCAGGGGGCTGCCCAGCACAGCGTTCAGCTTGAGGTTCGGGATCTTGCGCAGCTTGGCCGTGGCCGGATCGCCCACCCACAGCTCTGTGGCCGTGGCAGTGACGCCGGTGAGGATGAAGCACTTGCCGTCCGGGGACCAGCGGGGCTGGCCCAGGCTCACGCCAGTGGGCAGGACCACGGCCTTGGGGCTGCCGCCCTCCATGGCCTGGACGGCGAGGTTCTTGAGGCGGGAGGGGCTGTGCGGCCCCCGGGTGAGGGGGTTGATGCGGTGCCCTGCCAGGCGGGCCATGGGCTGGGCCAGGTCCCGGATGGAGGGATGGCGGTCGGACTCCGCTAGGAGGAAGCGATCCCCGGTGGGGCTGGTCAGCAGGCCGGGAGCGCCCGGTGCGTCCAGCACCCCCTGGATGGCCGTGGGGGCCTTCTGGTAGGGCGTGGGCTGGGCCAGCAAGGCAAGACCCAGGAAGGGGCTCAGCAGGAGGGCAGAGGGTCGCAGCATGGGGACTCCGGGCAATGTCCGCCATGATGCCACGAAACACGAGGCATAGGTCCCAAACGCAACGAAGCCCCCTCGCGGGGGCCTCGTCTCTG
>CAIRQL010000157.1 GCA_903880675.1 uncultured Holophagaceae bacterium | reverse complement strand
TCCGGCGGCGAGGGCCAGCGCATCCGCCTCGCCACCCAGATCGGCTCCAAGCTCCAGGGCGTGCTCTACGTGCTGGATGAGCCGAGCATCGGCCTCCACCAGCGGGACAACCTGCAGCTCATCCGCACCCTCAAGGAGATGCGCAACCTGGGCAACACGGTGCTGGTGGTGGAGCATGACCTGGAGACCATCCTGGCCGCCGACCACGTGGTGGACATGGGCCCCGGCGCCGGCGAGCACGGCGGCTATGTGGTGGCCCAGGGCACCCCCGACGAGATTCGCGACACCCCGGGCTCCATCACCGGCGACTTTCTCGCGGGCCGCGACTCCATTCCTGTGCCGCGCACCCGCCGCAAGGCCAAGCGGGGCTTCCTCTCGGTGCTGGGTGCCGAAGAGAACAACCTCAAGAAAGTGGACGCTGACTTTCCCATCGGCCTGGTCACCTGCGTGACCGGCGTCAGCGGCTCGGGCAAGAGCACTCTGGTGAACGAGATCCTCTACAAGGCCCTCGCCAACCAGCTGCACCAAGGCGTCCACATCGTCGGCAAGCACAAGGCCATCAAGGGCCTCGAGGCCATCGACAAGGTCATCGACATCGACCAGGCCCCCATCGGCCGCACGCCTCGCAGCAACCCGGCCACCTACACCGGGCTGTTCACCCCCCTGCGGGAGCTCTTCGCGCAGCTGCCGGAGAGCAAGGCCCGGGGCTACGCGCCCGGCCGCTACAGCTTCAACGTCAAGGGCGGCCGCTGCGACAAGTGCGAAGGCGATGGCCTGCTGCGCATCGAGATGCACTTCCTCCCGGACGTCTATGTCACCTGCGAGCAGTGCAAGGGGAAGCGCTACAACCGCGAGACCCTGGAGATCCACTACAAGGGCAAGAGCATCTCCGATGTCCTGAACATGACCGTGGAGGAGGCCCTGGGCCTCTTCGCGCCCATCCCCGTGCTGGCCAATAAGCTGCAGACGCTCATCGACGTGGGCCTGGGCTACATCCGCCTGGGGCAGAGCGCCACGACCCTCTCTGGGGGAGAGGCCCAGCGCGTGAAGCTGGGCAAGGAATTGAGCAAACGGGCCACGGGCCGCACGGTCTACATCTTGGACGAGCCCACCACGGGTCTGCATCTGAAGGACATCCAGAAGCTGCTGGAGGTCATCAACCGGCTGGTGGAGACGGGCAACACCATCATCGTCATCGAGCACAACCTGGACGTCATCAAGACCGCCGACTGGATCCTCGACCTGGGCCCCGAAGGCGGTGGCGAAGGGGGCCGCCTCATCGCCGTGGGCACCCCGGAAGAGATCGCCAAGCGCAAGACCAGCATCACGGGCCGGTACCTGGCGCCCTATCTCAAATAGGCCGCAAATCAGTCAGCTATTGAAAGAAGACAAAAAACTTCTGCCACCAAGGCACCAAGGAAAGGCAACCGCTATTGCCCTTTCAGTTCTTGGTGCCTCGGTGTCTTGGTGGTGATCTTTCCCCTTTTTCCAGAACAGCCTCAGGCCATCGTGTCGATGCGCTGGCCCACGCCCGCCTGCTGGTCCAGGAGCTTCGCCAGGTCCGCCCCCAGTTGGGCTTGGACATCGAGGGCCTTGCGGAGCACGCCCATGGCCACGCCGCTCTGGAGCAGCATCTGGCTCTGTGCAATGGCACCGGCAGGAGAGACGTCCACAGGGACCTCGATGGGCCCTTATCGGCCATCCGCCTTGGGAGGATGAGCGGCCCTGAGAAGGGCGGCGGCATCCTGGACCGGGACCCGGGTCTCGGCGGCGGCACGGTTCTCCGCGGCGATGGCCTCGAAGACCTCGCGCCGGTGGACCTGGACACTGCGGGGCGCCTTGATGCCCAAGCGCACCCCATCCTTGGTGACGCCGAGGACGATGACCTCGACCTCGCCGCCGATGACGATGGACTGCTCCAGCTTCCGGGTGATGACCAGCATGCTCGAAGGCTAGCAGACCGGATCAGTCCTGGGGGAGGATCGGGAAGCGCAGAGGAAACTTCTCCGAGCTGAACACGATCTGGTAGCCCGTCCGGGTCTTCCCGTTCAGGACCAGGGGGCCGGCCAGGTTGGTGGTCATCTGGCGGGCATCCTCCGGGACCACCACCAGGGTCAGGATGAGGGCGTCCTCGGGGGACTCCAGGCTTAGGGCCTGGGCTTCCTCCTCGCTTAAGGGCACGTTGTAGTCCGGCTTGATCACCGCCGGGTTGATGCAGGTGAAGGAGACTTCCGGATCCTCCACGGACTGCAGGAACTTCAGCGGGTAGCCGTCGTGGGGCTCGTAGAGGCGAAAAGCCTTCAACTGGGGGAAGCCCAGGAGGCCTTTGGGGAAGGTGATGAGGAGGCCGTCGTCGTTCGGGAGTGCAAGAGGAGGGTTCATGGGTTCCCAGGGTTGTTCCAGATCAACCCATCGGACGAATCCGCATCTTCCTGAGTTTCATGGGCCCCTTCGCGGAAAACCTCCCACAGGGCCTCCCCCCGCTTACGGCGGAACCGGGGGTTGGGAATGGTGCGCTCCAGGGCTTCCTGGGTGGCGGGCGGGTGGGCCAGGCGGGCCGTGATCCAGCGGTTGCCCATCTCCATGACGGCCGCCACATCGCCCTCGTTGCCCCAGGCCCAGCGGAGGTTGGTCAGCTTCTTGGCCCGCTCTCGGGCCAGCTCGCCGAGGTGCTTGATCTTGTCCACCACGGGATCGTGCTTGGGGGGCGTGTAGGCTCGCACCCGGCGGAGGAGGTGGCGCATCTCCTTGGGCAGCGCTGCCAGGCGGGGGCCAGCTTCCGGGTCGTCGGCCTTGGCCTCGGCCTCGTCCGCCAGGATGCGCAGCAGCGGGAGCAACAGGGCGGCGTCCCGACTGGCGTAGCTGATCTGGGCGTCCCGCAGGGGCCGCAGCATCCAGTTGGAGTCCTGCTCCTCCTTGGGGATGTCGATGCCGAGCTTGAGGCGGGCCATGGTCTTGAGGCCGGGCTGGGGGTAGCCCAGGGCCCGGGAGAGCAGCATGGTATCGAAGATGCTGTCGGGCACCACGTCGTAGAGGCGCTTGAAGACGATGCCGTCGCCGGAGAAGTCGTGGACGATCCAAGGCACCTGGCCCATGGCCTGGAGGGCGGGGCGCATGTAGTCCTGGAGGGGCAGCGGGTCCACCAGCCAGGCCTGATCGTGGGTCGCCACCTGCATCAGGGCCAGCACGCAGTGGTGCATGCCCGTGAGGCTGCACTCGATGTCCACGGACAGCAGGCCGGCGGCGTGCCACAGCGGCAGGGCTGCCTGCAGCTTCTCGGGCGTGTCCACAAAGGTCGTTGGGAGGTCGAATAGCTCAAGCGCCATCTCACCAGTGTGCCGCAGTTGGCGATCCATTACCCTGTAGCATCCTGCGCATCCTGGAGATCACCATGAACCGCTCCCTGTTCTGGACCACCTTCGTCACGGTTTTCCTGGCGGAAGTGGGTGACAAGACTCAGCTCGCTGCCATGACGGCCACCGTCCGCAGCGGTCAGATCTGGACGGTCTTCTTTGCCGCCAGCGCTGCGCTGGTCTGCGCCACGGCCATCGGCGTGGCCGTGGGGGGCGTGCTCTTCCGCCACATTCCTGAGGCCGCCATCAAGTGGGCCGCCGGCACCGCCTTCATCGCCGTAGGCCTCTGGGTGCTCATCAAGGGTTGAGGCTGGTCGTAGAAAAATTTCACCACGAAGACGGGAAGACCACGAAGGAAGACTGTTTTCTTCGTGGTCTTCGTGGTCTTCGTGGTTAAGGCTCTTCAGCCCCTTCGTAGGGTCAAGATCGGCAGCTCCGGGGGGGCGCCGATGCGGACGGGGAGGCCCACCACGCCCAGGCCGCGGCTGACGTAGAGGAGGTCATCGTCCTCCCGGTAGAGGCCGTCCGTGCGGGGGCCCAGCAGGTGGGCGCTGCTGAAGCCCGGGATCAGGTTGATCTGGCCGCCGTGGGTGTGGCCGGACAGCGTGAGGCGGGCGCCGGCCAGTCGGGCCTTCTCCCACTCCGAGGGGCGGTGGTTGAGGCAGATGCGGAAGGCCTGGGCCGGGACCTGGCGGGTGGCTTCGTCGGGGCGGGGCCCGGGGCCAAAGTTCATGCGGCGGAAGCGGCCATTCCGGGCCATGGGATCCTGCAGCCCCATCACTGCCAGGAGGTCACCCCCCCGGGTCACCAGGGCCGCGCGGTTCTCCAGGCAGCGGATACCGGCGAGTTCCAGGTCCCGCCAGATGGGGCGAGGGTCATCGAAGTAGTCGTGGTTGCCCAGGACAGCGAAGCGGCCCAGGGGCGGCTCGAAGCCCTGGAAGGCCTCCAGCAGGGCCGCCAGTTCTTCGGGGCGGCTGTCCACCAGGTCGCCCGTGAAGACCACCAGATCGGGCTTTTCCCGCTCCGCCAGGACGCGCCAGCGCCGCAGCAGAGCCGGCCCCACCAGGGGACCGGCGTGGAGGTCGCTGAGGTGGGCGATGCGCAGGCCGTCCAGGCCCGGGGGCAGGTCGGCGAAGGCCAGCTCCTGGCGGGTGACGAGGGGATCCCCCAGCGCCTGCCTGGCGCCGCCGACACCCAGGACCGAGGCCGCCCCCGCGCTGGCCAAGGCCGCAGTCCGGAGAAAGGCCCGCCGGCCCGGCTCGATGGGGGCCTCCTCCGGCGTGTCTTCGGCCGGGCGCCTCCGTCGCCAGAGGCGCCAGGCCCCTTCCGCCAGCATGGCGATGGCCAGGTGGAGCACGGTGATGGCCTGGAAGTAGAACCCGAGGCGGGCCAGGCTCCGCAGCAGCGGCAGGGCCGAGTGGCCCCCCAGACCCGCCAGGCGCAGCAGACCAAAGAGCGCCAGCGGCAGGTGGCAGGCCAGCAGCAGCCACGGCAGGCTGCGGTGGAACCGCTCCGGCAGCTCCAGGCGCAGCAGGCGCAGGTGGAGCCACTGGAGGAGCAGGACAAGAATCAGCGCAAC
>CAIRQL010000156.1 GCA_903880675.1 uncultured Holophagaceae bacterium | reverse complement strand
TTTTCCGACCCAAGCACTCAGGCCGTTCTCCGCTCTCCTCAGCTCCTCGGTTTTCCTCCGCGTTCCTTCCTTTCTTTTCAGCCACCCCTTGCCTGTTTTCCTCTGCGTTCTCTGTGCTCTCTGCCATGAGATTTCTTTCCCTGAAATCCCGGAAGATCCTTTTTTTATCTGCGGCATCGGCGTCATCTGCGGTTCCGCTTTTGATCTTGAAAAGCCGGAGCTACTCGACTTTGACCGGGCTGCTCTTGAGGCCGGCCTTCTTCAGCTTCTCGGCGGCCTTGTCCATGACAGCGCGCTCGGCGGGGGTGGTTAGGCGCACCTTCAACTGCCCCTTTTCCTTGAGGGTGGCGGTGGGGAAGCCGGCAGCCTTGGCTTTGGCGGCCACGCGCTTGGCTTCGCCAGCGTCGGTGGTGGCGACCAGCTGCAGGGTCCAGAGCTCGGGCTCCGGCTTTTTCTCTGCCGGCTTGGCCTCGGGCTTGGGTTCCTCCTTGGTCGGGGTGGTGTCCACCTTGGCCGCAGGCACCAGCTTGTCCGGGCCTTCGCCTTCGAAGATCTTGAGCTGATCCAGGAGCGGCTCGGGCAGATCCTTCAGTTCTTCCTCCGCCCCGCGCTGGGCGGGCCCGCGCCAGGAGGCGCTGTTCTTGCCGACCTGTATGCCCAGCACGAAGGTCAGGGTCAGGGCGCCGACGCCCAGACCCGCCACCCAGAGGATGTGCTGGCCGCTGACGCTGATCTGGTCCCGTTGGCTCATGGTGTTTCCAGACTAGCGGCTTCGAGCAGCGCAGCGAACTGGGCGCCAGAGGATGCGGGGGCGGTGAGGAGGGTGCGCCCCCCCGACCCCAGGAGGGCCGCTGCCAGCAGCTGGCCTCCGGACCCGGCGAACTCGCCCCAGAGCAGCTTGGGGTGGACGGTCCGGGGCCAGTGCGGGTGCAGGTCTGCCAGGGCCGCTTCGGGCCCGTCGAGCCGAGTCAGGCCGCTGGCGCCGCCGATGCGGTGGTCCGGGGCCGGTTCCCCCAGGGCTGCCACCGCCGCCGCTAAGGCCCGGCGGCGGGCCTCGGCTGAAGGCTCAGCCGCCGAGCGGGAGGTCAGGGCGCAGAGGGTGGCCCGGGACCGGGCGCCCCGGGCGGTGGCGTCCGGGGCCCGCTCCAGCAGGAAGGCCTGGGCCCCCTCGCCGGGGAGGAAGCCCCGGCCGGAGCCGGCCTCGGGCTGGCCGTGGCGGTCCAGCATCCCGGTGCCTCGGCAGAGGTCCAGCAGGAGGGGGAAGAGCCCATCGGCGCCCAGCACCAGGGCCGCATCGACCTGGCCGCTGCGGAGCCAGCGGGCGGCCTGCTCCAGGGCGGTGAAGGTGGCGTTTTCGCGGTCCACGAAGGTGGCGCTGGGGCCCTTGAGGCCAAAGGCCAGGGCCAGGTGGCCGCTGGCGGCGTTGGCCACGGTGTTGGGGAACACCATGGGCGAAGCGCCCTCGGGCCCGCGCTGCAGGTAGGGGCGCATGAAGGCCTCGCTGGCCTCGCTGCCCCCGGTCATGGTGCCCACGCACACGGCGATTCGCTCGCCCAGGGACCGGGGCTCCAGCCCCGCATCCTCAAAGGCCCGGTGGGCGGCCACCCAGGCGAAGCGGGAGAGGCGGTCCAGCCTGCGCAGCTGCATGGGGGGGATGATGCCGGCGGGGGCGAAGGCGGTGCAGGCGGCGCCCCGGCCCGAGCCCAGGGCCTCGGGCAGGTCGGCAAAGCAGGGCTGGCCGCTGGCTAGGCTGGCCCGGGCGGCGTCGAGGCCGTCGCCGCAGGGGAGCACCAGGCCCAGGCCGGTGATGACGAGCCTGGTCTCGCTCATCGGCCCTCCCAGCGGCGCAGGGCCAAACTCACATTGTTGCCACCAGAGGCTCCAGCTCCACAAGCGCAGCGGCGGCGCCGCAAGCGCGTGGGAGCACCGTCCGGGGGACGGTGCGATAGCTGGAGGGCAAACGCGTGAGTCATCAACCGACCCACCTTCGCAGGGCCAAACTCACATTGTTGCCACCGAACGCAAACGCATTCACCAATGCGGCCCGCACCACCCGCTGCCGAGCCACCCGCGCCGTGCAGTCCAGGTCGCAAGCGGGGTCCGGGTCTTCCAGGCGCAGGGTGGGGCTCACCACCTGGTCCCGCAGGGCCAGGATGGCGGCGGCGGCCCCGAAGGCCCCGGCGGCGCCCAGGGTGTGGCCGAACTGGCTCTTGGTGCTGGTGACCGAGACGGCATCGGCGGCCGTCCCCAGGGCCCGGCGGATGGCCAGGCACTCGGCGCCGTCGTTGGCGGGGGTGGCGGTGCCGTGGGCGGAGACCAGGTCCACTTCTTCTGGGGCCAGGCCGCCCAGTCGCAGCGCCATGCCCAGGGCCCGGGCGGCACCTTCGCCCTCGGGGTGGGGGGCGGTGGGGTGGTGGGCGTCCATGCTGGCGCCGTAGCCCAGCACCTCGGCATAGATGACCGCCCCCCGCGCCTGGGCCAGGTCCAGGGGCTCCAGCAGCACCTGCACGGCGCCCTCGCCCAGGTTCAGGCCGGCGCGGTCCCGGCTGAAGGGGCGGCACTTCCGGGGATCCACGGCCTTCAGGCAGGAGAACCCGGCGTAGGTGGTGCGGCAGAGGCTCTCGGCCCCGCCCGCCACGGCCAGGTCCAGCTCCCCGGCGGCCAGGCGCTCGAAGGCCTGGCCCAGGGCCAGGAGGCTCGAGGAGCAGGCGTTCATCACGGTGCTCCGGGGCCCCTCGGCACCCAGGTGGCGGGCCAGGGCGTCCGTGACGGTGCAGGGGCTCTGGTAGGCAGGCTCGGCAGCGCGGCCCCGGCGTCCAGCCAGGCGCTCGGTCAGGTAGGCCTCGGCCACAGGGAGGCCGCTGGTGCCCGCCCCCTGGAAGACGCCCACCCGGGCCGGATCCCCGCCGGGGTGATGGCCGTCCAGGGCCTCCACCAGGGCCAGCAGGGCCATGCGCTCGCAAAGGGTCTGGTGGCGCCTGGCATCCAGAGGCACCTGGCCGGCCATCTGGGCGGGCTCCAGGGGCAGGTCCAGGCGGGTGAGGGGGCCCAGGCCATCCCGGCCCGCCAGCATGGCGGCCCAGGTGCCCTCCCGGTCCGGGGCCAGGGAGGAGACCATGCCGAGGCCCGTGACCACGACCCGGCGGCCGGTCACAGGCGCTTCACCAGGAGGCTGGCGGTGCAGACCTCCCGCCCTTCGCAGGTGATGGTGCCTTCCAGCTTCATGAGGCCGCCGAAGGCCCCGGCCAGGCGGACCTCCAGGCGCAGGCGGTCCCCCGGGAAGGCGGGGGCGCGGAAGCGGGCGTCCTGGATGCCGGCCAGGAAGATGCCAGCGCCGTGGAGGGAGTCCTCCTCCAGGAAGCCGCCGGCCTGGGCCAGCATCTCCACCAGCAGGGCCCCGGGTACCAGGGGCCGGTCGGGGAAGTGCCCCTGGAGGTAGGGCTCACCGGCGGTGACCAGCTTCTCGGCCACCACCCGCTGGCCGGGCTCCCGCTCGAGGATCCGGTCCACCAGCAGGAAGGGGTAGCGGTGCGGCAGGTGGGCCGGGATCTCGGACATCGAATCAGGCCTTAGAATTCTCGGCGATGAAGTCGGTGAGGGCCTGCACGGACTTGAAGGCCTGGAGGCCGGCGGCCTCGTCCTCGATCTTGACCCCGAAGACCTGCTCAATCCCCAGCACCAGCTCCAGGGCGTCGATGGAGTCCAGGCCCAGGCCGTCGCCGAAGAGGGGGGCGGCGTCGTCGATCTGGTCCGGGGTCATCCCCTCCAGCTTGAGCCGCTCGATGATCATGTGCTTCACACGCAGCTTGAGGTCGCTCATGGTTTTCCCGTCAGGAGGCTGGAGACTTGATTCTAGGTGGGGTGGGGGCCAATGGGAATGGTGGCTCTGCCCCGGACCGGCCCGGAACCCCGGTGCCTTGTGATCTTGGCCCAGCCAAAGGCCTCCAAAGGACGCTAAGCTGGACCCTCGCGGAATCCTCCGCCCGAGAGCGCCATGGCCCATCCCGCATCGCCCTTCCTGTCGGTCCTGATCCTGATGATGGTTGCCGCTGTGACGGCCCTTGCCATCCTGATCCTGTCGGGCAAGGTGCTGAACGTGTTCAAGCCCTCCAACGCCCAGGAGGCCAAGCTGCGTCCCTACGAGTGCGGCGTGCCGTCCCTGCAGGATGGGGCCCGGCGGAAGTACTCCGTGAAGTTCTACCTCACCGCCATGCTCTTCATCCTGTTCGACGTGGAAGCCGCCTTCCTGCTGCCCTGGGCCGTGACCTTCAAGCAGCACCCCGAGACCTTCGCCGTCATGCTGAGCTTCATGGCGACCCTCCTGGTGGGCTTCGTGTACGCCTGGGGCAAGGGCGCCTTCGAGTGGGAGCGCTGAGATGTCCGAGCTGAACATCAATGACGCCGTGCTGACCACCCGCCTGGATGCGGTGGTCAACTGGGGGCGCAAGAACAGCCTCTGGCCCATGCCCTTCGGCGTGGCCTGCTGTGCCATCGAGTTCATGAGCATGATGTCGTCGAAGTATGACCTCGCCCGCTTCGGTGCCGAGGCCATGCGCTTCAGCCCCCGGCAGAGCGACATGATGCTGGTGCTGGGCACCATCACCAACAAGATGGCCCCGGTGCTCCGCACCATCTACGCCCAGATGGCCGAGCCCAAGTGGGTCATCTCCGTGGGCGTCTGC
>CAIRQL010000155.1 GCA_903880675.1 uncultured Holophagaceae bacterium | reverse complement strand
TCCTTCATCTGCTGGGTGACGGGCTTCTCCGTGACCTCGAGGGTGTCCACGTTCACGTAGAGGGAGCGGTTGTTGTAGCCCCGGTCCGGCAGGGAGGGGGTGTAGGCCACTTCCTTGAGCGTACGCAGGCCGGTCCGGTAGGCCAGCAGGGCCCCCAGATACTCCGTCCGGCGGGTGTGGTCGATGGCCATCACCTTGCTGGGA
Organism: uncultured Holophagaceae bacterium; assembly: GCA_903880675.1. Taxonomy (GTDB): domain Bacteria; phylum Acidobacteriota; class Holophagae; order Holophagales; family Holophagaceae; genus Geothrix. Next base: position 4,620 of record CAIRQL010000155.1, on the reverse strand, counting down.
TCAAACACGAGCTGGTCCATGGGGACTCCTGGGGTCGGACGAGGTCAGATGATCCGGACGGCCGGTTCGGGGACTTCCACGATCTGCAGGGCGCCGTGGGGGCAGACCTTCACGCAGACGCCGCAGGAGGTGCACTTGTAGGGCGTGATCCAGTCCGGGTCGTACTCGAAGGCACCCTTCTCGCAGAACCCGATGCACATGTAGCAGCCCACGCAGACCTTCTTGTCGAGCATCACCACGCCCAGCTTGTTGCGCCGGAGGGCCTCGGAGGGGCAGACCACGATGCAGTCGCCACACTGGTCGCAGATGACCGCATGGCCGCCACCGTCCTCGTGGGCCCGGATGTGGAGCGCCGCCAGGGCCGGGTCATCCTTCTTGAAGACCTTGATGGCGCACTCCAGCTCGCACTCATGGGCGCAGTCGCGCCCGGCATTGCACTTCTGGAAATCGATCACGAGCTGTTTCATGGCGCGGTGGCCTCCGGGCGGAGTCAGGAAAAAAGATGCAAGGGCGTGGCCCGCCACTCCCTCGTAGAGGCTAGTCTCCGGGGCCTTATGCCGCAACGGTTATGGCGTCAGGTCAGAGGCTCCGGACCCCCCTGGGAGTCGGTCCGGATCACGTGCACGGCCGTGGCTTTGAAAGCCGCCACCACCGGCCGGCCTGGGGCCAGAGCCAGCTCAGCCAAGGATTGGGGCGTGACCCAGGTGCAGAGGTCAAAACCGCAGCTCAGCTCCACCCGGTGGAAGGGGCCCCATGGGATGACCTTGGTCACAGTTCCAGGCACCTGGTTGCGGGCGCTGCTGGTCTTGTCGGTTTGTAAAGACAGGGTGACGTGCTCGGGGCGGATGCCCACCAGCACGCATTGGCCCGGCTCGGCCTCCCCCACGGCGATGATCTCCTGGCCACCCACGGCCAGGGTGAGCAGGCCCTCGGTTGCCGAAACCACCCGACAGGGCAGCAGGGACTCCATGCCCACGAAGGCCGCCACGAAGGGATCGCCCGGGTGGTTCATGACCTGCCGCAGCCCCCCTTCCTGGAGGATCCGGCCGTCCTTCATGACCGCCAGGCGGGTGGCGAGGCGGGCCGCCTCAGCCTGGTCGTGGGTGGCCAGGACGGCGGTGGTGCCGGTGTCGGCCAGGATGCGCCCCAGGTCGTCCATGAGGCCGCTGCGGGTGGGGGGATCCAGGGCGGAGAAGGGCTCGTCCAGCAGGAGCAGCTCCGGGCGGAGGGCCAGGGCCCGGGCCAGGGCCGCGCGCTGGCCCTCGCCGCCGGAGAGGCGGCGGGCGGAGCGGTCCAGCAGGTGGGCGATGCCGAACTGCTCGGCGGCCTCCTGCACCCGGTGGGTGAGTTCAGCGCCGCTCACGCCGTGGAGGCGCAGGCCGGTGGCGATGTTACCGCCCACGGTGGTGTCGAAGAGAAGCGGCTCCTGGAAGACCATGGTGACCCGGCGGCGGAAGGCCTGACGGCGGCGCTCCGAGTCGAGGGCTTCGCCCTGGAACCGCACCGTCCCCGCCGCCGGGGGCAGCAGGGCCGCCAGGGTGAGGAGCAACGTGGACTTCCCGGCCCCGTTGGGACCGATGAGGGCCAGCACATCGCCAGGGGCCAGGGCCAGGGCGGAGACCTCCAGCACCGTGGCGCCGCCCCGGCGGACCAGGAGGTCCTGGACCTCCAGCAAGGGGGCGCTCACCGGGGCCGCCCGCGCTGCTGCAGGTGAGTGAGCAGGGCATTCACGGAGAAGGCCAGCACCAGCAGGATGAAGCTGAGGGCGAAGGCCACCTCGAAGTTGCCTCGGCTGGTCTCCATGACCGTCGCGGTGGTGAGCACCCGGGTGCTGCCCTTCAGGTTGCCGCCCACCATGATGGAGGCGCCCACCTCGGAGATGACCCCGCCGAAGCCCGCCATGACAGCGGCCAGCAGGGGCAGGCGGGCCTCCTTCAGCAGCAGCCAGATCATCTGCGAGCGGGTGGCGCCCAGGGAGAGGATCTGGAGCCGCAGGGCCGGGGGCAGGTGCTGGAGGGCGGCGAGGCCGAGGCCCGCAATGATGGGCGTGGCGATGACCGCCTGGGCCAGGATGATGGCGGCGGGGGTGTACAGGATGCCCAGGAAGCCGAAGGGCCCATTGCGCCACAGCAGCACGGTGACGAAGAGGCCCACCACCACCGGGGGCAGGCCCATGCCCGTGTTCATCAGGGCGATGACCACGCGCTTGCCGGGGAACTCGTTGAGGGCCACGGACACGGCCAAGCCGAGGCCGAGCACAACGCTGATGAGGGTGGCGAGGCCGGACACCTTGAGGGACAGCAGCGTGATGCCCAGGACCTCGGGGTCCAGGGCCAGCAGCAGCGCCAGCGCCTGACGCAGGCCCTCCCAGATCAGGTCCATGCCGGACCTGTGGGGGAGGGCGACGCCATGGCTACGCCTCCTCGAGGAAGGGGAAGGCGAGGCCAGTGGGGGGCGTGAAGCCCTCCTTGATGGTGCGGGGCGAGGTCCAGCGGATCAGGTTGAGGAAGCTGCCGGCCTTGTCGTTGGTGCCGGAGGCGCGGCCCCCGCCGAAGGGCTGGTGGCCCACCACGGCGCCCGTGGGCTTGTCGTTGATGTAGAAGTTACCGGCGCTGTTGGCCAGGGCTGCGGTGAGGTGGTTGATGACGTAGCGGTCCCGGGCGAAGATGGCGCCGGTGAGGGCATAGGGCGAGGTCCCATCGAGGATCCGCAGCGTCTCTTCCAGCTGGTCGTCCTCGTAGACATAGAGCGTGACCACCGGGGCGAAGATCTCCTCCTCCATGGTCACGAACTTGGGGTTGGTGGTGCGGACCAGGGTGGGCTCGATGAAGTAGCCCTTCTCCTTGTTTCCGTTGCCGCCCCAGAGGACCTCGGCCTTGGGGGAACCCTTGATCAGGTCGAGGTAGTGCATGGTGTTGTCGAAGGCTTTGCTGTCGATGACTGCGGTGCAGAAGTTCCGGAAGTCCCGGGGGTCACCCATGCGGATCTGCCCCATGAGGGCCTTGAGGCGGGCCTCCAGCTCGGGCCAGCGGGAGGCGGGAACATAGACGCGGGAGCAGGCGGAGCACTTCTGCCCCTGGTACTCGAAGCCGGCCCGCACGATGGCGGCGGCGGTCTCGTCCACATCACCTGAAGCGTGCATGAAGACGAAGTCCTTGCCGCCGGTCTCGCCCACGATGCGGGGGTAGCTGCGATAGCGCTCCAGGTTGGCGCTGATGGTCTTCCACATGCTGTTGAAGACGCCCGTGGAGCCGGTGAAGTGCAGGCCGGCGAAGTTGGGATCCTCCAGGGCGATGCGGCCAATGAGCGGGCCGGGCCCCGGGATGAAGTTGATGACGCCGTCCGGCAGGCCAGCCTCCCGGAAGAGCTGCATGAGGTAGTAGTTGGACAGCACCGAAGTGGAGGCCGGCTTCCACACCACCGTGTTGCCCATGATCGCGGGGGCCGTGGCCAGGTTGGCGCCGATGGCCGTGAAGTTGAAGGGCGTCACCGCGAAGACAAAGCCCTCCAGGGCCCGGTAGTGCACCCGGTTCCACACATGGGGATCCGAGATGGGCTGGTGCCGGTAGATGTCTTCCATGAACTTGGCGTTGTAGCGGAAGAAATCCGCCGTCTCACAGGTGGCATCGATCTCCGCCTGGTAGGCCGTCTTGGACTGGCCCAGCATGGTGGCGGCGTTGAGGATGTAGCGGTACTTGGTGGAGATGAGGCTGGCCATCTTGTGGAAGATGGCGGCGCGGTCCTCCCAGGGCGTGGCCTCCCAGGCCTTCTTGGCGGCCATGGCTGCCGCGATGGCCTGGCGGACCTCGGTTTCGCCGGCCTCGTGGAAGGTGGCCAGCACATGCCCGTGGTCGTGGGGACAGACGACCCGATCCACCCGTCCGGTGCGCACTTCCTGGCCGCCGATGATGAGGGGGATGTCCAGCACGAGGTTGTACTGGCGCTCCAGCTCCGCTTTCAGGAGGGCGCGCTCCGGAGAGCCCGGGGCATAGGTCAGGATGGGCTCGTTGTGGGAGTCGGGCAGGCTGAAGATCGCGTTGGACATGGGTGCCACCTCGGACGCTGGGCCCTCTACCGGGCCTCGGCATCAGGGAAGAATAGCGGCGACCCATAGGTTGCGATTCCGAATTCTTTGATCCTGGTCTGCACCGCTTTGGACACCATGAACTCCGCAAAGGCGCGACCTCCGGCAGTGTTCACCTTGGGGAAGCGGGTGCCGTTCACTTCGATGACGTGGTAGACGTTCCGCAGGGCGGGATCCCCCTCGTGGAGGATGGCCAGGCCCAGCTTTTTGCGCAGGGCCAGGTAGGTGCCCCGATCGGCCAGCACATGCCCCTTCTTCTCGGCGGCAATCGCCAGGGTCTGGCCCATGCCCTGGCCCGTCTGCTGGTACCAGGCCTTGCCCTCGGGGGCGAGGCCGGCTGCCTTCCAGAGCTTCAGCTCCTGGGCGTGGGTGCCCGAGTTGTCGCCCCGGGATACGAACAGCGAACCGGTGGCGGCGAGGCGCTGGAAGCAGGCCACGGCGCCCTGCTTAGCCAGACCCGCCGGGTCCGCAGGGGGCCCCAGCAGGATGTAGTCGTTGTGCATCACAATGCGACGGTTGACCCCGGCGCCATCGGC
>CAIRQL010000154.1 GCA_903880675.1 uncultured Holophagaceae bacterium | reverse complement strand
GAGGCGCAGCACCAGACACTGGCCTACCGTAAAGCGCTCAGAGCGTGGTCCCACGCGCCGAATGGAGCCGCGCATCACCGTGAGGACCGAACCTTGGGTGAATCAGAAGAGACGTTCTGGCTAACCTAACAGTATTGGGATAAACGGGGATAAAGCTGGCTTGGGTTGGGTAGCACCGGCCCATGCAGGAATGGGTCGGCGCGCAATCTGTGGAATCTGTGGATCGACTTTTGCCTTCGAACTGTGCGGGTGGGTCGATACCCATCTGCGTCATCTGCGGTTTCGCTTTAACTCTCTACCAGCGAAAAAGCTCAGAATGCGCAGTGCAGGCCGACAGACAGGCTCCAGCGGGGCTCGATCTGGAGGCCGTTGACGCGCTGGGCGACGGGGAGCTGACCGAAGACATAAGCCTGCACGGTGCGGGAGACCTCGAAGGTCACGCCGGGGCTGAGGTAGGCCAGGGTGGCCCCGCTGTTGGCCACATCGGCGTTGAGGCCGGACTCGCGCTTCTCGGCCCGCACATTGACCTGCAGGTGGGGCGTGAACCCCGCATGGCCGGTGAAGCGCACGCCAACGTTGGCGTTCACGCCATCCCCGGGCTTGAAGCCATCCTTCTCGCTCAAGGGCTTCTGAAATAGGACCTGGCCGAAGCAGCCCCAGTTAGGCGCCAGCTCGCCGAAGGCATAGGCCCCAAACAGCAGGTCCGTGGTGCCCGTGCCCAGCTGCAGGCCGCGGTCCAGCAGCTCGCCGGCCTGGGCCCCGGCATTGAAGGTCTGCTTGGTGCCCCCGGTGGGTAGCTTCACGCCCAGCTGCAGGCCGAAGGCGTGGTCGTCCGAGAAGCCCTGGTAGCGCCCCAGCACCCGGATGTCCCCCAGGCCGTTGGCCTTCGAGAAGGAGGGGTCTACGTCCCCCTCCGCGAAGGTGGCGTGGTAGCGGTTGAAGAGCGGCAGCAGCACCGCCACGCCCCAGTCCGGGCTGGCGCTGTAGTCCAGGGTGGCGGTGAGGTTGCGGTTGAGGGTCTTCTCCTGGATCTCCTGCTCATTGGGGAGCTCGAAGGCGCCCCGCGCCACGGACCGGGTGCCCATGCGCAGCTGATCCTGGTTGAAGTAGTCGTAGCGCAGGTCGTAGCGCAGGCCTGGGCGGACGCCGTAGCCCTGGCTGGCCCAGTCGGAGTTCAGCGTGCAGCCACAGGCGCCGCAGGCCTGAGCCACAGGGGCGGCCACCAGCAGCAGGGGGAGAAGGGCAAGGCGGGTCCAGCGGGTCATGACGGGCTCCAAAAATGGCTCAGTCCCATAATGCCTGTTGGAACATGCTTAGGCCTGCGACAAGTTGTCGCAGGTTGAGCGCCCCCCTACTTGATGGGCCGCTTCCGGTCGGCCTTCCGCTGGAGGCTGCGGCGGTGCATGCCCAGGCGGCGGGCGGCCTCGCTGAGGTTGCCTTCGCAGTCGTTGAGCACCCGCTGGAGGTGCTCCCACTCCACCCGGGCCAGGCTGGGCGTCTCGGTATCCAGCAACTCGGTGGTGGCGCCATCCCGGTCGAAGGCCGCCAGGATCTCGTCCACGTCCACGGGCTTGGTGAGGTAGTGCACCGCCCCCAGGCGCACCGCCTCCAGGGCCGTGGCGATGCTGCCGTAGCCCGTGAGCATCAGGATCTTCGTGGTGGGGTCGATGGCCTTCAGGCGGCGCAGCAGGTCCAGCCCGCTCTCGCCGGGCATGCGCAGGTCCAGCACCGCCAGCTCGGGACTCTCAGCCTCGGCCAAGGCCACGGCCGCCTCGGCGTCGGCGGCGGTGCGCACCTCGTAGCCCCGGGCAGTTATGGCCTTGGCCAGGCGCTCGCGGTAGACGCCGTCATCGTCCACCAGCAGCAGGGAGGGGCGGCTCTCAACCATGGCTGAGCTGGGGCCAGGCCAGGTGCACGGTGGTGCCGCGCCCCACGGTGGACTCCACCCGCAGGGCGCCACCCAGCTGCTCGGCGAAAGTGCGGGCGAGGAAGAGGCCAAGGCCCATGCCTGATCCAGTTGGCTTGGTGCTGAAGAAGGGCTCACCAACTCGGGCCAGGACTTCCGGGGCCATGCCGCTGCCGTGGTCGGCCACCTCGAGGCACCAGCCGCCGTCTTCGCTCTGGGCACTGACCGCCACGCCCGCCGAACCGGGCGTGGCCTCCAGGGCGTTGGCCAGCACGGCCCTGGCGGCTCGGGCCAAGCCCTTGCGGGGCACGGGGCCGCAGCTCTGGCGGGGCCACTGGAAGGACACCCGCTGGCGATCCTCGGCACTCAGGTCGGCGGCGAGGTCCGCCTCCAGGTCGGTCCAGGCCAGGTCCGTGAGGTCCTCCCCCAGACTCGAGGCGCTGGGGTCGGCCATCTGGTCCAGGATCTGTCGGCAGCGGCCCACCTCGGAGCGAATTAGGGCCGCATCCTGGGGGATGTCGCTGTCCATCAGACCCAGGGTGTCCGCTGCCCGCTGCAGCTCCTTGGCCGCCACGGCGATGGTGCCCAGGGGCGTGGCCAGCTCATGGGCGACGCCCGCCGCCAGGGTGGTGAGCGCCGCGAGCCGGGCCTGCCGAGCGGTGAGGTCACGCAGGGCTGCCAGCTCTTCGTCCCGCTGGCGGAGAGCCTGGTTCACGCGCCCCACGAAGGCCGCGATGAGACCGGCGGTGATGGCAAACGCCACCCACATGCCCACGAGGTGCAGCGAGATCCCGCCCCCGCCGCCGTGGTCCATGTGGGCCAGGGAGTGCACGTGCACATTCCAGAAGAACAGCAGACCGAAGCCCGTGATGGAGAGGGCGCCCAGGGCCCAGGCCCACAGGCCCCGCAGCACCACCGCCGCCAGGGTGACGTGGACCAGGTAGATGGCCGTGAAGGGGTTGGCCGCCCCACCGCTGAAGTAGAGCAGACCCGTGAGTAGCAGGATGTCCAGGCCCAGCACCAGCCCCGGTAGCGAGGGGCCCGCCGGCTCCGGCTTCCGGAGGCGCCAGGCGAGGGCCAGGTTGCTGAGACCCCCAAGGGTCACCAGCACCAGCAAGGGGGCCACCGACAGCTCCTCCCCCAGGAGGCGCTTGGAGACCAGGATGGCGGCGGTCTGGGAGGCCACCGTGATCCAGCGCAGGCGCAGGAGCCAGGTCAGGGAGATGCCGGATTCGGGTTGGGTCATGGTGGGCCCATTATCCATCACATCTCCAGGGGACAGAGTCAGCGGCCAAAGGTGACCGAGGCCTTGATCCAGAGGGTGCGACCCGGCTCATTCACCCGCACCGCCTGCGCCAGGTAGCCCGGGATCATGCTCGTGCTCCGGCTGATGTGCTCGGCATAGGTGCGACTGAAGAGGTTGTCCACGCCGGTGGTGAGCATCCAGCCCTTGGCAGGCTTCCACCCGGCGTTCAGGGAGACCACCGCAAAGCCGCCCGTGGCGCCGAGGTCCTGGCCCACGATGTTGCCCTGGTTCACCGCGAAGCGATCCTGCCGCTGCACGCCGCGCACCAGCAGACCCATCGACCAGTCCGCCGCTTCATAGCCCAGCCCCAGGCGGGCTTCGAGGGGCGGAATCTGCGCCAGGGCTTTGCCGTCGGTGTCGTTCTCGCCCCGGGTGTAGGCCAAGCTGGCGTCCACCTTCACGGAACCGGCGAGCTTGGTGCCGATGCCCACTTCGCCGCCCCAGGTGGTGGCATCCACGTTGCGCGAGACGGTGGCCAGGCGGGTGCCCATGCCGGAGGGCTTGCTCACATTGGACTGGATGAGGATGAAGTCCGTCACCTTGCCATAGAAGAACGAAGCCGAGGCCTGGATGGCACCGGTCTGCTTCATCCAGCCGATGTCGAGCTGGGTGGTTCGTTCGGGCTTGGTGTCAAAGGCGCTCGCCGTGGTGAGACTTTCCTTGCTGATGGCCTCCCAGTAGTCCGGGAACCGCTCGGTATGGCCCACACCCGCATAGACCGTTGACCCGGCAAAGACCTCCCGCTCGTAGCGGAGGAAGCCACTGCTGAGCGTCTCGTTGCGCTCGTGGTTCAGGGTGGGGTTCGGCACGGTCGCCATCATCGTGATGGCCACCGTCGCCCGGGGGTCCGCGGCGTGCCAGCGGTCGGCCCGCAGGCCCAAGACCAGGTGGTCCTTGCCGGACAGGGGATGGTCCACCTCACCGAAGACGGCCGAGTTCTTGAAACTCCCATCATCCATGCGGGTGAAGCTCAGCACGGGCAGGGTCCACTGATTGCCGGTCTTGCGGATGGTGTGGTCGTTGGCCTGGGTATCCACACCGAGGGTCACCTTCGTAGCCTCAGCCAGCCGTAGCCCCACCGCCAGGCGGCCGCCCCGGGTGAGGCGGTCCGGATTGTTCACCATGGGGCCGGGGGACATCATGCTGGGGACAAAGGTCCGCAGGCTGTAGTTGTCCATGACGTGGTCCACATAGTTGTGGTACGCCTGCACCTCCACCTTCTCGATGCGATCCGTCAGGCGCCGCCACTCTCCACGGAAGCCCAGGTTCTCCCGTAGGAACTTGGAGCCGTCCATGGTCCGATCCGCATAGGCGGCCTGGCCATTGCTGCGGGTGCCCGAGAGCTCCAGGCGGGTGTCATCGCTGGGGGTCCACCCGAAGGCGGCATTGCCGCTGTAGCGGGTGTAGCGGGAATGAACGTCCCGACCCTTGCCATCTGCGTAGTCATCGGAGTGGGAGCGGGTTGCGATGCCGCGGACGTAGAAGAACTCGGTGCCGAGCCGGGTGTCCACCACCTCGTCGTTGCGGCCGAAGTTCCCGGCCATGAGGCTGGCGGTG
>CAIRQL010000153.1 GCA_903880675.1 uncultured Holophagaceae bacterium | reverse complement strand
CTTCTTCCAGTCCGTGAAGTTGCCGCCCGTGGCCTGGGCGCCGCACTCGATGATGTGCCCCGCCACGATGCCCGCCGCCAGGCGATCCCAGTCGTTCGCCGCCCAGCCGAAGGCGTGGATCATGGCCGCCAGGGTGATGCCCGTGTCCGTCACCCGGCCGCACAGGACGATGTCCGGGTTGTTGTTCAGGGCCTCCACCACGGGCATGGCGCCGAAGTAGGCATTGGCCGCCATCACCTTGTCCGCATAGGGCGCGAAGTCCTCGCCGGTCTCCATGTTCTTGAAGGCCACGCCCTGGCTGCGCAGGCTGGTCATGGTCGGGGCGATGTCGTCGCCGTCCACGATGGCCACCCGGAGCTTGAGGCCCTGCTTGCGCGCCACGGCCGCCAGGGCCTCGGCGCAGGCCTGGGGGTTCACGCCGCCGGCGTTCGTGATGATGCGGATCTTGCGCTGGAGGATCTCCGCCAGCAGGGGCTCCACCTGGGAGACGAAGTCCCGGGCATAGCCGGCGCTGGGGTCCTTGAGCTTCTGCTTCTGCAGGATGCTCATGGTGATCTCCGCCAGGAAGTCGATGGAGACCACATCCACGGGCAGGGGCCCCTGGACCTGGCGGCGCAGGGCGTAGGGGTCATCGCCCCAGTACCCACCTGCGTTGGCGATGCGGAGGATGCGCGAATCAGCAGACATGGGGCACTCCGAAAAGGGTCGGGCGGAAGAAATCAGAAGCGGTAGACGCCGGTGCGGGTGTCGGGGATGGGGGCGTTCAGGGTGGCGGCGAGGCTGGCGGCCAGGGTGGCCCGGGTGGCCCGCAGGTCGATGACGCCGTCGTCCCAGAGGCGGGCGGAAGCGTAGAAGGGGTGGCCTTCCCGCTCGTACTTCTCCCGGATGGGGGCGGCGATGGCTTCGGCCTCTGCGTGGGAGAGCTCCTGCCCGCTGCGGGCCAGCTGATCCCGCTTCACCGTCACCAGGACGGAGGCGGCCTGCTCGCCCCCCATGACGGAGATGCGCGAGGTGGGCCAGGTCCAGAGGAAGCGGGGGTCGTAGGCCCGGCCGCACATGCCGTAGTTCCCGGCGCCGAAGCTGCCCCCCATCATGAGGGTGATCTTGGGCACCTGAGCCGTGGCCACGGCGTGCACCATCTTGGCGCCATCCTTGGCGATGCCACCGCGCTCGTACTGCGCGCCCACCATGTAGCCCGTGACGTTCTGCAGGAACAGGAGGGGGATCTTCTGGGTGGTACACAGCTCGATGAAGTGGGCGGCCTTGAGGGCGCTCTCGCTGAAGAGCACGCCGTTGTTGGCCAGGATGCCGCAGGGCAGGCCCTCGATGTGGGCGAAGCCGGCCACCAGGGTAGTCCCGTAGCGGGGCTTGAACTCGAAGAGGCGGCTGCCATCCACGAGGCGGGCGATGGTCTCCCGCACATCGGACTGGCGGCGCAGGTTGCGGGGCCAGACGCCCAGGATCTCGTCCGGGTCGTAGGCGGGGGCTTCGGGGCTGCGCAGGTCCACCCGGGCGCTTTCGTGGTGGCCCAGATGGCCCACCATCTCCCGGAGCAGGCGGACGGCGTGGGCATCATCCTCGGCGAAGTGATCGGCCACGCCGCTGATCTCGGTGTGGACCTTGGCCCCGCCCAGCTCCTCGGCGCTGACGTCCTCGCCGGTGGCGGCCTTCACCAGGGGCGGACCGCCCAGGAAGATGGTGCCGGTGCCCTTCACGATGATGGCCTGGTCGCTCATGGCGGGCACATAGGCGCCGCCGGCGGTGCAGTTCCCCATGACGGCGCTGAGCTG
>CAIRQL010000152.1 GCA_903880675.1 uncultured Holophagaceae bacterium | reverse complement strand
GCCTTGTGTTCTTCCATCAGCTTGCGGAACTCGAAATGCTCCTTCATCAGGCGCTCCTGAACATCTGGGCGCAGAAAATCCATGATTCCTCCATGTGCCTATGCGGGTCCGGCACGGGCTCCGCAGGTTGGTTGGTGGACCCAGGTTAGGACCCCCCCGCTGGCCGTCAAGGGCTATTCGGGGGGCCTATCGAACTTCCTTGACGGCCGAGACCATCGTGGGAAGGTGGGCCCATGAATCTGACGGTGGACGCCCTGGAAATTCGGCGTACAGTTGGGACCCATCTGCTGGGGCCCATTGACCTATGCATTAATCGCGGCGAGCGCTGGGCCCTGGTGGGGGAGAGCGGGTCCGGCAAGAGCCTGCTGGCCCAGGCCCTCTTCGGGGTACTGCCCCCGGGGGTGCTCCAGACCGCCGGGAGCCTCCGGGCCTTTGGGGCTCCCCTGGGGGCGGGGTCCCCCGAGGGGCTCCGGGGTGGCCGCCTCGGCTGGGTGCCCCAGGAGCCCCTCCTGGCTCTGAACCCCCTGCTGACCTTGGGAGAGCACCTGGCCCTGCTGCCCGCTGTCCACCGGAACGAGGCTCCGGACCAAGCCCTGACCCGTCTCCGGCCCCTGCTGGACTGCCTGGGCCTGCCCCGGGACCCGGGCTTCCTGGACCGGTTACCCCACCAGGCCAGCGGGGGAGAGCGGCAGCGGATCTGCCTGGCCATGGCCCTCTCCTGCGATCCGGATCTGCTGGTGCTGGACGAGCCCACCACAGCCCTGGACGCCCCAGCCCAGCGGGACTTCGCTGAGCAGGTCCGCCTCCAGCAGCGGGAGCGGGGCCTGGGCTATCTCTGGATCACCCACGACCTGGCTCTGGCGGCCCTGGTGGCAGACCGCCTGCTGGTGCTCCAGGGGGGCCACCTGGTGGAGGCCGGTCCGACCGAGCGCCTGCTCCGGTCCCCCCGACACCCCTGCACGGCCCGCCTGCTGGAGGCCGCCCGCCGCCAGTCCACCCCAGACCCCGGCTTCCTGGAGGCCCCGTCCCGGCGGGGCCCTGGCTGCCCCTTCCAACCCCGGTGCGACAGAGTGCAGACCGGATGCCGAAACTGGGCGCCCTGGCGGGGTTCCCGGGGGGATGGTCTGCGCTGTGAAGCCCCGCTGGATGCGGGTCCCCGGCCGTGAGACCATGGCCTGCAAGGTGCCGCAGGTTGCGGGCCCCGACAAAGGCTTCCCATGCTGACCTTGCCCCTGACCCGCGCCCTTACCTTTGACGATGTCCTGCTGGTGCCGGGCTACTCCGAGGTACACCCCAATCAGGTGGACCTGAACTCCCGCATCGCCCGGAACCTGGGCATCCGCATCCCGCTGGTATCGGCGGCCATGGACACGGTCACCGAGAGCCGCATGGCCATCGCCCTGGCGCAGCTGGGTGGCATCGGCATCATCCACAAGAACCTCAGCCCGGAGCGTCAGGCCGAGGAAGTGGACAAGGTGAAGCGCTCCGAGTCCGGCATGATCACGGACCCGATCACCATTGAGCCCACGGCCCTCATCCGGGACGCCGAGGCCCTCATGGCCAAGTTCCGCATCAGCGGCGTGCCCGTGGTCGAAGGCCACAAGCTGGTGGGCATCCTCACCAACCGGGACCTGCGCTTCGAGACGCGCATGGACATCCCCGTGAGCGAGGCCATGACCAAGGACAACCTGGTCACCGTGCCCGTGGGCACCACCCTCCAGGAGGCCCGGGTCATCCTCCAGAAGCACCGCATTGAAAAGCTGCTGGTGGTGGACGCCAAGGGTGAGCTGAAGGGCCTGATCACGGTGAAGGACATCGAGAAGTCCATCGTCTATCCCAACGCCTGCAAGGACGAGATGGGCCGCCTCCGGGTGGGCGCCGCCGTGGGCGTGGGCAAGGACCTGCTGGAGCGCGCCGCGGCCCTGGTGCAGGCCCAGGTGGATGTGCTCTGCCTGGACAGCTCCCACGGCCACAGCCAGGGCGTGCTGGCGGCCCTCCGCCAGCTGAAGCAGGCCTACCCGAACCTCCCCGTCATCGCCGGCAACGTGGCCACCTACCAGGGCGCCAAGGACCTGGCCGAGGCCGGCGCCGACGCGGTGAAGGTGGGCATCGGACCTGGCTCCATCTGCACCACCCGCATCGTCACCGGGGCGGGCATGCCCCAGATCACCGCCGTGGTCGAGGCCAGCCGCGCCTGCCGGGAAGCCGGGATCACCTGCATCGCCGACGGTGGCATCAAGTTCAGCGGGGATGTGGCCAAGGCCATCGCTGCCGGAGCCGACTGCGTCATGATCGGCAGCCTCTTCGCCGGCACGGACGAGTCCCCGGGCGAGACCATCTTCTACGGCGGCCGCACCTTCAAGAGCTACCGCGGCATGGGCAGCCTGGGCGCCATGAAGCAGGGCAGCAAGGACCGCTACTTCCAGGAGGGCAAGGACGACGCCAAGCTCGTCCCCGAGGGCATCGAGGGCCAGGTCCCCTACAAGGGCCGCATGGGCGACCTGGTGACCCAGCTGCTGGGCGGCCTGCGAGCCGGCATGGGCCTCAGCGGCGGCGCCTCCATCCCCGACTTCCAGGAGAAGGCCACCTTCGTGGAGATCAGCGGCTCCGGCCTCCGCGAGAGCCATGCCCATGACGTGATGATCACGAAAGAAGCGCCGAACTATCGGATGGAGTAGCCCGGCTAGACTGTTCCCATGCTCGGAGCTCCCATGTCCCTCCTCGTGATGAATGTCCGCCTCATCGACCCTGCCCAGGGGCTGGACGGGCCGGGGGCGCTGCTGGTGGTGGACGGTGCGGTGGTGGCCATCGGGGCCGACGCGGCCCAGCATCCCCAGGCAGCGGGCGCGGAGGTCCTGGACGGCGGGGGCGCGGTGCTGTCCCCGGGTTTCATCGACCTGCACGTGCACTTCCGGGAGCCCGGTCAAACCCGCAAGGAGTGCATCGAGACCGGTAGCCGGGCTGCGGTGGCTGGCGGGTTCTCCTCCGTGTGTGCCATGGCCAACACCAAGCCTGTGAACGACACGGTGGCCATCACTGAGCTCATGCTCAGCCGCGCCGCCAAGGCGGGCCTCTGCCGCTACTTCCCCATCGGGACCGTGAGCCGCGAGATGAAGGGCGAGGAGCTCGCGGACATGGGCACCCTCAAGGAGGCCGGCTGCGTGGCCTTCTCCGACGACGGTCTGCCCATCTCGAACTCGTCCCTCATGCGCCGGGCCCTGGAGTACACCCGCTGGCTGGGCGTGCCCGTGGTGGCCCACGAAGAAGACAAGGATCTGGCCGGCAAGGGCTACATGCACGAGGGCGCCGTGAGTGCGGGCCTGGGCTGCCTGGGCATCCCCGCCGCCGCCGAGGAGGCCATGGTGGCCCGGGACATCGTGCTGGCCGAGCACACGGGCGGCCACCTGCACCTGGCTCACCTGAGCACCCGGGGCAGCCTCCGCATGGTGCGGGAGGCCAAGAGCCGCGGCCTAGCCGTCACCTGTGAGGTCACACCTCACCACTTCGCCCTCTCGGACAAGGAGCTCATGCGCTTCGACTCCGACTTCAAGATGAACCCGCCCCTGCGCACCGAGAGCGACATTCAGGCGGTGCTCGAAGCCCTGGCGGACGGCACGGTGGATGCCATCGCCACGGACCACGCCCCCCACGGCTGGGACGACAAGGAGGTCGAACTGCCCATCGCCGCCTTCGGGGTCATCGGCCTGGAGACCGCCCTGCCCCTCGCCCTCGAGGTGCTGGTGAACCGCCAGGTCATCGACCTGCCCCGGGCCATCGCCCTGCTCACCAGCGGCCCCGCCGGGGTCTTCCACCTGGACCGCCGCGGCTACGGCAGCCTCAAGCCCGGCGCCCCTGCGGACTTCACCCTCTTCGATCCCGCCGGCCGGGTGCAGGTGGACCGCGCCTTCATCCAGTCCCGCTCCTACAACACGCCCTTCAAGGGCTGGGACCTGCCGGGCAAGATCCTCGGCACCTGGGTCGGCGGCCGCAAGGTCTGGGGCTGAGGCATGGTCACCAAAGAAGCGCTGGCGGCCTTCCTGGTCAGCGAGTTCCCCCAGAACAAGTGCACCATCGAGTCAGTGGGGAAGGACACGGCCACGCTCCGCCACCCCATCGGCATCGCGGAGCTGCGCCCGGGTGGAACCGTCTCGGGGCCGGTCATGATGTTTGTGGCGGATGTGGCGCTGTATGTGGCGATCCTCGGCCGCATCGGCATCGTGCCCCTGGCGGTGACCACCAGCCTGACCATCAACTTCCTGCGCAAGCCCTCGGCGGACGCCGACATCCTGGGCGTCTGC
>CAIRQL010000151.1 GCA_903880675.1 uncultured Holophagaceae bacterium | reverse complement strand
GATGTTGCTGACCTTGTCCTG
The DNA here is from genome assembly GCA_903880675.1 of uncultured Holophagaceae bacterium. Lineage (GTDB taxonomy): Bacteria > Acidobacteriota > Holophagae > Holophagales > Holophagaceae > Geothrix. The sequence continues at coordinate 26,887 of CAIRQL010000151.1, read as the reverse complement.
GCCGTATTTCTCGGTGACGTAGTCGATGACCTTCTGGCGACCGTCCCGGCAGAAGTCGATGTCCACGTCGGGCATGGACTTGCGCTCCGGGTTGAGGAACCGCTCGAAGAGCAGGTCGTACTGCATGGGGTCGATGTCGGTGATCTGCATGGACCAGGCCACGATGCTGCCGGCGGCAGAGCCACGGCCCGGGCCCACGGGGACGCCCATCTCCCGGGCCTTGCGGATGAAGTCCCAGACCAGCAGAAAGTAGCCGGGGAAGCCCATCTTCAGGATCATGTCCAGCTCGAAGGCCAGGCGCTCCCGGTAGGCGGTCTCCGGGTGCTTCAGGACGCCTTTCTGCCAGAGCGGCTGGCACACCGCCAGGCGCTGCTCGAAGCTCTCCTTGGCCACCTGGACGAAGTAGCTCTCCAGGGTGTGGTCGGAGGGCACCGGGAAGCGTGGCGTGATGGGCTTGCGGGTGATGGGGAAGAGGGTCACCCGCTCCGCGATCTCCAGGGTGCGCTCCAGGTACTCCGGGTGCCCCGGGAAGACCTGTCGCATTTCCTCGGGGGACTTCACGAAGAACTGGTCCGTGGCGAAGCGCATGCGCTTCTCCTTGGACTTGGTGGTCTTGGTGCCAATGCAAAGGAGCGTGTCGTGGAGGTCGGCGTCCTCGTGGTTGAGGTAGTGGGCGTCGTTGGTGGCCACGAGGGGAATCCCCAGGCGGGCCGAGAGCTCCTGCTGGAGGGGGATGATCTGGTGCTCCCGCTCGAAGCCCTGGTCCTGGATCTCCAGGAAGAAGTCGTCGCCAAAGATGTCGCGGAACTCGCGAGCCACCTGCTCGGCCCTATCGGGGCGGTTCTGCAGCAGGCGGGCCTGCACCTCGCCGCCCAGGCAGGCCGAGAGGGCGATGAGGCCCTCGCTGTGCTGGCGCAGGAGGTCCTTGTCCACCCGGGGCTTGTAGTAGAAGCCCTCGGTGAAGCCCGCCGAGACGAGGCGGGACAGGTTGGTGAAGCCCACGGGATCCTTGGCCAGCAGCACCAGGTGGTAGCCCGCGTCCCGGGAGCCGCTGGGGTCCTCGCAGTCTTCCAGGCCCTCCTCGCCGGTGGGGCTGCGGGCCTCGAGCTTGCGGTCGAAGCGGGTCTTGGGGGCCACATAGACCTCGCAGCCCAGGATGGGCTTCACCGCCCAGTTGCCACTGCTGTCCTGCGTCTTCTCGCACGCATCGTAGAGCTTCATCATGCCGAACATGTTGCCGTGGTCCGTGACGGCAACTGCGGGCATGCCGGTGGCCTGGCACTTCTTGATCAGGTCCGGGATGCGGGTCAGGCCGTCCAGGAGAGAGTGCTCGGTGTGCAGGTGCAGGTGCGCGAAGCTCATGCCCCATTCTCCGCTGGATGGGCCCCCGGCGGGCAAGTCTTCCGACCCCAGTGCCGAGCCCCCCTAATCCGATCCCAGACCCCTCCGTAGCCGCCTTGGCCCCCGATCTGAGGGGCCCGGTGCGACCCCTCTGGACGAACCGCTTATGCTGGACCACTGACCGCACCATGGGGGGCCCCTGTTGATCGCCTTCGAGAACCTGGAAGTGCGCTACCCCCAGGCGACCACGCCAGCCCTCCGGGGCCTGACCCTGTCCCTGGAGCGGGGCATCGTGGGCCTGCTGGGGCCCAACGGGTCTGGGAAGTCCACCCTTCTGAAGACCTGGCTGGGCCTGCTCACGCCCAGCGCGGGGACGGGCACGGTGCTTGGCGTGCCCCTGGGCTCGGAAGCCGCCCGGCGCCTGCGGGGCCGCATCGGCTACATGCCGGAGTACGACGCCCTCATCGAGGACGCCTCCGCCTACGAGCAGGTGGCCTTCTGGGGCGAGCTGAGCGGCCTGGCGCCCGAGGCCGCTAGGGACCGCGCCCATGAGGTGCTCTACTTCGTGGGCCTGGATGAGGCCCGCTACCGCCCAGTCAGCGGCTACTCCACCGGCATGCGCCAGCGGGTGAAGCTGGCCCAGGCCCTGGTCCACAGCCCGGCCCTGGTGTTCCTCGACGAGCCCACCAACGGCCTCGACCCGGACGGTCGGCGGCGGATGCTGGACCTGGTCCTCCGGGTCCATGCCGAACTCGGTGCCGGGGTCATCCTGGCCTCGCACCTGCTGGGCGATGTGGAGCGGGTGGCGGATCAGCTGGTCATCCTGGACCAGGGCCAGATCAAGGCGGCTGGTTCCATGGCCGGGCTGCGGCAGGCCCTGGCCCGGCGAGTTGAGCTGCGCTTCCTGGATCCCCTGGCGCCCGAGCAAGAGGCCGCCCTCGCGGAGCTGGGCACGGTGCTGGAGGCCCGCAACGGTCTCTACGACCTGGAGCTGACGGTCGCGGACCCCGCTGCGGCCTTCCGCTGGGCCCAGGCCCAGGGGGCCACCCTCATCCAGCTCACGCCCCGCCACGACCGTCTGGATGAGGTGCTGCTCCGTGCGCTGCATGGGGATGCCACATCCATGGGGGGGAACTGACATGCCCATCTACGCCCCCACCCTGCCCCCCGCCCCGGACCTGTCGCTGGGCCAGCCTCCGGTGCTGGTGCTCATGCGCTTCGACCTGGCCCGCCTCTGGCGCCAGAAGATCGGCCGCTTCTTCGGCTTCGGCTTCCTGGCCCTCCTGCTCTTCAAGGTGGGGCGCATCTATGTCGGCCACCTGCTGCAGACCAACGCAGCCCTGCGCCCCATGAAGGACTTCGCCCAGAGCATCCTCACCCAGGGAGCCTCCTTCCAGGCGGACCTCCTGAACCCCGCCAGCTACCTGCTCTGGTTCCTGGTGGCCTTGGTGGGTGGGGGCCTGGTGGCCCGGGACACCCTCTACCGGGTGCGCCCCCTCATCTATGCCCACCCCGTGTCCCCCCGGGACTACCTGCTGGCGAAGCTCGGCTTTGCGGCGGGGCTGCCCTTCCTGGTCCTGCTGCCCTTCGTCATCCTGCCCTGGCTCATGTCCCTGCTTCTGGCGGGCCTGGACGGGCCAGTCTGGGTCACCGCCCCCCTGCGGCTGCTGCCGGCCATGGCCATCAGCTCGGCCCTCATGGGTGCCCTGGCGGTGGGGGCCTCCAGCCTGGCGGCCACACCCCGTGCGGGGGTGAGCTGGGTGCTGGGCAGTGTGCTGGGTGCCGGGGCCCTGGCGGGCCTGCTGCGGGGCATGACTGGCATCGCCGCGGTGGATGCCCTCAACCCCATCTTGTTGGCGGAGGCCTGGCCCCAGCTGCTGGTGGGGGTGGAGCGGCCCCTTGTGGCGTGGCTGCCGGCTCTGGTCGGAACCGCCCTCCACATGGCCCTGTGGATCACCCTCGCGGTCCGCCGGACCCGCCCCTCTGAGGCGATTCTCTGATGATCAGCCTCGACCGTGCCTCCCTCCGCTACGGGCCCATCCTTGGCCTCAGCCCCACCTCCTTCGAGCTGCCGGAAGGCGGTGGCATCACCGGCCTGCTGGGCCCCAACGGGGCGGGGAAGTCCTCCCTGATCCAGCTGCTCGCGGGTCTGCTGCCCCCCTCGGGTGGCGAGGTCCGGGTCTTCGGCCAGGCGCCCTTCCGCAACCCCGCCGTGCTGGCCCGTCTGGGCCTGGTGCCCGAAGGGGACCGCATGCCCGCGGGCCTGCGCGCCGACCGCTGGCTGCGGATGATGGGCCAGCTGTCCGGTCTTCCCGCCGCGGACCTGCCGGCCGCCCAGGCCCGGGTCCTGGCCACCGTGGGCATGGCCGACCGCGCCCACCTGCCCTTCGCCCGCATGTCCAAGGGCATGCGCCAGCGCATCCGCCTGGCCCAGGCCCTCCTGCATGGGCCGGACCTGCTCATCCTCGATGAACCCTTCAACGGCCTGGACCCCGAGGCTCGCCTCGTCCTCATGGACCTGCTGCGGACCCTGGCGGACGGCGGCGTCCGGGTGCTGGTCTCCAGCCACATCCTGGGGGAGATCGCCCAGCTCACGGACCGCATCCTGCTCTTGGTCCGGGGCCGCCTGTTGGCGGAGGGCTCGGTGCCCGAGATCCGGCAGCTGCTGGACCGCCACCCGGTGGAGCTGCGCCTCGTGGGTGAGCCCCTGGCCCTGGCCCGGTGGGCCGTGGAGCAGCCGGAGCTGGCGGTGCTGCGGGTGGAGGAGGAGGGCGTGGTGATCTCCGTGCGTTCTCCCCGGGAGATCCTGCCCCGTCTGCAGGCGGCTGTCGCTGCGGGCACCATCCCGGTGCGGTCCCTGGATCCCCTGGACCTCAACCTCGATGCGGTGTTCCAGTACTTAACGAAGGACCATGCATGAGCGCCGCACCTTCTCCTCTCGCCACGATCCGGGCCACGGCGCTGGGCTATGCGCCCCGCCTCCTGCAGGGCCGCGGCTGGTCCCTGGCGGCCCTGGTGGCTGTGCCCGTCGGGCTCAGCTTGGTCATTGCGGCCATCGGCCGCTTGAAGGGCATCGAGTCCCATCCCGCCGAGGCCCTGCGGATCTTCCACGACGGCCTGGCCAAGGTGATGCTGCCCATCATGGCCCTGGTGGCGGCCCCGGCGGGCATCCGCGAGGATCTGGAGCAGCGCACCCTCCCCCTGCTGCTGGTGCGCCCGGCGCCCGCCTGGGCCCTGCCCCTGGGCAAGGGCCTGCCCTGGTTCCTGTGGGGCGCCCTCTGGCTGGTGGTGGGCGTCCTGGCCCTCCAGTCCCTGGGGGGCGATCCCAGTCAGCTGCTGGGCCGGATCCTGGCCATGGTCGGGGCCTGGTGGGGTGAGCTGGCCCTGCTGACCTTGGTGGGCCTTGTGTTCAAGCGGGGCACCCTCTGGGGCGCTCTGTACTTCTTCATCTGGGAACCCCTGGTGCGGGTCTTCCCACCCTTCCTCCAGCGCCTCACCTTCACCCACCACATCGAGAGCCTGGCGGGCAGCCGCGCCACGGACGTGAAGGTCCAGCAGATGCTGGCCCAGGAGCAGGTGAGCACCCACCCGGTGCTCGCCTTCCTGATCCTCATCGCCTTCGGGGCCCTCTGCTGGGCCCTCGCCGGCTGGCAGCTCCACCGCACCCCCGTCGGCCTCGCCGGCAGCGAATCCGAGGGCTGAAGCGGCCAGAAAAGAACCAAGGATTCACCACCAAGACACCAAGGCACCAAGAAAGGCCAAACAAAAGCAGTTCTTGGTGCCTTGGTGGCGAGCTTTTTTTGACGGCAACCCGAAGGGGCCTACGGCACGAGGATGAGCGCGCCGGTGGTGGCTCTGGACTCGATGAGGGTGTGGGCTGCTGCGGCTTCCCGCAGGGGGATCTGGGCGTGGATGCGGGCGGTGAGGATGCCCTGGAGGTGGGCGTCCCAGACGTCTTTTGAGGCAGCCCGCAGGGCCTCGGGGGTGGCCACGTGGTTGAAGAAGGTGGGCCGCTGCACCGCCAGGGAACCGCGCTTGGCCAGCTCCGCCAGCTCCACCGGCGGCTGGGGACCGCTGGCCCGACCAAAGGCGGCCAGCAGGCCGAAGGGCGCCAGGCTATTCAGGGAGGCCTCCCAGGTGTCCTTCCCAGTGGAGTCAAAGGAGGTGCCGACGCCAGCGCCGCCGGTGATGCGCTTGACCTCGGCAGGGATGCCTTCGTAGGAACCGCCCCGGGGCACCACCAGCACGGCCTCGGCGCCTTCGGCCTCCACGGCCTTGGCCTTCTCCGGGGTGCTCACCACGCCGATGACGCGGCCCCCTTCGTGGGCCAGCCAGCGGGTGAGCAGCAGGCCGACGCCGCCCGCCGCCGCATGGACCAGGGCCCAGGGACCGTTGTCCCGTCGCCAGACCCGGCGGATCAGCATGTGGGTGGTGAGGCCCTTGAAGAGCAGGGCCGCCGCCGCCTCGTCCGTTACCCCATCGGGCAGGGGCACCAGGCGGTGGGCGGCGTAATTCCGGGCCTCCGCATAGGCGCCGGTGGGGCCGTCCACATAGGCCACCCGCTGGCCCACGGCGAGGCCGGTGACGCCCTCGCCCAGGGCCTCCACCACCCCGGCAGCCTCAAAGCCCGGCGCCCCTGGCAGGGGCACAGGGTAGGCGCCACTGCGCTGGTAGACGTCGATGTAGTTGATGCCGATGGCGGTGTGCCGGACCCGCGCCTCGCCGGGACCGGGGTCAGAGAGGGGCGCTTCCACCCACTGCAGGACCTCAGGTCCTCCGGTCACAGCGTATTGGATGCGGTGGTTCACGGGTGCCTCCCAGGTCTGCAGTCTGCGGCAATTTCAGCCCAGGATCCATGGGCCTTGCCGGGTCAGGCGCTTCAGGAATCTGGCGGAACAAGGCCCGGCGGGGGGCGATAGACTGGCGGGATGACCCAACCCTTCCGCACCCTTACCCCCAATGGCACCGAGATCCTGGTGGAGACTCTGCCCCATGTGCGGAGCTGCGCCTTGGGCTTCTGGGTGCGGCGCGGCTCCCGCCACGAGGGTCCAGCGGAGGAGGGCCTGGCCCACTTCCTGGAACACACGGTGTTCAAGGGCACGGAGGCCTACCCCACGCCGGACGCGCTGGCCGAGGCCACAGACCGCCTGGGTGGCCATGTGGATGCCTTCACGGGCAAGGAGGTGGCCTGCTTCTACGGCAAGGTGCTGGACGATCAGCTGCCGGAGCTGGTGCACCTGCTGGGCGACCTGCTGACGGCCCCGATCTTCGATCCCGAGGAGCTGGTGCGGGAGCGGAATGTCATCCTGGAGGAGATCGCCCAGAGTGAGGACCAGCCGGACGACTGGGTCAGTGAGCTGTTCTACGGGCGCTTCTGGGAGGGCTCGGCCCTGGCCCACCCCATCCTGGGCCGCCGGGACCAGGTGTCGGGCTATGGGGCCACCGAGGCCCGGGCCTTCTTCGACCACACCTACCGGGCCCCCAACCTGGTGGTGGCCGCTGCCGGCGCCCTGGAGCCGGGGCCCTTCATGGATCTGCTGGCCCCCCTCCTAGCCAAGCTGCCGGCGACGGCAGCGCCTCTGGCCACAGCCCCGATGGGCACCCGCCCCTTCCTGCTCAACACCCCCCGCAAGGACCTCCAGCAGGCCAGCCTGGTGCTGGGGTTCCCGGCCCCTGGCCACCGCTCCCCGGACCGCGCCGCCGTCCACCTCCTCAGCCACGTGCTGGGCGGGGGCATGGCCTCGCGGCTGTTCATGGAGCTGCGGGAGCGCCGGGGCCTGTGCTACCAGGTGGGCAGCTATCTCAGCCCCTACGCCGACTCCGGCGCCCTCCAGATCAGTGCCTCCTGTGCCCCGGCCCAGCTGCGGGAATTGGTGAAGCGGGCCTTGGCGGAGTGTGCGCGGCTCCGCACCTCGGGGGTTGAGATCGCCGAACTGGAGCGGGCCAAGCTCCAGGCCCGCACCGGCCTGGTCTTCAGCCAGGAGAGCAGCAGCAGCCGGATGTTCAGCCTGGCCCATCAGGCCATCCACCACGGCGAGCTGCGCAGCCTGGACCAGCAGATGGTGGAGATCGAGGCGGTCACCCCCGACGACCTGCTGCGCGTGGCCCAGGACCTGCTGGATCCCGCCCAGGTGGGCCTCAGCGCCCTCGGCACCCGCCGCGGCTGCGACATCCGCCCCCAGGACCTCGTGGCCTGATTCTGTTATGCATTCAAAAATTTAAAGAGAGCCACCAAGACACCAAGGCACCAAGAAAAGATAAAACAGGTCTTTGCCTTTGCAGTTCTTGGTGCCTTGGTGGCAAATGTTTTTCTGCTAATTGCTAGTTGATATCAGGCCGGGACCAAGGGGTTGAGCTGCTGTCTTAGGGCGGCCATGTCGAAGGGCTTGGCCAGCAGGGTCACTTCGCCGTTGGCATCCACCAGGTCCAGGGTGCGCTGGTCCACGCGGCCCGTGGCCAGGATCACCGGCAGGCCCGGACGGAGGCTGCGGAGGCGGGGCAGGGTCCCCGCGCCCCCCAGGCCCGGCATGTTCATGTCGAGGATGACCACATCCGGGTGCAGGCCCGCCTCCAACTGCTGCAGGGCACTCTCCCCAGTGGCGGCAGTGGTGAGGCGGTGCCCCATCATCTCCAGGCTGGACTGCATGGACAGACGGATGAGGTCGTCGTCATCCACCAGGAGGATGTGCAGGGCAGGGCCCTGCGAAAAGCCGTTGGCCACCTCGGGCGCTGGCTCCGGCTGGGCGAGGCTCACCCCGCAGGCGGGGAACCGCAGGCTCACTCGGGTGCCTCGGCCGGGTTCGCTGTGGATCTTCATGGACCCCTGGTGGGCCGTCATGGTGCTGTGGGCGATGGAGAGCCCCAGCCCCGTGCCCTTGCCCGGTTCCTTGGTGGTGAAGAAGGGGGCCGTGGCCTGAGCCAGCACCTCGGGCGACATGCCGATACCCGTGTCCTCCACCTGGACCTCGACCCAGGCGCCTTCCAGGTTGCGGGTCCGCAGCAGCAGGTTGCCGCCCTCCGGCATGGCATCCACGCCGTTGACGCAGAGGTTCATGAACAGCTGGGAGAGGGCCCCGGCGTCCCCGCGGATGGGCTTGAGGTCGTCTGCCAGATCGACCTGGAGGCTGACCCGGGCGAGGGTGGTGCGCTCCAGCAGGCGGACCTCCTCGTTGATGAGGGCGGTCAGGTCCAGCTCGCGTCCTTCCGCCAGCCGCTGGCGGGCGAACCCCAGCAGGCGCTGGATCAGCTCCTTGCCTCGGTTGCAGGCCTTGGTGATGGTCTGGAGGGACCGGTGGATCGGCGCCCCCGGGGGCTGGAGCTCGAGGTGGATGGACGCCAGCCCCAGGATGGCCCCCAAGACGTTGTTCATATCGTGGGCCACGCCGCCCGCCAGGATCCCCAGGCCTTCCATCTTCTGGGAGTGGTTCAGCTGGGACTCCAGGTATTTCCGCTCGGTGATGTCGAGGTTGGCCCCCACCATGCGGGTGGGTTCCCCCTGCTCATCCCTGGACACGATGCGCCCCTGGTCCAGGACCCAGCGCCAGGAGCCATCCTGGTGCCGCATCCGGTACTCGCAGGCGTAGTCTCCCTCGCCCCGGCAGGCCTTTTCGAAGGCTGCGCGGGAGTGGGCCAGGTCATCCGGATGAACCCGTGCGGACCAGGAACCGAAGTCGGGTGTCAGGTCCTCAAGGCGGTTGCCGAACATGGCGGCCCAGCGCTCGTCGTAGAGCACCACACCTGTGCGTGGGTTCCAGTCGTAGAGGCCCAGGCCCGTGGCACTCAGGGCAATGTTGAGCCGCTCCTGCTGAACCTGAAACCGCTGCTTCTCCTGGGCCAGGCGGCGGTTGGCCACCTGCAGGCTGGTGCTCAGGACCAGAATGAGGACGATGGCCAGTCCAGCCCCCGCCAGAGGCCACCGAAAGCGCTTACCCACATCGTGCAGGGTAAAGGCAGGAGCCGCCTCGAAGGGCGGCAGGCGCAGGTCCCGCAGCAGGTCTTCCACCGGCCCGTAGTTCGCCGGCACCAGGAACCCGCAGATGTCCAGGGCTTCGGTGAGGGATGGGTCGCGCTCGAAGACGAAGAGGGCAGAGGTCACGTAGCGGGCGAGGACCTCGTCCGTATGGGTGGCTGCTGCAAAGGGCCACTCGGGGTAGCGCTGGGTGGAGGAACGGGTGGCGAAGCCCGCTTCTGTGCGCTCGTTCAGGATCCGGATACGGCTCAGGTCGAGCTTCCCCTCCCGGGCCATGCCCTCCAGCACCCCGGTGCGCACAAACCCTGTGTCTGCGGTGCCTGCCAGCACGGCCTCCACCACCTTGTCGTGGGGCATGCCGGTGGTTACCAGGGTGGCGTCCTGGGGCAGGCGGATCCCAACCCGATTCAGCTCGAGGGCCTGCATCTGAAAGCCGCCCAGGGAGTCCAGGCTGGGGATGGCGATCTTCCTCCCCTTCAGGTTTGCCAGGGCATCCGGGCGAGGCTCATCGGACCGACAGAAAATCACCCCCCCGAAGACCGACGTGGGGTGCCCGGCCTCGAAGACGGCCAGGGTGGCCAGAGGCGAGGACAGGAGATGCTTGCGGTTCAGCTGCACGAAGTGGCCCGGGTTGGTCAGGGCGAAGTCCAGGCGCTTATCCTTGAGGGCCAGGGTCAGGTCCGGATAGGAGAGGGCCTCAACCACGAACTCTCGGTTGGGCATGGCCTTGTGGAGGGCGGCGGCCATGGGCTGCCACTGGGCCTGGACCTGGGGAACCGGGCGGTAGGCCAGGACGCCGATGCGCACAGGGGGCAGCGGCGGCGGCGAGGCGGCTCCCTGGAGGCAGGCCAGGCCCGCCAGCAGGGTACAGCGGACCCACAAGGCCAGCCGATGCCTTGCAGAACCTGCCCCTGCCGTACCCGAATTGGCCTCGCGGTGATCCATCCAGACCCCCTCACTCCGGCGGACCCCAGGCACACCCGGGAATCTGGAATGACCCATCCGAATCGGCCACTCCCCTGCTGGAGTTGAGTATCGTTAATTGATGGCTGCCACCCTGGTGGCGGCTTTCCCTTGGCTAGACTGAATCCATGAGCCTTCCTGCGCCCATGCCCTGGGATCGCCCAGCCCCCGAGCGGGCGGGCCTGCCCTCGGCCTGGTCCCTGTTCCCGGAGGAACTGGCGGCCCTGGGGTGTCCCGGGAGCGCCCTGGAGACCTTCCGCCGCCTGCACCGGCCCTGGACCTGGCAGGACGGCGCCCCGGCCCTGGGCCCCGGCATCCGCCGCTGGCTGGAGGGCGTGGCCGACCTCAGCCTGCCGCACCTCGTGGAGCAGCAGCCCTCCGAGGACGGGTCCACCAAGCTGGCCCTGGAGCTGGCCGACGGGAAGCGCATCGAGGCCGTCCACATGCCCAGGCGGGTGCGCAACCCCCGGGTGACCTACTGCGTGTCCAGCCAGGTGGGCTGCGCCATGGGCTGCACCTTCTGCGCGACCGGCAGCATGGGCATCCTGCGGAACCTGCAGGCCGGCGAGATCCTGGGCCAGGTGCTGGCCATCATGGGCGCGCTCGGCCCGGACCGGGGCCACGAGCTGACCCTGGTGTTCATGGGCATGGGCGAGCCTCTGCACAACCTGGAGAACCTGCACCGGGCCATCCGCCTGCTCTGCCATGAGGCGGGACTGGGGCTGGGCAAGGGCCGCATCACCGTGAGTACCGCTGGTCTGGTGAGTGGCCTGGAGAAGCTGGCGGTCATGGAACCCAGGCCCCTGCTGGCCCTCAGCCTCAACGCCACCACGGACGAGGCCCGCAGCCGCACCATGCCCGTGAATCGGGTGTGGAATCTGACCCGTCTGCGGGAGGCCCTGGACCGCTGGGGCCTTCGCCGGGGCGAGAAGTTCACCTTCGAGTACGTGCTCATCGCCGGCGAGAACGACACCGATGCCGACGCCGAGCGCCTGGCGGACTGGCTGGGGGACCTACGCAGCGCCCACAACCTCAACCTCATCCCCCTCAACGAGCACGACGCCAGCGCCTTCCGCACCCCCGAAGAGGACCGCGTCCAGGCCTTCGCCCAGCGCCTCAAGGCCCGCGGCTGCTTCGTCACCGTCCGCCGCAGCCGAGGCCGCGACATCCAGGGCGCCTGCGGGCAGCTGGTCAAGGCGGCAGCGCCGAAGGCCTGAGCAGCTGACCAAGCCGAGTAGCCGGTTCCCTGGGCCAAGCTGAACGGTGTTTATCCTATTTGGGTTGGAGCATGCCCGTGTCCATGGGTTTACCGTGGGGGCGCCTGGGCTGTGTATTACGTTCAGAAAGTTATATAAATTTATTCAGGACACACGTGGCGCTTGATAAATATCAAAATCTAAACAAATCAGCGGCGGTCCTACGCCGGTTCGGGTCGATTTCACCTATAAGGCTGCCTCCGAAGGCCGCCGCCTAGCCTCCGAGACCACCACCCTCGGGGGTGCGCCCCAGAGCCTCCGATATACCTATCGGAGTGATGGTCGACTGGATTCGGTCCTCTACCCCTCCCAGCGCACGATCGGGTACTCCTACGACGTTATTGGCCGCGTGGTTGGCATCCAAGATCGGACTGGCGGGGGGGCATCGTCCCTCGTTACAGGTATTGATTTTGATGAGTGGGGGCAGCGGAAGCGGCTGACCTTCGGGTCGGGCGCCTACAGCGACTGGAGCACCCAGGACCTGGGAACCCACCTGAAGACCTGGACCATCGGGTACACCACCGGGGGCCTCGGCGATCCAGGTAATCCCAGGCAATACACCTACAACTCCATAGAGCAGCTGACCAAGGCGGGCGAGTGGGGCCCCCTCCAGCACGATGCGCTCGGGCAGCTGGTGCATGCGGCAGCCCCCGGCATGGGTGTTTCGTCCATGGACTTCGCCCACGACGGCTTCGGGAATAACATCAGTCACCGCGTCCAGGGGACAGCGGGGGCATCCTTCAACAACTTCGACTTTCCGGCGTTAGCCACCAACCAGATTCCCGCCATGACCACCACGGGGGGGCTGACAGGATGGAGCATGAACCCCCAGGGCAGGGCTATCCAGATTGGGACAGGGACCAGTACGGGTGCGACCCTGGGACTCGGCTGGGACGGACTGGGGCAGCTGGCCAGCGTGACCTCGGCTGCGGGGACCCAGTGGTATGCCTACGCCCCCACTGGGCTGAGGGTCCAGGTCCAGGACAGCCTCAGCCCCGCCAGGAACCGCCGCTATGCCTATTCCTCCGGCGGGCTCCTGATGTCAGAGTTCACCCAGGCCGGCTGGAAGCGGGATGTGGTCTACCTGGGCTCGGAGGCTGTGGCTGAGGTGGACGAGGCTGGCGTGCATGAGCTGCACAACGATCACCTGGGAACGCCCCGGATCGTAACGGGCCGTGCGACACGGATGATTGAGGGTCGGCAGGCCTTTGGTCCCTACGGGGAGGCGCTGGCGGCGCAGACGGAGGGGTATCGGCCGCTGACGGGCTACACGGGGCACCTGCAGACGGAAGACACCGGCCTGATCTACATGAGGGGGCGGTACTATAGCCCCGCCTGGCACCGCTTCCTGAACAGCGACCAAGGCGCCGACCCCAGCACCTGGAACCAGGTGGCCTACGTGGCTGGCAGCCCCTTCATGGCCACTGATCCGAGTGGGATGGCGGGAAATCAATTAAAATGCGTGCTGAAAACCACGACATGGTGGGCGGTATCCGAGTCTGGTTACCGATGGATTACAGAAATCTACCGCTCTATCGAATGCACAGTAATCGAGGGTGACCCGGGCGGGGAACTCGGTGTGTCGCCGTCAGAGCCGCAAACTCCGCAGCCCGATAAAAAATCGAAGTATTGGGACTGTATTCAAGCGAACTTTGGGAGCACCGGAATAACCAAGGACTTCATGCTTGGACTCGCCAATGGTGCATCTGCTGTTCTTGATCCGACTGGGCTGACAGGGATTGCTATTGGCACGGCACAGTTGAATGACCTGTCTACCAATTCGGCAATGGATAATGGTATTGGGGCGATGAGCCTCGGGGCAGGAACTGCGGGCTTTGTTAATCAGATTCGCCAGATTAACGGCGCAGGTAGAGCCCTGGGTTGGGCTGGCAGAACTGTAACTGCAAGCACCTGGATTCGCGGAGTGCCAGGACTGAACAAGGCGTTGGCTGCGGTTTCAGCGGTGTCCTCGGCAGTAACTATTGGGGCAAAAGCCCAGGCACTCCATGAACATTGCTCAAAGGAAGCTGGACTTTAGAAACTGAGGGCTTGCTGTGTCGATATTGATGCTTGGTCTATTTGGGTGCGCACTGTTGATCCCTCTTTTTGTGGTCGTCTATAAAAATGGAAAAATTTACGCTTGGGGCGCACCCATATTAAAGAGAGGAAACCCTGTCCAGTTCTGGGTATTTGTTTCTGTAATGTTGGGGTTACCGTTCCTGATTTCGATTGTGTTTGTTGCCGTGGGACTGAGGATACTGACATTACATGTGTAGCTCGCAAGCACGAAGAGCCCCGGACCTCCGGGGCTTTTCCTTGCCTGCTGGACCCATCCCCGCGTCCCGGTCCGGGGTCCGAGCCTGCGTGCGTTCCGGATCGACTCTGCCCCGCAGCCATCAGCCCAGCCCTCCGCCGCAGAAAGCGTGGCGCAGGGAACCCTGACTGATATTTATCCCCCAGATGGCATCCCCCTGGGCCAGGGGACCTCATGGGCTCATCGTCCGGCGACTTCCCTAGCAAATGAGTGACTAGGCATTACTGACTGACCGGCACCCACCGCTTTTGCGCTGACTCCCATTCGGCATCAGGCCCGGTTGCCAGACACTGATCGACCACGGGTCGAATGAAGGCCTGCACCTCAGCAACCACCTCTGCATGGGGCGGCGCCACCAGCTTCTTCGAGCTGGTATAGGCAGCCCAGATGCGCGTGAGGGCAGCATCCAGCCCATAGGAGGCCTGCAAGGCGCTGGCCTCTCGGGTTAGCACGCTGTCTGCCCTTCCAGCCAGCTCCGCCCTGTGGTCTGCCGTCGCCCGCAGGGCCTCCGCAAGGGCGGTCAAGCGGAGCTGGCTCCCAATGCGCGCGATCACCCAGAGATCGAACAAGTCCTTGGCCCGCGTGGTGGCCAACCCGCGGACCAGGAGGGTCTCTACCTTCTCCGCAATGAAGGTCTCTATTGGGTAGCCCATCACCAAGCCACCTTGGAAGCCCTCGAGCATCGGCCGGAATTCGATGAGCCTTGGACCGGGGGTGACCGGATCCCCGAAGCTCAGATCCAGCTTGATGACCTGCGCAAACCTCGCTCCAAACCGAAAGGGGACAGAGAACCGCCGGCAGGGATAGCCCGTGTCCTCGCGGATCTCCTCCGAGGTCATGCGGTCTGCCTGGAAGTCCAGGCGATCCCCCATGTCGATGACCAGGATCTCCCTCAGCACCTGCTCCAGGGACTCTCCCGGAATCCTCAGCACCAGAAGGTCCAGATCCTCGGTCGGGCGATTCCAGGCCCCGGTGAGCAGGTAGAGCAGAATCCCGCCCTTGAGCACCAACTGATCCCGGTAGGGGCTCTGGGCCACCCGCGCCAGGAAGCGCTCCAGCACGAAGAGGGTCTGCGCGTTCTGCACGCTCTGCCCCTCCAGGCGCCCATTGCTAAGGCGCTGGAGAACACTCTGGGGGCTCTTGGTGTCAGGTTGCTTCTTCATGCGAGGAGGAGGGAGAGGTGGTCACGGAGTGAGGACTTGACCCGGCAAACAGCTTCCCACTGGAGCAGCTCGTCGGGACGGCCCCCAAGCCGGAGGTAGGTCTTCAGGGCCTCGAAGGCGACCTCGACCCCGACCTTATCCCGGAAGCGGAGGGCATCACAGACTGTCTTGGCCTTGTTGTAGATCCGGACCTTCGTCCGGCCGATCTTGATGGTCTCGATGCCGGCCGCATGAGCCTCTGCCCCGAGACGAAGGAACCGGGTCGGGAAGGTCATGCGAGGGACCCAAGCGGTCTTCGGGATGGCAATCCAGGTCTCGGCTGGAATGGTGGTGGTCAGTCCGTGGTAGGAGAGCGCCGAGACAAGGCAGATGACGCCCTCCGGAACAGCCAGACAGGCATCCGCCAAGTCCTGATGAGCCCAGCCGCCTCGTTCCGTGGGGCGGTAGATCCCAGGACGCAGCTTCTGGAGCCCTCCTGCCTGGGCCATTCGGACAACAGCTGAGGCCCTCCCCCTGCGCTTGGCAGAAGAGAGCTTTGTGATCTCTTTTCGCAGCTCTGGCATATTTTTTTGCATCTTTAGTGCCTCAATTCCTTCACGGTAAAAATAGTGTATAGGAAACAGTTCGTCAATGCCTCATTCTCGCTCATAAAAATTGGGCTTTGACTCAAAACTCAAATATTTCAATAGACGAGCATTAAGGCAATCCAAGTTGTCAAGATCGGCGGGGCCACCCCTGGAGTTCAGCCTGGGTGGTCACGCCAGCCTTCTGGGCCTCCTTCGCGGCCGGGGTATTTTCCGTAGACCCCCTTGCACCTTTACGTGGATGCTTTTCGGATGCGCATCCCGGTTCATCAGCTTCCCCACGGCCTTGGCCTTGACCTGCCCTCGGCCGCCACAGTGCATTCGGCGGGGATGGACCTGCGGGCGGCTCTGCCTGAGGGTGAGACCTGGACCCTGGCGCCGGGCCAGCGGCGGCTGGTGCCCACGGGGCTGGTCATGGCCATCCCGCCGGGCTATGAGGGGCAGGTGCGGCCTCGCTCGGGACTGGCGCTGAAGCACGGCCTGACGGTGCTCAACGCGCCAGGCACCATCGACGCGGACTACCGGGGCGAGGTGCAGGTGCTGCTCATCAACCACGGGGACGCCCCCTTCGACCTGCGCCGCGGCGAGCGCATCGCCCAGCTGCTGGTGGCCCCCGCCGCCCACTGGACCTGGACCCCCGAGCCCAGCGTGGAAGCCCTGGGCGACACCGATCGCGGCAGCGGCGGCTACGGCAGCACGGGGCGGTAGGGCTTAACTACTCTCGCAGAGGCTGCGGAGGAAGGCGCGGAGAGCACAGAGGTCCTCTGCGACTCTCTGCTCTCTCCGCGTCCTCTGCGAGAGTGGTTGCTTTTGCTTCCCCTGGCGTTCCGATCCTGGCGGGACTAGGATGGGTGTCGTAACACCGGAGACCCCGTGCGCCGAGCTGTCCTCGCCCTTTCCCTTGCTGTCCTACCCGCCTTTTCCGGTGAGCCGCTGGCTTACCAGGAAGGCCCCACGAAGCTGGCGGGCTACCTGGCCCGGCCCGCCGCTCAGGGCAAGATGCCCGGGGTGCTGGTGATCCACCAGTGGATGGGCCTCACCGACCACGAGCGCAAGGTCTCCGATGACCTGGCCAAGCTGGGCTATGTGGCCCTGGCAGTGGATGTCTACGGCGAGGGCGTCCGGCCCAAGACTGGCGGCGAGGCCGGCAAGCTGGCCGGGCAGTTCAAGGGCGACCGGGCCCTCTACCGCCGCCGCCTCGCTGCAGGGTTGGAGGCCCTCAAGGCCCAGAAGGGCGTAGACTCCTCCCGCCTAGCGGTCATCGGGTTCTGCTTTGGTGGCACCGGGGCCCTGGAGGCCGCCCGGGCAGGCCTGCCGGTGAAGGGCGTGGTCTCTTTCCACGGCGGCCTGGATGTGCCGGCCGACTTTGCGCCGGGGCCCCTCAGCGCCAAGGTGCTGGTCTGTCATGGGGCCGATGATCCCTTCGTGCCCGCCAAGGATGTGGCCGCCTTCCAGGACGAGATGCGCAAGAGCAAGGCCGACTATGTCTTCGTCGGTTATGCCGGTGCCGTCCACGCCTTCACCCAGAAGGAAGCTGGCAACGACAACAGCAAGGGCGCCGCCTACAACGAGGCCGCCCACCGCCGCAGCTGGGACCACATGAAGGCCTTCTTTGCCGAAATTTTCTAAAAATCCACCTAGTGGGCGTAAGAAAACTCAATCCCGGGCCGAAGAGTTAGGTCCGGGGCCGAGGCTGTGCCCCCAGGGGGGGCCGTCCGTATGCCCAGGCAGAGGGGGATCAAGGATTTTCGCCTAGGCCTTGGGCCGCTGCTCTGCTGTGTGCTCCTGAGCCTCTGGACGGCCTGCGGAGGCGGTAGCGGGGGCGGAAGTGCGCCACCCCCTCAGACCTACACCGTGACCTTCCTGGCGGGGACGGGGGGCAACCTGACGGGCATCACCACCCAGACCGTGACCTACGGCGGCTCGGCCAGTGCAGTGACGGCAGTACCAGCCACGGGGTACACCTTCTCCGGCTGGAGCGGGACCGGCTTCGCCAGCACTGGCGGCAACCCGCTGACGGTTTCCAACGTGATCGCCAACCTCACCCTCACGGCCACGTTCACGCAGCAGACCTTCACCGTGACCTTCCTGCCTGGGACCGGGGGCAGCCTCACGGGCAGCGCCACGCAGACGGTGACCTACGGCGGCGCGGCCACAGCAGTGACGGCAGTACCGGCCACGGGGTACGTGTTCACTGGCTGGAGCGGGACCGGCTTCACCAGCACCAGCACCAACCCGCTGACGGTGAGCAATGTGACCGCCAATCTCACGGTGACGGCCACCTTCGCGGTGCTCCGCACAGTGACCTTCCTGGCTGGGGCCAACGGCACCCTCACGGGGGCCACCACCCAGTCCGTTGCGGACGGCGGCAACGCCACCCCGGTGACGGCGGTTCCCAGTGCAGGCTATGCCCTGGTGAGCTGGACAGGGCCGGGGTTCACCACCACCAGCAGCAACCCGCTGACCATTACCAATGTGACCGCCGACCTGACCATTACCGCTACCTTTGCCCGCCTCCCCGTGATTGGTAGCTTCACGGCGCTGTCGAGCACCGTCGGGCGAGGCATGGCGGCCTACCTGAGCTGGTCGGGGCTGAGCAACTACACCAGCGCCAGCATCGACAACGGGGTGGGGGCCGTGGTCACTCCCAACGGCATGCTCAGCGCCTACCCCTCCACCGACACCATCTACACCCTGACGGCCACCAATGCGGCGGGGTCCACCACCCTGTCGGTGGCCATCACGGTGGTGCCACCGCCCACCATCAACACCTTCACGGCCACCCCAGCGAATGTGGCGGCAGGCGCTCCCACCACCCTGGCTTGGTCGGTGACCGGGGCCACCACGCTGACCATCGACAACGGTGTTGGCGTCGTTACGGGAACCTCCATCGACGTGATTCCGCCCACGGGCGCCAGTGCCACCCTCACGACCTACAAGCTCACGGCCAGCAGCCCCTATGGGACTCGGTATGCCTCCGCCTCCGTGACCTCGGGCCCGCCCGTCTCGCTCACCTACAGCCAGAACCCGGCCACCTACCTGCGCACGGTGGCCATCACGCCCAATGTCCCGAGCCAGGCCGCTGGGCCCATCACGGCCTACGCGGTGCTTGGGACGACCCTGCCTCCGGGGCTGTCCCTGGATACAAGCTCAGGCGCGATCTCGGGGACACCCACGGCGGTGGTGCCGACCACAACCTACGTGATCCGGGGGAGCAATACCTACGGGTTTACCGCTGCTTCCGTGGTCCTCACGGTCACCGAGCCGCCACCCGTCATCACCTACACGGGCAGCACCTACGCTCTGCCCCTGGGGGTGCCGGTCTCTCTCTTCCCCATCAACACCGGGGGGCAGGTGGTCACCTGGAGCATCACGCCCACGCTGCCCACGGGGCTCACCTTCAGTACCTCAACAGGTGCCATCACCGGCACCCCCACGGTGGTGTCCACTGCCCAGACCTACACCATCACTGCCGTCAATGCTGGTGGCAGCGGAGTCACTTCCCTGGTGATCGTTGTTGGCATCCAGCCGCCGGTCATCACGGTTCAGCCCAGCGGGAAGATCCTGGCGCCTGGCCTGGTGCCTACCTTCAGCGTGACGGCCACTGGCGCTGGGACGCTGGGCTACCAGTGGTACCTGGGGGGCAACCCCATCGCCGGTGCCACTTCCAGCACCTACACCGCTCCGGCCTTCGAAGCGAAGGATGACGGGTCCGTGTTCACCGTGGTGGTCTCCGATGGCTTCGGGGGCAGCACCACCAGCGCACTCGCCCGGCTCTCCCTCTTCCTGGACCTGGGCACCTGGCTCACGGCCCATCCTGCCATCGCGGCAGCCATCAAGTGGCAGATCCAGAGCGGTGATCCGTACAACTACTACATCGCCCCCAGCGAGGCGCAAAAGGTGGCCTGGGCCAGCTGGTCCCAGACGCAGCAGGCGGACCTCGATGCGGCCTACCGCAGCCATGTGGACTGGTTCAATGCGGGAGCTCCCCAGGTGACCATGGTGCCCGGCGGGACCGCCACCACCCTCTCGGATCAGCCGACCAACCTCTACTCCCAGATCGGTCTGGATGCCAACGCCACCATGGTGCAGGTCAGTCCCGCCGATATGTGGCGGCTCTACACCAGCCACGTGGCGTTCTCCCTGATGCTGGAGCTCTCCCAGCAGGTGCCCTGGACCCTCACCGGCTACGCCTCGGGCTCCCTGCGCTGGCTCTTTGACAGCTCGACCATGGCCTGGCTGCAGCCCAACGGGACCTATGGCATGGGGACCTATGCGGGCGCCAACCAGCCCGCCCTCCGGGACAACAACCGGCCCCGGACCCAGTTTGCGGATCCCCGCTGGACCTTCCCCTGGCTCCAGCAGGCCGGGATCATCGGCGCCTCCCGCCGGAGCACCATCGGCGGCTTCCTGGACTACATGCGCCACAACCTCTACCACGCGGTGGGTGGGGCCGACACCTTCGGTTCCGACTTTGCCATCTGGCAGTACCGAGGCTATTCCCCGGTCTCCAGGATCGTCCTCGGCACCGTGGACAGCCGGAATCCGGTGCTGGG
Source organism: uncultured Holophagaceae bacterium (assembly GCA_903880675.1). Lineage (GTDB taxonomy): Bacteria > Acidobacteriota > Holophagae > Holophagales > Holophagaceae > Geothrix. The sequence goes on along the minus strand of CAIRQL010000151.1, from coordinate 6,741 downwards.
GACCCAGCACTTCACCGAAGGCTGCCACGGCAGCACGGGCTTCATTAACGCAGCCTTGCGGATCCTCAACATCCCGGTCCAGCCCATCTGGGTCTGCGGCCATGAGCTGCTCTACTTTATGAGCGAGGACCTCTACCTGGATCACGCAGACGATCCGTACAACGGCGTGGTGCGGGCCTCCAGCTCGCCCAGCCTGCTGCTGCTCATTGACTCGGCCACCTGGCGAAGCCGCTTCGGCGCCGATGAGACCCTCAACAACTGGGACTACTCAAGCCCCGTAATCCAGTGGATTGGCTACGCAGCCCAGCACTTCCCCTGACTCGAAGATCCGCTTCAAGCAGAGCTTCAAGTCAGGGGGCGAGGCGTAGCTTTGTTTCAGTACCCCGAGCGCTTCGGGTAGGCGGGCTTGGGGGTGGCCAAGGGGGGGTTCTTCTTGAGGGCCGCCTCGACCTCCTGAATGGCCCGGTCCAGCTGGGGATCCTTGCCCTGAGCCAGCAGCGCCGGATCATCCATCACCTCGATGTCGGGGTCCACGCCGTAGCCTTCGACCACCCACTGGCCCGCCCGGGAGGAGAGGCCGAAGGTGGGGACGGTCAGGTAGCCGCCATCGATGAGGGCAGGGGCACCGGTGATGCCGATGAGCCCGCCCCAGGTGCGGCGGCCGATGAGGGGGCCGAGGCCGGCCTGCTTGAAGTAGCGGGGGAAGGCATCGCCCCCGGAGCCGCTCCAGCCGTTTATGAGCATGGCCATGGGGCCTTCGTGGGCCACCTGGGGCCACTGCCAGTCCTGGCCGTCGCGCACGCCCCAGTAGTTGAGGGTCTTCCGGCCCAGCATCTCCACGAAGCGGTCCGGGATCTGTCCGCCGCTGTTGAAGCGCTCATCGATGACCAGGCCGGGCTTGTCCCACTGGCCGCGGAACTGGCGCACCAGGTCGTTCTGGCCGCCGATGCCGGTGTCTGGCACGTAGACATAACCGAGGCGTCCGCTGCTGGCCTTCTCCACATAGCGTCGCTTGGCTTCGATCCAGGCCCAGTAGCGCAGCGAGTAGTCGTTGGCTACGGTCTCGACGAGGACATCGTGGGCACCCTCCAGGGCGGGCTTGTCGTTCACCGTCAGCAGCACGGTCTTGCCAGCCAGGCCCTGGAAGGCCGACCAGGGATCCTTCTTGGTATCGAGGGCCCTGCGGTTCACGGCCAGCAGGTAGTCGCCTTCCTTCACCTTCAGGCCCGGCTGAGCCAGCGGTCCCCGGTTCACGGCGTCCCAGGTCGCGCCGCGGAGGATGGTCTTGATGCGGAAGGCGCCGTTTTCCAGGCTGAAGTCCGCACCCAGCAGACCCGTCCCCTGGCGGCCAGAGGCTTCCACATCGCCACCGCCCCGGTAGGTGTGGGAGGCGTTCAGCTCGGAAATGAGCTCGCCGATGACGAAGTTCACGTCCTCGCGGGTGACGCAGTCCTTCAGGAGCTTGCCGTAACGGACCCGCATGGCCGCCCAGTCCACGCCATGCATGGCGGGGTCGTAGAACATGTCCCGCTGGAGGCGCCAGGTGTCGTTGAAGATCTGCTGCCACTCCGCCGGGGGATCCACCGTCATGGGCAGCTCGCCCGTGGGCAGCTTCTTCTCAAACTTCTGGTCGGGCTTGAGGTCCACCAGGGCGAACTCCTGCTTGCGGTTCACCAGCACCTTTTTGCCATCTGAGCTCAGCAGGGCGCCATCCACCTCCGCCAGCACGGCCTTCTCCTCGCGCTCTTCGAAGTCGAAGGTGTAGAGCGTGGCCTTGTCCTCGCCTGCGGCGTTCCGGTGAGCGGTGCGCCGATAGACCAGCTTGCCCTTGGTGACGGCCAGGTTGTCGTAGTAGCCCGCCGGGGGCGGCAGGAGGACCATGCGGGACTCGATGCCCTCCAGGTCGATCTCCACGGCCTTGGGGGCCTCCTTCTTATCCTTGTCGGCGCTGGCGTCCTTGTCCTCCTTGGACTTGTCCTCCTTGGGGGTGTCCGCATCGTTGCGCGGGGCCACAGGCGAGGCCAAGTCCTTGCGCAGGGGGAGGGCCGCCAGACGGGTGGTGGCCGCATAGACCCAGGTGTTGTCCAGGTCGCTGTAGGTGGGGCTGAACTGCTGGCCCGTGGTGAGGTAGAGGTGGTTGCCCTCCGGATCGAAGACCGGGTCACCGGCGTTGTAGAAGGGCGAGGTCACCTCGTGGCGCTGGCCATTCTTCGTGTCGTAGAGGACCACCACAGAGTTCTGGTTGGCGTTGTCCCGGGCGTAGGTGACCCAGCGGCTGTCGGCGGACCAGTTGGCCCGGAAGGCCTCCAGGGCGTTCTCATACAGGGCGAGCCCCTTGTCCACGGTCTGGACCTTGCCGGTGTCCAGGTCGCAAAGGTTGATGCGCATGGTCTGGTCCACGAAGAGCACCCGCTTGGCATCCGGGGACCAGGAGATGTGATACCGGAAGCCGGGCCCCAGCTGGGTGACCTGCCGCTCCTCGCCGGACCCGTCTGCGGGCCGCACGTGCAGCTCGTACTCTCCGGAGCGGTCGCTGAAGTAGGCCACCTGCTTGCCATCGGCGGACAGGGCTGGGAAGCGCTCCGCCACCCCGGGGCTGCGGGTGAGGTTGATGACATAGCCCTTCTCCGCCGGCACAGAGAAGAGCTCGCCCCGAGCCTCGAACACGGCCCGCTTGGCCTGGGGGGAGAGGCCGGGGTGCTTGAGGAGCTTGCTGGCGTTCTCCTCCCTGGGCTTGAGGGTGGCCCGGTCCGTGAGGACCTCGACCTTCACCTCCTGGAGCTTCTCCGAGGGCAGCTCCAGGCGGTGGAGGCGGCCGCCGGCTTCGAGCACGATGTCGGAGGGGCCGATGGAGGGGAAGTGGACGTCGTATTCCTTGAAGAAGGTGAGCTGCTTGAAGGCCTTGGTGGCGGGGTCGAAGGACCAGAGGTTGCCCCGCTTTACCTCGTCGCGGTCCGAGAGGAAGTAGAGTTTGCCGCCATGCCACATGGGCAGGGAGTCATTGGAGCCGTTCAGGCTGGGCAGGCGACTGGCGGTCTTCTGCACCAAGTCGTAGAGCCAGATCTCCGAGGCCATGCCTCCGCGGTAGCGCTTCCAGGTGCGGAAGTCCGTGCTCACAGGCTGGTAGGCCAGGAGCTTACCGTCCGGGGACAGGGCGCCGAACTCGGCGTAGGGCAGGGGCAGGGCCACGGGCAGCCCGCCCTCCTTGGGGACCAGGAAGAGCTTGTTGAAGCGGTCCTTGCCGGACTCCATGCCGGAGGCGAAGAGCAGGGACTTGCCGTTCGGGTGCCAGTCCACGATCCGGTCGGCCATGGGGTGGTGCGTGACCCGGGTGGGCACCCCGCCGGCCTCAGGCAGCACGTAGACATCCTGGTTCCCGTCATAGTTGGCCGAGAAGGCCAGCTCCCGGCCATCCGGGGAGAAGCGGGGGAAGGATTCCTCGCCCTTAGGGGTGGACAGGCGCTGGGCCACGCCGCCGGTCTTGGGCACCAGCCAAATGTCGTTGGCGTAGGTGAAAGCAATCTGGGTGGCCGAGATGGCGGGATAGCGCATCAGCCGGGCATCGATCTGGGCCGTGGCGCTGATGGCCGTGGCCACGACCAGGGCCGTGGCGAAGCAGGGAATGAGGCGCATGGGAATCTCCGGGCTCGGGGGTGGTCCATGCAGGTTACGCCGGGAGGCTTCCTGCGGTTGAGTCCAGGTTGGGAATTGCAGGGAAAAGACCCTTGCCACTGCACGGGGGGCTTGTCCCGTCTAAGGTGGACCCTGGGAGGCTGTCTTGAAATCGATCCTGCTCGCCCTGCTCACCTGTTCATCCTTGCTGGCCCAGGCCCCGGCCCTGGAGGAGACTGCTCTGCGGGCCCACCTGGCCTTCCTCGCGGACGATGTGCTGGAGGGTCGGGGCACGGGACAGCGGGGCGGGGAGCTGGCGGTCCGCTACCTGGAGACCCAGCTGCAGGCCCTGGGCCTGAAGCCGGTGGGCGAGGGCGGCTATCGCCAGAAGGTGCGGCTGGCGGGCATCCGCCTGGACGCTGGCACCACATTCCGCTTTGAGGGGCCCGGCGGCGCCCTATCGCCGGCGCTGGGCACTGAGATGGTGCTGGGGCCTGCCGCAGCCGAGGCCCAGGTGGCGGTGGATGCGCCCCTGGTCTTCGTGGGGCATGGCATCAGCGATGCCCAGCGGGATGACTACAAGGGCCTGGATGTGCGGGGTCGCATCCTGGTGATGCTGGTGGGCGATCGCCAGGGTGGGCCGCCCATGCCCCTCTGCTGCGAGGCGGAGAACTACCAGGGACGGTGGACCTACAAGTTCGAGGAGGCCCGCCGCCGGGGCGCCGCTGGGGCCCTGCTGGTGCACACGGACGGCTCTGCGGGCTACGGCTGGACCGTGGTGCGGAACAGCTGGTCCCAGGAGCGCTTCCAGCGGGAGGGCGCCGGGCAGGTGGGGGCCGCCCAGGGCTGGCTCACGGAGGCCACGGCCAGCCGCCTCTTTGCCCTGGCGGGCCGTGACTTCCGCAGCCTGGCCGCAGCTGCCGATCGCCCGGACTTCCAGCCCGTACCCCTGCCCCTGCGCGGCATCGGCAGCCTGCGCTCGGTGGTGCGCCGCCTGGACCAGTGGAACGTGGTGGGCCTGCTGCCGGGTCGCGACCCCGCCTTGGCCCAGGAGGCGGTGCTCCTAAGCGCCCACTGGGACCACTTCGGCAAGGGCGCGGACGGTGCCATCTATCCGGGAGCCGTGGACAATGCCACGGGCTGCGCCGGCGTGCTGGTGCTGGCCAAGGCCCTGGCCGCCAAGCCTCCCGCCCGCAGCGTGCTGTTGTTCTTCCCCTGCGCCGAGGAGCACGGCCTGCTGGGCTCAGCGGCCTATGTGGAGGCGCCCCTCTGGCCCCTGGCGCGCACCAAGCTGGTGATCAACCTGGAGAGCCTCAATGTGGTGGGCCCCACCCGGGACATCGGCCTCCTGGGCACGCCGGAGCCCGGCCTTCGGGCGCTCTGTGGCGAAGCCGCCGCTGCAGTGGGGCTGACCCTCACGCCGCCCCGGCCCGATCCCGCAGGCCTCTGCTTCCGCACGGACCACTTCCCCTTTGCCAAGGTCGGCGTGCCTGCCGTGTCGCCCGGTTTCTCGCTGGACGGGGGCTGGGACTACCTGGGCAACCGGGCCGTGGCGCAGGCCCAGGCGGCGGCCTTCATGACCCGCTACCACCGGCCCACGGACCGCTACGACCCCGCCTGGAACCTGGCGGGGCTCCTGCAGCAGCTGCGCTTCTCGCTGGAGCTGGCAACCAGGGCAGCTAGCGCCCCGTAGTGATGGCCTCGTGGGCGGCGCCGCCGGCCTTCACCTTGCTGTAGTCCAGCTGGCTGCCCCGCAGGCTGTGGGGGATCACATACACCACGATCATGGCCACGGTGGCCAGGGCCACGCCCATGCGGCTCCAGCCTTCCCGGGGGTGCTCGCGGGGGCCGGCCGCCAGGGCTGCGACCACCCAGGCCAGCCACATGAGCAGGGTCTTGTTGTCTGTGAGGTCGTAGCCGAAGGGCCAGCCGGTCCAGTAGGCCCCGAAGGCGTACTTCTGGACCATGGGGCCCAGGATGAGGCCGCCCACGGTCATGAAGGCCAGGGTCACCCACAGGTGGCGGCGGGGCACCGTCTTGCCAAAGAGGCAGCCCAAGGCGGTGCGGAGGCCCAGCATCACCGCCATGAACATCATGAACACATGGGGCAGCAGCACGGAGAGGGGCACCGGGCCCTTGAAGCGCAGCACGATGGGATCGACCTTGGGAATGCGCACGAGCTCTGCGCCCGTACCCACTTCCACGCTGTACTCCACCTTGCCCGCCGGGGGCTGGATGGGCAGGTAGCCAGCGAGCTCGGCCTTGTCGTTCTTCGTCTCCTTGACCATGGGCTGGCGGATCCAGTCCTCCTGGGTGGGGTAGTGGCGCCAGACCAGGGTGCCCGGCACGCCGGCATCCGGCAGTGCCACGCGGGCCTCGCGGATGGTCTCCTGGCTGCGGACCAGGCTGTAGGCCACATCCTTGCCAGCGATCACGGCTGCGCCGCGCAGGGGGTAGGTGGGGCCGGTCTTGCGCTGGTAGGTCAGGCTGGCGGCCATGAGCAGCGCGGCAGCGACCCAGAGAAGGATCGAGCGGGTTCGGGAGATTGGGGCGGCGGTAACCATAGCCGATCATTCTATCTCAGGGTCGGCACCCTCGCCCAGCGCAGCTTCGCACTGGTAGACCTGGGGTTGGCGCGGCGCTCCTCCGGTGCGGCCCGGATGGGGTCCGGGGCCACGGTCTCGTAGGTGCCCTCCCGGAGGCCTCGCTGGAAGGCCTTCTTCACCCGGCGGTCCTCGCCGCTGTGGAAGGTGAGGATGGCGACCCGGGCGCCGGGCTTCAGACAGGCCGGCAGCAGGGAGAGGAACTGGTCCAGCACCGTGAATTCGTCGTTCACTGCGATGCGGAGGGCCTGGAAGGTGCGCTGCAGGGACTTCTTGGTCTCCGCCTCCCGGTCGAGCTCGGCCACCTCGGCACGGAGGGCCGTGCGCACCCGCTCCGCCAGGTCCCGGGTGGTGGGGATGGCGGCGCCCTGGACCGCCCGGGCGATGGCGGCGGCGTGGGGCTTGTCACAGAAGGGGTCGCGCGATGGGTTGGGCCCACGGCTCGATGCCCGACGCCGCTCGGGCGCTGCGCTGTGCGCTTGTGCGAAACGGCCACGCGGCTCGGCCGCCGGCGCGTTTGAGGCCG
>CAIRQL010000150.1 GCA_903880675.1 uncultured Holophagaceae bacterium | reverse complement strand
CCGCGGCCCACGGAGCCACCGCGGCCGTGGAAGAGGCGCAGACGCACGCCGTGGCGCCGGGCCACGGCCACCAGGGCCACCTCGGCCTTGTAGAGCTCCCAGCGGGAGGTGAGGAAGCCCCCATCCTTGTTGCTGTCCGAGTAGCCCAGCATGACTTCCTGCACCCCGCCCCGGCTGGCCAGCAGGCGCTGGTAGAGGGGCAGGGCCAGCAGGCGGTCCATGATCTCGCCGCAGCGCTGGAGGTCCTCGATGGTCTCGAAGAGCGGGATCAGGTTCAGGTCCAGCCGCCCCTCGGAGGGGCGCAGGAGGCCCGCCTCCCGCAGGAGCACGGCGGCCTCCAGGAGGTCCGACACGCCCTCGGTGTGGCTCACGATGCAGCTGGGCAGGGCCTCGGTGCCCAGGCGCCCCTGGGCTGCAGCCACCGCATGGAAGAGCGTCAGCTCGGTGCGGGTCTCCTCGCTGTAGGTCAGGAAGGGTGCGGCCAGGGGGCGGGGGCTCTCCAGCTCCGCCGCCAGCAGGGCGATGCGCTGCTCCTCGTCCAGGGCCAGGTAGCCGGTCCCAGGCTGCACCACCTCCAGCAGCTCGGCCACCACCCGGCCGTGGACCTCGGAGGTCTGGCGCAGGTCCAGGGGCACCAGGTGGAAGCCGAACACCGACACGGCGCGGCGCAGGTCCCGCAGGCGGCCCCGGGCCAAACGGCGGCCGCCGTGGGCCCGCAGGGAGCGATCCAGAGTGTCCAGGTCGGCCTTCAGCTCGGCGGCAGAGGCGTAGGGGGGCAGGGCCTCGGCCGGGGCGGCCAGGTCTTTGGGCAGCAGGCGCTGGCGGGTGGCCTCCAGGCGGGCGGAGATGGTGGCCTGGGCCAGCCGGTAGGCCTCGTCGGCCCGCTGGGGCGTGCGGTTGGGGGCCTTGTCCGCCAGGTTCAGGACTTCTTGAGAGGCCTTGGATACCTGGAGGCTGAGGGACAGCTCCGTGCCCAGGGCCTCCAGCTCTCGCAGGAGGAAGTCCAGGATGGTGCGGGCCTGCATCTCCAGGGCGCGGGTCAGCACCTCGGCGGTGACGAAGGGGTTGCCGTCCCGGTCCCCGCCGATCCAGCTGCCCAGCTGCAGGAAGGGCGGCAGCTCCGCATCCCCCCAGGCCGGATCCAGGCCCAGGCGATCCTCCAGGTCGGCATAGAGGGCCGGGACTTCGCGCAGAAAGGTGCGCTCGAAGTAGGACAGGGCGCTGGCCACCTCGTCCGTCACGGCGGGCCGGTGGGCGCGCAGCATGCGGGTCTGCCAGAGCAGCAGCACCTGGCGCTGCAGGTGCTCGTCCCGCAGGGCATTCTCCCGGGGCGTGGACACCATGCGGTCGCGCTCTTCCAGCAGGCGGGCGATCTCCATCTGGGCGTTCAGGATGCTCTTGCGCTGGACCTCGGTGGGGTGGGCCGTGAGCACCGGGCGCACCTGGGCTCCTGCAAAGAGTTCCTGCAGCCCGGCGGCATCCAGGCCGGCGGCGGCGCTGCGGGCCAGCGCATGGCCCAGGGAGCTGGGGCGGGGTGGAGCCGTGGTGGCTCGGTGGGCCCGGGAGCGGCGGATGTGGTGCTGGTCCTCCGCCAGGTTGGCCAGCTGCGAGAAGTAGCTGAAGGCGCGGATCACCAGGATGGCGCGGCCCGGGGTCAGCTCCGCCAGGATGCCCTTCAGCTCCTGTACGGCCTCCGGGTCGCCGCCCCGGCGAAAGCGCACCGCACAGCGGCGGATGCGCTCGATGAGGTCGAAGGTGGCCTCACCCTCCTGCTCCCGCACCGTGTCCCCCAGCAGCCGCCCCAGCAGGCGGATGTCCTCCTTCAGCGGCAGGTCCTTGTCGGGCGAAGCAGCATCCATGGCGTGACATCCTTCCAGGTCGAGCGGGGGTTGTGCCAGCCTAGCGGAAGGCGGAGCGGTTGCCACCCGGTCGCCACAGAGAAGGGAGCGCCGTGCAGGCCCCGGAGCCGCTATGATGATTACCTGACCAAACAGGTCGGGATTCCGGGGACTCCATGAAGGTGATCGTCGCCAAGACCGCGGGCTTCTGCTGGGGCGTAAAGCGCGCCATGGATGCGGTGCTGGAGGCGTCGGTGCGCAACGATGGGCGCCCGGTGCAGACGCTGGGGCCGCTGATCCACAACCCCCAGGCCCTGGACCTCATCGGCAAGCGGGGCGTGGCCGTGGCTGAGTCGCCCGAGGCGGTGCAGGACGGCACGGTGGTGATCCGGGCCCACGGCATCCCCATCCAGGACTTGCGGGGCCTCAAGGAGCGCCAGGCCCGGGGCGAGCTGAAGATCGTCAACGCCACTTGTCCCGAGGTGGCCAAGGTCCACCACAAGATCAAGAAGTGGAGCCCCAAGGGCTACTTCACGGTGATCCTGGGTACCCACGGGCACGCTGAGAGCGTGGCCCACCGCAGCTTTGCGGAGAGCGGCAGCCAGATCGTCGCCAACCTGGCCGAGGCCGCGACCCTCACGGAGGACCAGCTCAAGAAGGTGCTGGTGGTGGCCCAGACCACCTTTACGGTGAAGGACTACCACGAGATCAGCGACTACCTGCGCGGCCGGGCTGGCGATGCGGTCTTCGAGAACACCATCTGCGAAGACACCTGGACCCGGCAGGAGGAGGCCGAGCGCCTGGCCCGCACGGTGGACGCGGTGATCGTGGTGGGCGGCAAGGCCTCCAGCAACACCAAGCACCTGGCAGAGCTGGCCCGGCAGCACGGCAAGCCCGTGCAGTACCTGGAGACGGCGGCAGAGCTGGATCTGAGCGGCTTCACGGGGCGCGAGACCGTGGGCGTGCTGGCCGGCGCCTCCACCCCCACCTGGCTGGTGGACGAGGTGGTGGATGTGCTGGAGCAGCTGGGCGACGGCCCCAGCCGCTGGCGGAGCTTCCTGCAAGCGGCCTTCTGCAGCTCAGCCCTCATGGCGGTGGGAGCGGGCCTCATGACCCTGGGCGCCCACACCTGGCTGGGCCTGCCCCTGGGCTGGCGCTACCCGGTCCTGACAGCCACCTATGTCATCGCCATGTACCTGTTCAGCCCCTTCCTGGACCCCCTGGGCCTGGGGGCCAAGGGCCCGGCCCGGGCCCGGTTCCTGGAGCGCAACCGCAGGATCCTCCTGGTCTCCGCCGGCGTGGCCACGCTGCTGACCCTGGGCTTGGCAGCCAGCCTCGGGCCCAAGGTGCTGGCGGTGGTGGCGGGGGCTGCGCTCCTGGGCGCCCTCTACAAGCACCGCTTTCAGATCGGGTCCCGCACCTTCAGCCTGCGGGCCATTCCCGGTTCCAAAGATGTGATGGTGTCCCTGGCCCTGGCCTCCGTGGCCATCATTCTCCCCCTGTGGCAGGAAGGTCGCCCCTTTGACCTGCGGGCGTTCGGAGCGATGTTCCTGGTGGGAACCCTGGCCTTCGTGCGAACGGTGATCTACGAGATCCGGGACATGCAGAACGACCAGATCGTAGGCAAGGAGACCCTGCCCATCTTTCTGGGGAAGCGCACCACCAAGGTCATCCTGGTGGCCCTCCTGGGCACCCTGCTGGCGGGCACCCTTTGGCTGACGTTCAGTACCCAGCACCACGGCCATCCCCTGGCGGTGGCGCTGGTGCTGGTGCTCTGCGCCGCCTACCCCATGCTCTACCTCTGGCTCTTTCACGAGCGCTTCACCACGGGCCGCACCCGCTTCGAGCTGAGCGTGGACTTCAGCTTCTGGCTGGTGGGTTTGTTGGCGTTGGTTGCCTAACGTCTTTCCCGCCGCAGGCGGCCTATGAGAATCAGGGCGCTGCCAGCGCCCTGATTCTCATTTCGTGAAAAGAGAAAAAGCTATGCGCCCCGGGGGCCTCAGCCCTGGGTGGTCGCCGGGCATGGGGCGGGCTCTGGGGCCGCTCTGCCGGCTGGCGGGGTGGGGCGTGGTGGCCACTGCTCGCTGCCTGGAGGACCTGGCGGACCTGCCGCCTGGGGAGGACCTGCGGGTGCTGGCTCTGGATGTGACCGACGGTGACAGCGTGGCCGCCGCCGCCACCGCCTGTGCCGACCTGCGCCTCAAGGCCCTGGTGAACAATGCGGGCTACGGTCAGGTGGGACCCCTGGAGCTGCTGCGTCCGGAGGAGCTGCGCACCCAGTTCGAGACCAATGTCATCGGCCTGCACCGGGTGACCATCGCCTTCCTGCCCCTGCTGCGGCGGGAGCCCGGCGCACGCATCGTCCAGGTGGCCTCCATGCTGGGCCGCCTCTCCATTCCCCTGGCGGGGGCCTACAACGCCTCCAAGCACGCGGTGGTGGCCCTGGCAGAGACCCTGCGCCTGGAGGTGGGCCGAGAGGTGGCGGTGATCCTGGTGGAGCCCGGCGCCATCCGCACGGCCTTCCGGGAGACCCTGGCCCGGGTCTGGGGCGACCTGCCGGAGCGGGCCAAGGGAACTCCCTACGAGCAGATCGTGGCCCGGCACATGCGGGTGCGCAAGGAGTGGGCCGAGCGCTACGCCATGGATGCGGAGCCCTGCGCCCGGCAGATCGTCAATGCGCTGAACGCCGCGCGCCCACCCCGCCGCGTGGTCATCGGCAAGGATGCCTTCTGGGCGGGCAAGCTCAAGGCCCTGCTGCCCGCCGCCTGGTGGGAGTGGTTCCTCCGCCGATCGTATCGGATGCACTGAGCTACTTGTAGATCCCGCAGCCCACGACGATGCCGCTTTCGGCCAGGCAGAAGGAGGTCTTCTGCTCGATCTTGCGGGTGTCAGGGTTCATGCGCTTGTAGTCGGACCAGCCGCCGCCCTTCTTCTGGCCCACAGCCAGGAGGTCCTTGATGTACTGCTTGCCGTCCGGGTCTTTGACGTTCATGCGGTTCACGCCCAGCAGGTTGGCCTCCGCGCCGTGGGGCAGGACCACACCGTTCAGGTCATAGACGAAGAGGTACAGCGGGTTGCCTGGCTTGGCGTGGAAGCGGCCTGAGCCCTTGTGGACCTCGGCGATGAAGGCCTCCTTGGTGTTCGCCTTCATGAAGGCAATGCCCTCCTTCACCAGGGCCTCGGCCTTCGCTTTCTCTGCGGGCTGAGCTGCCAGGGGCAGGGCCAGGATCCAGACAAGGGCGGGGATGATGAGGCGGTTGCGCACGAGGGCTCCTAGATTTAGGGTCAGACAGTCCTAATCGACCCTGGTCCCGGGAACCTGAATCCCGGCGGCCCTGCCAGACTGGGGACATGTCTGAAGACCGCCTCTACCTCATCGACACCTTCGCGTTTATATTTCGCGCCTACTTCGCCAATCCCCGGCTGAAGAACGGGGCGGCGTACACGTTCACCCGGCTGGTGCTCCAGCTACTGGAGAAGCACAAGCCCACCCACCTGGCCTGCGTCTTCGACACGCCCGAGCCCACCTTCCGGCACATTATTTATCCCGAGTACAAGGCCAACCGAGCCGAGATGCCTGAGGACCTGCGGCCGCAGATCCCCATGATTCGCCAGCTGGTGGAGGCCCTTTCCATCCCCATCGTGGAGCTGCACGGCTACGAGGCCGACGACGTGCTGGGCACCCTGGCCCGGGAATCCGCCGCCCACGGCCTACCCTCGGTGATTGTGAGCCCTGACAAGGACCTGCTGCAGCTGGTGGACGATGACCTGCACATCCAGGTGCTCAACACCAAGGACGGCGAGGTCTGGCACGACCGGGCCGGCGTCAAGGAGCGCATGGGCGTGTGGCCCGAGCAGGTGGTGGACTTCCTCACCCTGGTGGGGGATGCCTCGGACAACGTCAAGGGTGTGCCGGGCATCGGCGAAAAGGGCGCCGCCCTGCTGCTGGAACAGCACGGCAGCCTGGCGGGTGTGCTCGCCGCCAAGGCCGACCTCAAGCCGCGCCAGCGGGAGGGCCTGGAGACCGCCGCCCCCTGGCTGGACCTCACCCAGCGCCTGGTCACGGTGGTGACGGACCTGAGCCTGCCCCTGCACCCGGCCGACCTCGCCTATCCCGGCGTGGATGAGGCCAAGGCCCGGGAGACCTTCAAGGCCCTGGGCTTCCAGGGGCTCACCAAGGAGTTCACCCAGAGCGCCCAGGAAGCGGGCAGCGTGCGGACCTACCGGGCCGCTGCCAGCCTCGCAGATGTAGCAGCAGCCGTGGCCGCCTGCCGGGCCGCCGGCCGCTTCGGCCTCGACACCGAGACCACCAGCCTGGATCCCACCCGGGGCCACATGGTGGGCCTGAGCCTGGCCTGGACGGCCAACGAGGGCCTCTACGTACCCCTGGCGCACCTGCTGCCGGCCTCGGCCGATACCGCAGGCGCCCTGCCGGGCCTGCTGCCGGAGAGCGGTCTGCCGGACACCCTGCTGGACCTTCGGGGCGAGCCCCGGGCCTTCTTCCAGGAGCTGGCGCCCCACCTGGATCCCCGGAACCTGCCTTTCGCCGGGGTCACTGCCCTCTTGGGCCCGCTGCTGGCGGATCCGACCGTGGGCAAGTGCGGCCAGAACCTCAAGTACGACTTCCAGGTGCTGAGCCGCCATGGTCTGCCGGTGGCCGGCCTGGTGGACGACAGCATGGTGCTCAGCTTCCTGGTGGAGAGTGGGGTGCGCCACAACCTGGATGACCTGTCGTCCCGACACCTGGATGTGCGCCCCATCGCCTTCGAGGAAGTGGTGGGCAAGGGCAAGGGCCAGAAGCGCTTCGACGAGGCGGACTTCACCCAGGCCGTGCAGTACGCCGCTGAGGATGCGGACCTGGCCCTGCAGCTCTGCGACAAGCTGCGGGCGATGCTGACAGACGACCGGCTCAAGCGCCTTTATGAAGAGGTGGATCTGCCCCTAGTGGAGGCCCTGGCAGCCCTGGAAGCCCACGGAGTGAGGCTTGACCTGAATGTCCTTTCCCATCTCGCCATGCACATGCATGGCGAGCGCAAGCGGGCCGAGACCCGGGTACTGGAGCTGGCCGGCGAGCCCTTTAACCTCAACAGCCCGGCCCAGCTGGGCGGCATCCTCTTCGGCAAGCTGGGCTACAAGCCGGTGAAGTTTACGGGCAAGACCAAGGCCCCCAGCACAGATGAAGACGTGCTCCAGGAGCTGGCCGAGACCCAGGGTGCCGAGATCGCCCGGGAACTGCTGCGGCACCGCCAGATGGTGAAACTGCTGGGCACCTACGTGGAAGCCCTGCCGCAGATGGTGAACCCCGTGACGGGCCGGGTGCACACCCGCCTGCACCAGGCCGCAGTGGCCTCGGGGCGCCTGGCTTCCAGCGACCCCAACCTGCAGAACATCCCCATCCGCACCGAGGAGGGCCGGGCCATCCGCGGTGCCTTCGTGCCCGAGCCGGGCTGGGTGCTGCTGGATGCGGACTACAGCCAGATCGAGCTGCGGGTGGCGGCGGCCCTGGCCCAGGATCCCGTCCTGCTGGCGGCCTTCGAGGCGGGGGAGGACATCCACCGTCGCACGGCCTCCGAGGTCATGGGTCTGCCCATGGACCAGGTCACGGCGGACGACCGCAGCAAGGCCAAGGCTGTGAACTTCGGCCTGCTCTACGGTCAGGGCGCCTTCGCCCTCGCGGCCAACCTGGGCATCACCCAGAAGGAGGCCAAGGCCTTCATCGAGCGCTACTTCGAGCGCATGCCCAAGGTCGCCGCCTGGATCGAGGGCGCCAAGGCCAAGGCCATCGCCGAGGGGTTGGTGCGCACCCACTGGGGTCGCATCCGGCGCATCCCCGAGCTGGAGAGCCCCAACAAGCAGTTCCAGGCTCAGGGTCTGCGGGAGGCCGTGAACACCATCGTGCAGGGCACCGCCGCCGACCTCATGCGCCGGGCCATGGTGCGCCTGCATCGTAGCCTGCAGGCCTCGGGGCTCCGGGCCCGCCTGCTGCTGCAGGTCCACGATGAGCTGCTCATGGAGGCTCCGCCCGAGGAAGTGGAGCAGGCCTCAGCCCTCCTGAAGGACGCCATGGAGGGCGCCGACGACCTGGGCCCCCTGGGGGTCAAGCTCGCCGCCGAAGTCCGCACCGGCGCCAGCTGGCTGGCGTGCAAGTAGCATGGGCGAGGCCTGGGTTTTACAAACTGTCGGACCCTGACCAGCAGGGGTGGGGTTTTGCGGGTTTTTGCGCTGGCTTTACGGGCCTGAAGGTGACGATGGGGGCATCATTGGCGGGTCTGGCGCATGCGCCCGCCGTCATTAACCTGAGCAGAGGAGCCCGATCATGAGCCAGTACAAAATTGCGTGGCT